>NZ_JAQQPS010000015.1:0-168337 GCF_036688685.1 Massilia sp. S19_KUP03_FR1 | reverse complement strand
CCTGAAAAACTGGCACGATAAAAAGCCAGAATTATTCGTTAAACGCGTCTATAACCAAGCGGGTCTTGACATCTAACGCCTTCTGAACGATCGCAAGTATTACATCCAGGATAGCGAGCTTCAGTTTACATCTATAATTTGATTCGCAGCGCCGTTCAAGGACTGCTTTGGGTCGAAATCGGCCGGTCAATCACAGACTGCTAATCAGGGAAATTTTTTCGCGCGTAGATCGCAAAGAAATAATGACCTCCGCAGCCTCGGTGACATCTATTGCGGTCAAAACGACACGTGCGACTGTTGCAGTTGCAGCCGTTTCCCAAACCAATCATTGGCAGTTTCGTTCATTCTCCACAGCACGGGCGATCCATGCCAGGGCGAGCTACGCAGGCCACACTTATCAAGCGCGCAAGCAGCTCGGCCGGACGTCCGGGATCGTTTCCTGAGAACGGTCCGGTCGTCCGGGGTATCCTGACTACCGGGATGGGTTGTTGACTTCCTGCAACAGGGTAACGATATCGTTGCGCAGGATGCGCGGGTGCAGGTAAGCGGGCGAATAAATTTCGCGCACCACGCCGTCCTGGTCGATCAGATACACCTTCATCAGGTGGCTCAGGACCGGCGCCCGCTGCGCTGGCTGGCCAGGGTGGATGACGCGCACATCCTGGCCAAAGCCCGCCAGCAAGGGCGCCAGTTGCGCGTTCGAGGCCGTGGTCAGAAAAAACCAGGGCACCGCATTCCCGGGCCGGGCATCGTCGCCGCCATAGCTGCGCATCATCGCAGGCGTGTCGAAGGCCGGATCGAAACTCATGCTGACAAGGCGCACCTTCCCCCGCAAGGCAGGGTCGACGGCGATCATGTCTTTCAGTGCGTGCAGGCTTGCATAGGCCAGCGGACAGCCTTGCGGGTCGGTGCAGTAGGTATAGATGAAGGAGAACAGCGTGATGCGGCCGGTGGTGAAGGCGCGCAGGCGACGCGCCCTGCCGTCGCTGTCGAGCACCGGCCCGTCCGGCACATGCAGGATACGCTCGAGGCGATAACTCCCCGCAGCCGGCGCCACGAATCCCAGCGACGGCAAGCCATCGACCGGCGCAGCCAGGCGCTGCCCGGCCAACTGCAAAGACCAGGCAGCTGCTGTCGCCAATGCAGCGAAAGCCAGCGCCGCGCCGCATGCTGCACGCAAGGTCACACAGGCGCCCCCGGTCGCTTCGCACCCAGCTTCATGTGATGGGCCCGCCCCAGCTTGAGCTGGTAGAAATCGACGACAAATTGCTCCTTGAGTTCCTTGCCGTCCCAGCTGTACAGCTTGACGAACTGCTCGTCATCCTTGCCGCCCTTGTCCCATTTGGCCAGCAGCGAACTGCTGACGTACACCCGCTTGCCGTCCCAGCTTTGCGACACCATGTTCACCTGCGACCCCGTCTTTTTGGCGTAGGTTTGGCGCGGCGCCTCCGGGTTGCTGATGTCGAAATAGCGGGTGGTGCCATCCATGAAGGTATTCACCCAGAGCCCCTTGCTGTCGGCAGTAATGGACATGTCGACTGGCAGCGGCGTCTTCGACGGATCGCCGATATCGGCCACCGCTTTGGCTTGCCATTCTCCCCTGGCGTCTTTCTTCACAAGCCACAGCTTCGACGTCAGGGCCGTGGAGGTGATGGCCCAGTCGTCGCCAGGGCGCAAGGACCAGCGAATTTCAAGCGGCGCACCGGGGACTTCGAACACTTTGTCCGGTCGCATGGCTTTCAAATTCCACATCACCATGGTGTTGCCAAATTTTTTCATGGCGGCCGGATCCTTGATCAGCGTGCCCAGTTCAGTCATGTAATTCTGGCGGCCCGTGAAGCTGGACGTGAGCAGCGCATTGCGCGCCGGGTTGATGGCGATATCGTAACCATAGCCGTCGGCGCCCTTCCCGACCGGCAGCGCGTACTGGCGAATGAAGTCGCCCTGGTTGTTGTAGAGCGCCATGCCGGTGACGCCGCCGCCATCTTTGGTATTCGACAGCGTGCCGACCAGCATGCGTCCCGGCAAGGCGTAAAAGGTGTGCGGGCCGAGCAGGCCCGATCTGGCGCCCAGGTCGGTGATGGTGCGCACCAGTTTGGGCTGCGCCGGGTTGGCACCGACGTCGAAGACATGGATTTTATTGCTGTCGAGCGCGCCGGCCCAGAGAAAGCGCCGGTCGTCAGTGAAGCCGAAGTGATGGGCTTCGCCGCGTTCGCCTACACTGGCCTGCGCGATGACTTTGCCGTACGTTGCGGAGCCCGGTTTCACGTCGAGCGTCACCAGCTTGTCGAAGCCGTCGCCCATGCCTGCAACGCCGAGAGTCCAGACATACAAATAGTCTTCCTGGCCTCGGATGAGGTTGGAGAGATAGGGGGAATTACAGGTTTCGTCGGCGTGCGCAGGCGGCGTGAAGGCCCCCGCCGTCAGCGCCAGCGCCGCAGCGATTGTTAGCAGAAATCTGATCAAATGCATTGTGATACTCCGGTAAATGGGCAGACTGCACCTGCTTATTGTTCCGGAGCTGCGTTTGCGCAAATTGATATTGCGCAAACGCAGGGTAAAACTTACTCTTCGAGCTTCACATCTTCACTCTTGGCGTCTGCCATCGCTTCCGGCTCGACGTCTTCCGCCGCACGGTTGAGCTTGATAAAGATACCCCAGCCCGCCAGCAGCAATGCCGCCGCCACCAGGATCGTCGCCGCATGCGGCAGCATCGCCGGATTTTCGTGCGACGCCTTGAACGACGCGACCAGGCCTTCGATCGACAAGGCCACCACCACCACGACCAGGAAGCGTGACAGGTAGCGCCGCACCCGCGTCGGCGCACTCACGTGCGAGTCGCGGATGACCTCTTCTTCGATAATGGTCTGGGCGATCTGCAGTGCCACCACCGCAATGGCCAGAATCGAAATGGCTTCGATGGCATTGTTGGCACTGTCGTTACCGATCATCGCCACCCACGTGAGCTTGCCCGCGATACACATCAGCAGCAGGGAGATCGCCACGAACAGCAGGGACATCGCCCCATGCACCCACGAGAAGAACCGGATTAACAGTTTCAAATGAGATTCTCCGGCTTAGCGGCGCACGGGCGCGATCTGGGCCTGGCGCTGTTGCTCGCGCGCACGCGCGTCGGCAGCGGCCTGTTCGCGGGCTTTTTTCTTGCTCATGTGGTGGCCCACGGCACAACCGACCGCGGCGCCGGCCACGCTGTGTTTCCCGGCAACGTGCCCGGCGACACCGCCGACCACGGCGCCTTTCAGGCAACCGGCCTGAGCACTGGCAACGCAGGCCAAGGACAACACCAGCGCCAGGGAAGTGGTAATTGAACGAATTTTCATGTTGGTGCTTTCAAAGTAGTTAAGTTATTAATCACTGACATGATAACTACGGGCAATAAACTCGACCGTTCGCCAGCGCGCATAAGGCGCACTATGCCCCAATGTGCACTAACTAACACTCGTCGACAATTACCAACAGTGGACTGCAAAATCGACGCGTTTCACTACCATTTCTCTGAGACAACCATTTATACTGGCCATTCTTTCTTTCGGAGTAATACAATGCACGCCAACATATTATCGTTCGACATGCCAACACTGGGAGCGGCATTGGCCGCCCTGAGCGACGCCGAACTCGATCAACTCGACTTCGGCGTGATTGGTTTCGATCGCGAAACGGCTGTCTGCCGTTACAACGCAGTGGAGTCCAGCGCCGCCGGCCTGTCGCCCCAGCGCGTGCTGAACCAGCCCTTGTTCACCAACGTCGCGCCCTGCATGAACAACTTCATGGTAGCGCAGCGCTTCGATGACGCCGACGATCAGGGTGTCGCGCTTGATGCTACCATCGACTACGTACTGACCCTGCGCATGCGGCCGATCAAGGTGGCCCTGCGCCTGATTGCGGATCCCGGCGCCGCGGTGCGCTATGTCTTAATACGCCGGCAATAAACCATCTGGACGCATCGGGCACCATGAATACTGCAAATATTGACAATATCGTCACCGAACACGAAGCGCTGATCCAGTTCCTCTACCTGGCCCCAGTGGGCCTGGTGCAGACGGCGGCGGACGGCGCGATTGCGATGATCAATCCGATTTCCGCGCAATTGCTGATGCCGCTGGCGCCGCAGGCATGCCTGGACAATCTGTTTGATGCGCTCGCTGGCGTGGCACCCGAATTGCGTCACCTGTGCGCCTCGTTCAGCGCACCTTCCGGCATGATCTGCGAAGGTCGCCAGATCTTCCTGCACCCGGACAGCCGCGCGCGCATCAAGCGCGGCACGCCCGAAGTCCTGTCAATCAGCCTGCTCAAACTCGATGCGCACCGTCTCATGGCCGTGATCGCCGATGTGACGGAACAGGTGCGCCGCGAGCGCCAGCTGAAACAGGCCGACGCCTGGCTCAACGCGATCCTGACCAATATCACCGATTACGCGGTGGTCGGCCTGGACCGGGACGGCAATGTCAGCGCCTGGAACGACACCATCGGGCGCGTCACGCGCTTCGGCACAGAAGTGGTCGGTCAGCCCTATTCCGTGTTTTTCCCCGACGGCGGCACCACCGACGCGCGCCAGCTCGACCGCTTGCGCGAAGCGCTGGCGAATGGCTGGAATCTGGAAGAAGGCCCACGCCTGCGCGCCGACGGCAGCCAGTTCTGGGGCAGCGCCATGATTTCGCCGCTGCCCGACAGCGGCGCCCTGCACGAGGGTGAAGCCGACCGCGCCTATTGCATGATCCTGCGCGACATAAGCGACAAGCATGCGGCCGGCGCCGCCGCCCACAGCGAGTCGTTCAGCGATACCCTGACCGGCGTGTCGAACCGGCGCGCGTTTTTCGACGCTGCGGCCCAGGAACTGGGACGGCGTCGTGCTTCTCCACGCGCCACCTCGGTGGTGGTGTTCGATACCGATCACCTGAAGTCGATCAACCAGCGCCTCGGCGCGGCGGCCGGCGACCTGGTCCTGCGCCAGCTGGCCGATCGCTTGCGCGCCACTTTCCGCGATGTCGACGTGGTGGCGCGCATGGGCGGCAACCAGTTTGCCGTGCTGTTGCCGTCGACCGACCGCGCCGGCGCCCTGATCGTCGCCGAGCGCGTGCGCGCGCAGGTGGCCGCGCTGCCAGGCGCGCCAGACGGCAGCATGATTGCCTTCACCGTCAGTGCTGGCGTGGCTGAAATGGACGACGATGCGAACGAGCTGACCGCGCTGATGGAACGCGCCGAACAGGCCATGCGCCGCGCCAAGCAGCAGGGGCGCAACCAGGTCGCCGGCTGGAGCGCCGCCGACGACTTCCAGCTGCCGCAACACGCACCCCAGCTGTGAATACCATGATCGTCCACAACAACCAGAACGATGCCTACGAGGCGTTGGTCCAGTTCTTGTACCGCGCGCCGATCGGCCTGGTCCAGATCGACTGGGCCGGCACCATCGAGCTGCTCAACCCCATGGCGTCGAACCTGCTGATGCCGCTGGTCGGCAGCGACGGCCTGGACAACCTGTACACCGTACTGCAGGCGCACGCGCCGGAACTGGCGGCGATGGCGACAGCCTACGAGGAATCGTCCGGCGTGATCTGTGACGCCCTGCGGGTGCCGCTGGGCGACGCCGCCGGCGGCCCCGGCGCACCGGAAGTGCTATCGATCAGCCTGCTCAAGCTCGACAGCGCGCGCCTGATGTGCGTGGTCGCCGACGCCACCCTGGACATCCAGCGCGAACGTGAAACGCTGGCCCGGCGCCTGAAAAGCGCGGCCCGCACCGATGCCCTGACCAGGATGCCGAACCGCGCCGCCGTGCGCGAGCAGCTGCAGTCGCTGCTCGGTTTTACGCGCTCGGCCGACAGCGGTGAAGTGGCGCTGCTGTTCATGAATTGCGACCGCTTCCGCCAGATCAACGATACCCTGGGCCAGGCCGCCGGCGACGCCCTGCTGGTGGAAATTGGCCAGCGCGTGCGCGCCGTGCTGCGCCCGCCCACCGACCACATCGCCAAGGACAGCGGCCAGCTGGCGGCGCGCCTCGGCGGCGACGAATTCGTCGTCGTGCTGGAAGGCATGCGCCGCATCGAAGACGTCGAGAAGATCGCGCGGCGCCTGATCGACAACATCGGCAAACCCTATTTTTTGCTGGACCACGAAATCAGTTGCACCGTCAGCGTGGGCCTGGTCTGGAGCCTGGCCGAAAACACCGACCCGGACGAAGCCGTGCGCGACGCTAGCATCGCCATGGTCGAAGCCAAGCGTGCCGGCGGCGCCCGCTACGTGACGTTCGACACCGGCATGCGCGAACGGGCTGCGCGGCGCGGCGATATCGAAGCCGAATTGCGCACGGCGCTGCACGACAATCAGCTGTTCGTGGTGTACCAGCCAGTGGTCGGCTTGCTGGCCGACGGCGGCACCGATTATTCGGCCGGCGTGGAAGCGCTGGTGCGCTGGCAGCATCCGGTGCGCGGCGTGGTGCCGCCTTTCGAATTCATCGAGGTGGCCGAACAGTGCGGCCTGATCGGCGCGCTGGGCGACTTCGTGCTGGAGCGCGCCTGCCGCGACTTTCAGCGCTGGCGCGTGGAGCTGGGCCCGATCGCACCGCGCCTGATGGCGGTGAACCTGTCGCGCGCCCAACTGGGCCAGGACGGCTTTGCGGCCAGCGTGCGTGCCACCCTGGCCCGGACCGGCATGGCGGCGGGCGCGCTGCAGCTGGAAGTGACCGAAAGCCTGGCCGCGCAGGACCAGGAAATTCAGCAGCGCCTGCACGAACTGAAGGCGGTTGGCGTGACGCTGGCGCTGGACGATTTCGGCACTGGCTATTCGTCGCTGTCGAGCTTGCATTTACTACCTGTCGACACGGTGAAAATCGACCGCTCCTTCGTGTCCCAGTCCGATACCAGCGCCCACCACCGGGTGCTGATCGAGGCCACCGTGAAGGTGGCCCAAAGCCTCGGCATGGGCACCGTGGCCGAGGGCATCGAGACGGCGGCGCAGGAACAGGCAGTGCGGGATCAGCATTGCGCCAAGGGGCAAGGCTATCTGTTCAGCCGGCCGTTGACAGATCCGGCGCTGGTGCAGTGGGTACGCGAACGGGCGGGTTAAGCGCCGCTCTGGCGGGCCAGCAGGCGCCTTAACTGCGCCGCCTGATAAGCCCCGAACGCCGAACTGAACAGGCACCGGATCAGCGGATCATCGATCACGTCGGCAGCGTCCAGCGCCCGCTCGGTGGCCGCATCGAACCGAGTGTCGTTGATCCGCATGTACATCGACGTCAGCGCCTCGCCCGATTCGAGCGCCGCATACAGCTTGGCGGCCGGGATGTCGGTGCTCCAGCCCAGCGGGGCAGCAGCGTCAGCGCACAGCGCCGCGCCACCAGGCGCGAGCAGATAACGCCAGCGGCGCACCTCGCCCGCGTGATCGAACAGCGACAACTGCCACACGCGCGCCACGTCGAAATAGTCGCAGCCCGCTTCCACCTCGCCGTACTGCGCCGGAAAGGTCACGCGGCAGTAGTGCTCGACGCGCGCCTGCTGCTGCGCCGTCAGCGCCGGGAAATGCGCCGCAATCTGCGCCGTGGACGGTGGCGTTGCATTGCCTTGATAGACGTAGTCAAGGTCTTGCTCGCCCACCGGGATCACCCAGGCCAGCGCCGGCGCAGGGGTGAGCGACGCCGCATTGAGCCGCAGCGACACCGACGGATTCATGCGCACCACCTGGGCGCTCGGCACCGCCGCGCCCACTTGCGCCGTGAACAGCGCATACGAGACCGGAAAGAAGGCCCGGTTGTACCACGACCACGGTTCCTGCTCGAACTGGCAGGAACTGGGCACGATGAAGCGCGGCGCCAGCGCCTGCAACTGGGTGATCCATTCGTCCGGCAGCGACGGCGGCGCGGGCGCGCAACGCGATGGCGCCAGCACCTCGATTTCACGCATGGTCTGGAACGGCCACAGGACCATGTCCCACGGCCCCTCTCTGACCAGTTGCGCCAGCGTGCCGTCGTCGATCCAGGAGTCGACCACGTTGAGCACATTCAGCCCGGCCGCCTGCACCTGGAACATCGAGTCGACGTCGGCATCCATCGCCTCGCGTGGCGTGACCTGGAACGGGCCGACCGTCACCGCCGCGTTCAGACGCAGCGGATGGACGTGCGTAAAACCCAGGCTGCGCAGCATGTCGAACAGTTCGTCGAAGATGCAATACAGGTAGATGGGTGTGGCGCGGTCGAGCAGATCGACGCTGTCGAGCGAGCAGTGGTCATCGTGGAAATGCGAAATGAACACGGCGTCGAAGCGTTCGCGCCGGACCAGGTCGAGATCGAAACGCACGGCCGGAAAGGCGTGGCAATTGTGGCTGAACGGGTTCTCGAAAATGGTGTCGAACGCGATACGCGTGCCGTCGCATTCGAACACGTAACCGGCGTGCAGGATGCGGGAAATGGTGATGGCGCTATGGGTCATCGGCGCCATTTTACACCCACCCCGTTTTATAATCACCAGCCCAGCCACGCTGCTTCCGACCATGCACAACTTCGAACACCGACGCGACCGCTTTGCCCTCTTTGACGGCATGGACAGCGCCGTCGTCAACATCACGTTTACCATGACGCTGCCGGATTTCCGGCCCTGGTGCAAGGCCCACGGCCTGCCGCCCTTCCACGTGATGCTGCGCGCCGTACTGCGTTCAGTGCTGGCGATCGACAATTTCCGCTACCGCGTCTGGCAGGAAGAAGTCATCCGCATCGAGCGCCTGATCCCGTCGTTCACGGTCGTCAACCAGCACAACGACCTCAATTTCGCCCAGTTCGACTGGGTCGACGACCTGCGCGGCTTTGTGGCAGCCAGCGTGGCGGCGCGCGATGAAGCGGCCGGCATGACGGCGCTGAACATGTCGCACCGCTTTGCCGCGCCGCGCGACGCCAAGGACCAGGTGTTCATCACCTGCATCCCGTGGCTCGATTTTACGTCGATCCAGCATCCGGTTGCGTCCTCGTCCACACCGGATATTCCGTCGCTGGCCTGGGGCAAGTTCCGTGATGCGCCGGACAGCACGCTGCTGGTGCCCTTTTCTGTCCAGGCCCATCACGGTTTCGTCGACGGGTTTCACATCTACCAGCTGGCCGAGAAAATCGCCGCCGAACTGACTGCATTGATCGACCCCGGGTTTAGCGCACCCTGTGCGTCAGCGCGTGCGCCGCTTCCCTGAATAACTGGGCGGCGCGCGCCGGGTCCGGCTCTTCCATCGCCAGCTGTTGCAGCGCTTCCGGCGATTCGCCATCGGCAGCAACCTGCAGCCAGCGCGCCGCCGCGGCCGGATCCGGGTCGACGCCTTCGCCGTCGCGCAGCATGTTTGACAGCGTAAAGGCGGCATCGGCGTCGCCGGCTTGCGCTGCCCGCTCGAACAATCGGACGGCGCGCGCCTGGTCGAGCGCCACGCCGGTCCCATGCCGATACGCCCTGGCCTGGGTCGTGTCGATTTCCGTATCATGTGCGGCCGCCTGCAGGCACACCAGGCACGCCGCCAGCGTCCACCCTCTCACTTCGACAGATCCACCGCGTAGAGCGCAAAGCCCTTGCCGTCATCGCTGTGCAGCTCAGTGACGTTGTCGAGCCCGGCTTCACGCGCCAGGGCCAGTTTGCCCGGCGCCGAGCGGAACACGACCGGGCCAGCGGTTTTCACCGGCGCGAACCGCCAGCTGCGCGCGGCGCCGTTGGCCGCGCGCGTCAAGGTCTTGGTGGCGCGCACGTAGGCGATCAGCACATCCCGATTGTTGTCGGGCGCTGCGAACACCGTCTTGCTGCCGTCCAGGCCCGGGAAATTGCCGCCCCCGCTGGCGCGGTAGTTATTCGTCGCGACCAGGAACGCCTGTGCCGGCTCGACCGCCTTGCCGCGCCAGGTCATTGACCCGATGCGCTGGCCCACCGGCTGCGTCACATCGATGCGGTAGCTGAAGTCGCGACTGGTGACGGTGTCAAAGTTAAAACTCGGGTGGCCCGGGTTGATCAGCTCCTGCGCAGTGGTCACGCTCGGGTCGATCATGTTGAAGCGCTTGGCCGCCGTCTCCAGCCAGCCTTTCAGTTCGGCGCCGCTCACCTTGACCAGGTACAGCGCGTTCGGGTACAGGTACAAATCGGCTGCATTGTTCAGGGCCAGGCTGCCCGGCGCCACGTCGGTGTAGTCGCCCGGTCCCGCGTAGCCGCTCTTGAACGCGGCCGTCATCGACAGCAGCGGCAGGCCGGCCAGCTTCGGCAAATTCGCCTTCACGTAGCGCGCCGCGTAGTCGGTCTGGGCCTGGTTGACTACCTCCAGCGCCGAACTGTCGCCGACGTCCGAAAAGTAGGACGACAGGCGGAACGCGGTCTGCCCGACCGGCGTCTTGACGTAGGCAATCGTGGCCGCGTGTTCGGCGGCGATGGTCGCCAGCACGGCCGGATCGGCTGCCACGACCGATTTGTCGGGCTGCTGCGCGGCGCGCGCTTCTACCGTGGTCTGCTCCTTATCCACGATCCAGCGCGTGCCATCGTTTTTGAGGTGCAGGCCAATCACGCCCAGGTGCTTGCCCCACAAATTCGCCATCACCGTCGGTACGCCATGCACCAGTCCTTTTGCTTTGTCCACGCCCGGCAGATTGAACTGCGCAATGCTGCTGGACGCGTCCGGGAAGGTCTGGTGCGAGTGCCCCAGCAGCATGGCGTCGATGCCCGGCACCTGCGCCAGGTACCAGTTACCGTTTTCCATGGTCGGCGAATACGGGCTGTCATCGAGGCCACCGTGCGAAATGGCGACGACGATGTCGGCGCCCTTTGCCCGCATCTCAGGAATGTATTTTTGCGCCGTCTCGCGCAGGCCTTCCGTATAAACTTTACCGTCCAGGTTGCGCTTGTCCCACGACAGGATCGTCGGCGGCGTAAAGCCGATGATGCCGACCCTGATCGTGGTCGTGATTGGCTTGGCGTCGGCGCCCAGCGCCGTGATGGTCTTGTCGATGATGCGGTACGGCGCGAACAGCGGCTGGCGCGTTTTGGTGCTGTAGACATTGGCCAGCACTTGCGGGAAGGCGGGGCCGGCACACGCCGTTTTACGCGGCGCCACGCCGGCCACGTCGAAGCGTGAACCGGTGACCTGGCCAAGGAACGCCAGGCCGTAGTTGAATTCGTGGTTGCCGATACCGCCGCCGTCGTATTTCAGCTGGTTCATCACCTTGTAAATGCCCAGTACCTGGTTGCAGCGCAGCGGTTTTGCCAACGCCTGCCAGTCGGCCAGCGCCGTGCCCTGGATGGTGTCGCCATTGTCGAACAACAGGCTGTTGGCGAACTCGCTGCGCGCCTGCGCGATCAGGGTGGCGGTGCGGTCCAGGCCGAGCGACTGGTCGGGCGCCAGCTTGTAGTAATCGTAACCGACCACGTTCGAATGCAGGTCGGTGGTTTCAAGCAGCGCAATGGTAGCGGTAGCGCTGGCAGTGGCGACCCGTTCTGCGGCGGCGACGGGAAGAGCAAGCAGGAGCAGAACGGCAGCAGAGATCGGGGTGCGCATGGGAGTTTCCAGATAAGGGGTCGGCGCCATCATACGGCACCCTTCCACGGGGCTCAACAGTGCATCACTACGGTATAATCCAAGGTTCGATTCAACCAACACCGAGAGCCCCACATCATGGAAGCCGAACGCATCAACGCCCTGTCCGCCCTGCTCAACGACCTGACCGGTCGTGAAGCCGAACTTCGGAGGTATCTTTGACTTCGATAAGAAGTCAGAGAAACTAGAGCAGGTCAACGAAGAACTGGAAGACCCCACCGTCTGGAACGACCCGAAGAAAGCGCAAGATCTCGGCAAAGAGAAAAAAGCGCTGGAAGCCGTGGTCCACACCTTGATCAAGGCCGACGCCGACCTGAAAGACGCGAACGACATCTACCAGATGGCGCGCGAAGAAGGTGACGACGACACGCTCGAATCGGTCATTGTCGATGCCGACACCATCAAGGGCGTCATCGAAGCGATGGAGTTCCGCCGCATGTTCAGCGGCCAGCTCGACGCGAATAACTGCTTCATCGATATCCAGGCCGGCGCCGGCGGTACCGAAGCCCAGGACTGGGCCTCGATGCTGCTGCGCCAGTACCTGCGCTACTGCGAACGCAAGGGCTGGAAGGTCGAGATCCTCGAGCAGTCCGACGGCGAAGTCGCGGGCATCAAAACGGCCACGCTGAAAGTCGAGGGCGAGTACGCCTACGGCCACCTGCGCACCGAAACCGGCGTGCACCGCCTGGTGCGCAAGTCGCCGTTCGACTCGGCCAACGGGCGCCACACCTCGTTCACGTCGCTGTTCGTGTACCCGGAGGTGGATGATTCGATCGAGATCGATGTGAACCCGGCCGATATCCGCGTCGACACCTATCGTGCGTCCGGCGCCGGTGGTCAGCACATCAATAAAACCGACTCCGCGGTGCGCATGACGCACGGGCCCACCGGCATCGTCGTGCAATGCCAGAACGACCGTTCGCAGCACCGCAACCGCGCCGAAGCGATGGAAATGCTGAAGGCAAAACTGTACGAACACGAACTGCGCAAACGCATGAGCGAACAGCAAAAGCTGGAAGACTCGAAGACCGACGTCGGCTGGGGCCACCAGATCCGCTCGTACGTGCTGGACCAGTCGCGCATCAAGGATTTGCGCACCAACTTTGAAACCGGTAACACCAAGGGCGTGCTCGATGGCGACCTCGATGAATTCATTTCGGCCTCACTCAAACAAGGCGTTCAATGATCCGTGCATTCCTCTTCGACATGGACGGTACCATCGTCGACAACATGGGCTTCCACACCGATTCGTGGGTGGAGTTCTTCAAACGCCGTGACCGCACCATCGACCGGGATGCCTTTTTCCTGGCCACGGCCGGACGCCATGGCCGCGAAATCATCCGCGACGAGATGGGCGCGCACCTGACCGAAGACGAAGTCGTCGCGCTCAATAGCGAGAAGGAAGTCGTCTACCGCGAGCTGTACGGCCCACACCTTAAAACCGTCGCAGGCTTCGAGGCGCTGGTGCTGGCCGCCAGGGCAGACGGCGTCAAGCTGGCCGTGGCCACCGCGGCGCAAACCTCGAACGTCACGTTCACGCTCGACGGCCTGGATATCCGCAAGCATTTCGACGCGGTCGTCACCGCGGCCGACGTCCCGCGCGGCAAACCGCATCCGGACGTGTTCCTGGAAGCGGCCCGTCGCGTCGGTGCGCTGCCGGAAAACTGCATCGTGTTCGAAGACGCGCCGCTGGGCGTGGAAGCGGCCCGGCGCGCCGGCATGCGCTGCGTGGTGATTACCACCACCCTGCCCGCGTCGGCCTTCGCCGCATTCGACAATGTCATCCTGATTGTCGACCATTTCACAGACCTGTCGGTTGCCGACGTGTTTGCAGCCTCACCCATCCAATAAAATCATGACTACCGAAAACCAGGACCAGGCGCCCATCACGGCCGCCGATGAAAACAAGCTCATGGCCGAGCGCCGCGCCAAGCTGGCCACCATTCGCCAGCAGGGCATCGCTTTCCCGAACGACTTCCGCCCACAGCACAAGGCTGCCGACCTGACGGCGCAATACGCCGGCAAGACGCGTGAAGAACTCGAAGCCGAGCCAGTACACGTCGTACTGGCAGGCCGCATGATGCTCAAGCGCGAAGCCGGCAAAAAGGCCGCCTTCGCGACCCTGCAGGACGCGTCGGGCCCGCGCGCGGACGGCCGCATCCAGATCTACGCCACGCTCGACGTGACCGGTGAAGCCGCGATGGACGCCTTGCGCAGCTACGACCTGGGCGACATCCTCGGCGTCGAAGGCACGCTGTTCAAAACCAAGACCGACGAGCTGACCATCAAGGTCAGCAAGCTGCGCCTGATCACCAAGGCGATCCGCCCGCTGCCGGACAAATTCCACGGCCTGGCCGACCAGGAAACCAAGTACCGCCAGCGTTACGTCGACCTGATCATGAGCGAAGAGACACGCCGCACCTTCAAGGCGCGCACCGCCGCGATGTCGTCGATCCGCCGCTTCATGGAAAAGAACGAGTTCATGGAAGTCGAAACGCCGATGCTGCACACCATCCCCGGCGGCGCGGCAGCGAAACCGTTCATCACGCACCACAATGCGCTGGACATGGAAATGTACCTGCGTATCGCGCCCGAGCTGTACCTGAAGCGCCTGGTGGTAGGCGGCTTTGATCGCGTGTTCGAAATCAACCGCAACTTCCGTAACGAGGGTGTGTCGGTGCGCCACAATCCGGAATTCACGATGATGGAATTCTATGCGGCCTACACAGATTACCAGTGGATCATGAATTTCACGGAAGCCGTGATCCGCCAGGCCGCTGTCGATGCGCATGGCACCGCCGAGCTGACCTATGGCGGCCGCGCACTGGATTTGTCGAAACCGTTCCACCGCATGACCATCGTCGAAGCCATCAACAAGTATGCACCGGGCTATAGCGCCGAGCAGCTGAACGACGCTGACTTCATCAAAACCGAGCTGCTGAAATTCGGCGTGAAACCGTTTGCCACCGCCGGCCTGGGTGGTTTGCAGCTGGCGCTGTTCGAAGAAACCGCCGAAGCACAGCTGTGGGAGCCGACCTTCATCATCGACTACCCGGCCGAAGTGTCGCCACTGGCACGCGCATCGGACACGACGCCGGGCATCACCGAGCGTTTCGAACTGTTCATGGTGGGCCGCGAGATTGCCAATGGCTTCTCCGAGCTGAACGACGCCGAAGACCAGTCGGCGCGTTTCCTGGCCCAGGTGGCGGCCAAGGAAGCGGGCGACGAAGAGGCGATGTATTACGACGCCGACTACATCCGCGCGCTGGAATACGGCATGCCGCCGGCCGGTGGCTGCGGCATCGGGATCGATCGCCTGATGATGCTCATTACCGATTCGCCGAATATCCGGGACGTGCTGCTGTTCCCGCATTTGCGCAAGGAAGAGTGATCGGTTTGACGTAAGAACGGCGTGCCCGGATGACTTCGCGCACGCCGTTTTTTTATCCGCGATGAAGCAGCCTTATTCTCGCTCGTCGCCCTCGAAACGTCGTCCCGGCGCAGGCCGGGACCCATAACACGCTCGCTGAAATGGTGACGGTCGAGGTGCTGTAAACGTGCTATTGGTTCGCGCCTTCGCGGCAATTACGTGTGGAATGCAACTATTGTATAACCCGATAACACGGCACATACGCCTTCCCCGGCAACTTCATCCGGCTCTGCTCCACGAACGACGTCAGCAACGCATCCATCGGCCCCGTGATACTGGCGTCGCCATGAATTTCAAAATGCCCGAACTGCTCGATCTCGCGTATCCCGTCTTCCTTCACATTCCCCGCCACGATGCCTGAAAACGCGCGCCGCAAATCCGCGGCCAGCAAATGGGTTTCCTGGTTCTTGTGCAGCGACAGGCTGCGCATGCTGGCGTGGGTCGGCTTGAACGGCTTCTGGAATTCGGAATCGATCTTCAAGGCCCAGTTGAAGTAATACGCGTCGCTGCGCGATTTGCGGTATTCGCGCACCTTGCGAATCCCGGTCAGCATTTCCTGCGCGACCAGCGCCGGATTGTCGACGATGATCTGGTAGCGTTTCTGGGCTTCTGCCCCGAGCGTGGCACCAATGAAGCCGTCGATCTGTTCGAAGTATGCCTTGGCCGTGGCCGGACCCGTAAAAATCAGCGGATACGGCATGTCGGTGTTATCGGGATGCAGCAGGATGCCGAGGATGTACAGGATTTCCTCGGCTGTCCCGGCACCTCCCGGAAACACGATGATGCCGTGTCCCGTGCGCACGAAGGCTTCCAGCCGCTTTTCGATGTCCGGCATGATCACCAGGTCGTTGACGATCGGGTTCGGCGATTCGGCGGCGATGATGCCCGGCTCGGAAATGCCGAGATAGCGGCCGGTATGCAAACGCTGCTTGGCGTGGCCGATGGTGGCGCCTTTCATCGGACCCTTCATCGCGCCCGGGCCGCAGCCGGTGCAGATATCCAGGTCGCGCAGGCCCATTTGGTAGCCCACTTCCTTCGAATAATTGTATTCGATCCGATTGATCGAATGGCCGCCCCAGCACACCACCAGATTCGGATTGCGCTGCGGTTTCAGGACATTCGCATTGCGCAGAATGTGGAACACCGCGTCGGTAATGCCGTCGGGACGGGTCAGGTCGAATTTTGGATTGCCGACGATTTCGCTGTTCACGTACACGATATCGCGCAGCACCGCGAACAGGTGTTCGTGGATGCCCTTGATCATTTTGCCGTCGACGAAAGCAGCCGACGGCGCGCCCTTGATATCGAGCTTGATGCCGCGCTCGCGCTGGACAATCTTGATGTCGAACGAGCGATAGCGTTCCAGCAGTTCCTTGCCGTCGTCCATCGAGCTGCCGCAATTAAGCACCGCCAGCGCGCAGCTGCGGAACACCTGGTAAAGGCCGCCCTGGCTCGTATCGAGCAGTTTGGCCACTTCGGATTTGGACAGCACTTCAAGCTGGCCTTCGGGGGAAATCAGGGTATCGATAACGTCGTATTCCATGGTGCGCTTCCTTTTGCTAATCAATCGTTCTCGCCACCAATATACAACGTGTGACGGCATTCTGCCTCGACGCCAGCGCCCGGGTACCACATCCCGCATTTTTTTGCTTGCGATGCCGGATTTACATTAAAATGCAGCGCACATCGGCTTGCCAGGACACGATCCGGGCAGCGCCAGTATTCGATCAACAATTTCGAGAGGACCACCGCATGAGTGGAGCAGGCAACACAACGACGACGAACGAAGTCGCTATCCCGGGATTCAAGCAGATCATGGGTCATCCAGCGCCGCTGTGGATGCTGTTCATGACGGAATTCTGGGAACGCTTTGCCTTCTACGGCATACGCTGGGCCCTGGTGCTGTACATCGTGGCGCAGTTTTACGCCGGCTCCGGTGCGGGTGAAGGCCCGGCCGGCCTGGTCTACGGCGCGTATCTGGCGCTGGTGTATGCGGGCGCCGTGTTCGGCGGTCTGGTTGCCGACCGCGTGATCGGTTATCAACGGTCGATCCTGATCGGCGCGGCCTTCATGGCTGCCGGCCTGTTCATGATTACCGTGCCAAATGAAGATTTCTTCAAACTGGGCCTGGCCACCATCATCGTCGGCAACGGCCTGTTCAAACCGAATATCTCGACCATGGTCGGGAAACTGTACGCGCTGGCCGATACCCGGCGCGATTCCGGTTTCACGATTTTCTACATGGGCATCAATACCGGTGCGCTGATCGCACCGGTGCTGACCGGCTACCTGGCGGAGAAATATGCCGGCCCGGGCGCAGGCCCTGCCTATAAAGCCGTGTTCTTCGCGGCCGGCATCGGCATGCTACTCAGCCTGGTCTGGTTCTATTTCGGCCGGCGCCAGCTGAAAGGCATCGGCGCCCCGACGCCGGAAGCGCAAAGCCCGATGCGGATGGTCTGGGTGGTGCTCGGTGCACTGTGCGCCATTCCGGTCATGTACGCCCTGCTGCGCATCGAAGCGGCCAAGCTGCAAGTGGTGCTCTCCGTGCTGTTCGTGATCCTGGCGATCATGCTGGTGGTCGAGGGTGTGCGCGAAGGTAAAGTCGCGCGCGACAAAACCATCGCCATGATGATCATCTTCTTCTTCAACATCATGTTCTGGTGCTTCTTCGAGCAGGCCGGTTCGTCGTTCACCTTCCTGGCTGATAAAATCGTCGACCGCCAACTGGGCACGTTCCTGTTCCCGACGGCCTGGTTCCAGAGCGTCAATTCGATTGCCGTCATCGTCTGCGCCCCGATCATTGCCGCCATCTGGGTGATGCTGGGCCGGCGCAACAACAACCCGTCGATTCCTCGCAAATTTGGCCTCGGCATCCTGTTCAACGGCTTCGCCTTCCTGCTGCTGATGTTCGCACTCGGTTCGCTGGTCAACCCGGAAGGCAAAATCCCATTCTGGACGCTGTTCGCGGTCTACGTGATCCAGTCGATCGGTGAACTGTGCCTCTCGCCGATCGGCCTGTCGATGGTGACGAAACTGGCCCCGACCCGCCTCGTTGGCCTGGGCATGGGCGGCTGGTTCCTGGCCACCGGTATCGGCAACAACCTGTCCGGTATTTTCGCCAGCCACGCATCTGGCTCGGCCGGCATGTCGGCCGCCACCGCGCTGGGCGCCTACACCCAGGGTTTCTATATCCTGATGGCCGGCGGCGTGCTGCTGTTCCTGCTCGCGCCATTGATCCAGAAACTGATGCACGGCGTCAAATAAAGCGCGCCGCGACAGTGAAAATGGCGACCTGCGGGTCGCCATTTTTGTTTTACGCGCGGGTGTCGATGCCGATTGTGTCGCCCTGGTATTGCTGCATCGTCTTCAAGGCCGACTCCAGCATCTTGCGCGTTACATCGTCGTTGCGCGAAATCGCTCCCTCGATGCCCGCGCGAACCGTCTGTGTGAAATCAACCCGTTTGACATCGTTGCCAGCCTGCAGCTCGGTGCCACCGCGCACCGGCACTTTCATCGCCATCGCCATGAAAGGCCTGCTGTCATCCAGCGACATGTTCCCGCTGCGAACCTGGTCATTGCTCCACGCCTGCATTTGCTGGCGGGTCATGCTCGTAAAGTCGACTGGCTTGGCGCTTTGCGCATCCGACTTGGACGTCGCTGCCGTCGCCGTGCTCAGCGCAGCCGAAAACGAGGCCGCGACGTTGCGGGCTGCAGTCGATAACGGCGCGCTTTGACTCGCGTAGAGGTGGCGTGTTGCTGTCTCAATTTTCATCTTGGCAACTCCTTTAAGATAATAAAACGCACTGCACCCTCCCACGCAACGCTGGTGCCGGCCTGTTGGCCTCTCCGCCCTGGGACAGGTGCATTAATTTACCAAATCGCCTACCATTTAATACCAAGAAGAGAGCAACTAAAAGTTTAATGTTCGGTGCTTCGAGCAAGGTGCTGGAGAGCTAACAGGCATGTTGCCGTTGTTTTGGACCAGAGAATCCCATTTTTCAACAATGCCCCAGGAGCAAGAATGAACCACGCTACAAGAATCTGCAGTCTCTTGCATGTCAACGCAAAACTTGCGCTGTACGCGACGCTATCGATGGTGTTGCTGCCCCCGGCATGGGGCCAAACGCCAGAGACGGAAGTGCCTGTGCAGAGCGTGCAGATCACCGGCGTGAGAGATCCTGCGATCATGCCTTACCAGACGGCTTATGAAATACTGAACAAAGTTTCCAGCGTCAGCAATGGGCGGGTGCAACTTTTAATCAAGGTAACGTCTGCCACGACCCATGCACCGATTCCCGACCTGGACATCTCGCTGCGCGGCGAAACGACCTTCGAAAAACTGACCATATCGCCGTCCGGTTTTATCACCGTTCCGCTAAGTCAAGATATCTACAATGATCGCGCCGAGTTCCTGACCAATAAGAAAAAAGGATCGCTGAGCGTGGCGTTTTATCTGGTGCCGAAGCTGTCTGGCGAAAATCTCAGCTACGGCGAAATCGTCGACGGCATACAAGCAGCGCGCCACGCGCTCGCCCAGATTATTCCGTGGTATCTGCGTTTACTGAGCCCGTCAATCACCGGGGTCGGCATCTGCTATCCAGATAATCATCAGACCGTATTGGTTTCAAAAAGTAAGGAAGCGGTGCGTCCCGCTACCACCGAAGAAACGAATATTGCGACCAACGCCAAGGTATTTTGCGCGAATTTTTCCTCGACGGAGCGCAGTATCGCCAGGGACAGCATCATTTCGCCAGCAAGCGGCTGGGATCCCATCTTCCGCTAAGTACGACATGCCGGGCGAATTGAGGCCGCTTGGTCGCACTCCCCCCTCCCCCTAAACCGCGGCGACACCGCCATCGACAAAAAGTTCATGTCCAGCGACAAAGCTACTTTCACTTGATGCCAGGAAGAGGACCGCTCGTGCCACCTCGTTCGGTTCCGCCAGGCGCCCAAGCGGAACGCTTTTATTGAGCGCCTCTTCGACTTCCGGTTGCGCGTCGAGGTAGCTGCGGATCAAACGTGTTTCCGTCCCACCAGGCGAGACCACGTTTACGCGGATGCCGCGCTCCTTCAGGTCATTCGTCCAGCTTCGGGCGAACGAGCGTACCGCTGCCTTGCTGGCGTTATACAGCGACTGGCCCGGCAAGCCTTTGCTGCCAGCGATGGAGCCGTTGAGCACGACGGCACTTCCCGCAGCCATCAGCGGCAGGGCTTTCTGCACAGTGAACACCATGCCTTTTACGTTGACATCGAAGATCGCGTCGAAATGCGCATCGTCGATCTGAGCGAGAGGCACGACCTCGTACCTGCCCGCATTGGCGAACACCACATCGACCTTTTGGTGCTCGCGTTCGATCCGTTCGTATAGCCGGGCAACGTCGGCAGCGTTGGCGACGTCGCCTTGCACGCCGACCGCCCCGTGGCCGATCTCTTGCACGGCCTCGGCGAGTAATTCTTGCCGGCGCCCGGTGATGTACACATGCGCACCTTCGATGGCGAACAGTTTCGCCGTTGCCAGGCCGATGCCGTCGCTGCCCCCCGTGATCACCACGACTTTGTTTTCGAAACGTTTGGTCATTTTCTGATACCCTTTGAATAAGTGGAGGTTTGCTTCACTTATGATACGGAGGCAACCTCCACTTAGCAAGCGAAAGAGAAAAAATTGAGTGATGCAACTGCCCTGCGGGCTGACGCGCAGAAAAACCGCGAACTGATCCTGTCTGCCGCCGAAGCGCTTTTCCTTGAAAAAGGCGCGGATGTGCCGCTGGAGGAAGTTGCCAAGCGCGCAGGCGTCGGTATCGGTACGCTGTATCGTCGCTTTCCCACGCGTGAGGCACTGTTGGCCGCTACCAGTAATGAACGTTTCCTGTCGCTGGCGCAGAGCAGCCGTGCGCGCGACCCGGATCACACGCCAGCCGAGGCGGTACGCGCTTATCTTGAGGAGCTTGCAAGCAACACGAGCGCTTATCAGAGCCTTGCTGCTTCGATCGGGACGGTGATCCAATGCGGGACGCCTGGATGCACTGCGATCACCGCGGAAGGACACCGGCTGCTTCAGCGTGGACAGGACGCAGGCACCATCCGCCGCGATGTCACTTACGAGGATTTCATTTACGTGGTCACTGCCATTTCCATCGCAATCGAACATGACCGTTCATCGACATCGCGTATCAGGCATCTGGTCGACCTTTTTCTCAATGGCATAAGCGTAACAGCGCCGGATGCGCCACCGATACCTGAGCGCGTGGACGTACAAAAATAGTTATTGAACTCTTGTGCTCGATTCCTTACTATTTAGGCAAATTTCTATAGGGGAATGCCGATGACACAGCCGGTCATGTTTCAGCCGAAGCCAAGTGGCGCATGCACGCAAACGTCAAGTCCGCTCGTCATCCTCGCCAGCACGGGAACCGGTGGCGACATATTTCCCTTCATCACGCTGGGCCAGGGCCTGCTGGAACGCGGCCTTCGCGTGTTGCTGCTGGTGCCAGCTTTTCACGAGGCCATCGTGCTGGCCGCAGGCCTTCCTTGCCAAACCTTTGGCACGCATGACGAATGGCAAGCGCTGTTGAATGACCCCGACCTTTGGGACGAACGCAAGGGTTGGGGCGTGCTCTGGAATGGGCTGTTGCCCCACCTACATGCCATCCGCCACATCGTGCAATCCTTGCCGGCCGATCAATCCTGCGTGGTCCTGGCCCACCCGCTGATGGTTCCCATGGCTGCGCTGGCACGCTCGGCGCGCCCGGATTTGCGGATTGTTTGTGCCTGCCTCGCCCCGGCCAATCTGTGCAGCAGTCATGACATGCTGGCCGCGGGCTCCTTGCGCATACCCGCATGGATGCCCACCAGTTGGCGCCAGGGGCTGTGGAAACTGATCCACAAAACCTTGATCGATCCGCTCACCTTGCCTGGCCTGAATGCCGCGCGTCGTCAACACAGTCTGCCCACGGTGCCGCATTTCTTTGAACACATCTTCACGGCGCCCGACGCTGCGCTGGGATTGTTTCCCGCCTGGTACGCGTCGGCTCAGCCTGATTGGCCGACAGCGTTCGCTGCAGGTGATTTTGTCAGCACCGCGCTGACCGGCCAAGCGCCCTTCTCACCCGAGCTGGCGCAGTTTCTGGCGAACGGCGCCGCACCGATTGTGTTCACGCCTGGCACAGGGCACCAGCACGCCGCGCGCTATTTCAACACTGCGTTGAAAACATTGCAGCGGCTCGGGCGGCGTGGGCTGTTTGTCACGCCCCATGTGGCGCAAGTCCCCGAGCGCTTGCCAGCGAGCGTCATGTGGCAAGCCCATGTGCCTTTCAGCGCCTTGCTGCCGCGCGCGGCAGCGCTGGTGCACCACGGTGGCATCGGCACCACTGCCGATGCCTTTCGTGCTGGAATCCCTCAACTGATCGTGCCATTCGCCTACGACCAGTTTGACAACGGTCTGCGTGCCAAACGATTGGGTGTGGCCGACGTGCTGCTGGCAAAGCGCCTGTCCGTCAGGCGCATGCAACAACAACTGGCGCACTTGCTCGACTCCCACGCTGTCGACCAGGCCTGCGGCGCCATCGCGCAGAAGATGGCGCAGCAACCCGCTCTGCCCTGGCTGCTCGATCGCACTGAAGCGGTCCTCTTCGCACATCAACCCGTCAACTCCGCTGCAACCGATGCGCCGGCCCTGGATGAAACGGCACAGTATCAGCCCGAACGCGCCTGATTTGCCGGTCCGGAAAACTGCGCGCTAGCGTTGCGGCTTCTCGCGTCCCACCCAGTACAACAGGAACATGATCCCCGCGTAAGGGATCAGGGATAGCCAGTCCGACGAAGCGCCCGCGAAAAACGGGTTGGCCGCTTCCGCCCACTTGCTCAGTTTGCTGTCGAAATCGGTCAGCACACCCGCCGTGATGGCGATGACGATGCCGGCCAGCGCGCCACCGGCAATGTAGCCCGACGCCAGCAAGGTTCCCGAGCTGCGGTCGCCCGCGGCCTGACGCTCTTCGTCGTTCAGGCTGGCGTACTGCGGCAACTGATTGTTGCGGCGGTCGACCAGCCAGCGGATTGCGCCGCCGACGGCAATCGGCAGCGTCGACACCAGCGGCAGGTAGACGCCAACCGAAAATGTCAGCGCCCCGATCCCCGCCATCTCCAGCACGACGGCAATCATCACGCCAAACAGCACCAGGGTCCATGGCAGCTGCTGATCCAGGATGCCCTTGATGATGTAGGACATCAGCACGGCTTTCGGCGCATCGTATTTCTTGACCTCGGAGCCGTCCGGCCGCGTGCTGTGCTGGCCGTTGATGCCCGGGTCGACCAGGTAGGCCAGCGTGCCGTCCGGCGCCACGAAGTATTTGCCGGCCGGACCGCCCACCGTGTCGGTCTTGTGCCAGACCTTATAAGTGTTATGGTCGCTGGCCGCCTGCGGGCCTTGCAACTGCCCCGTTGCCGTCAGTTTGGTGGCGTCGACGGTCAGGCCGGGGGCCACCTGCGCGGCCGGCACGTACACGGTGCCGGCATCGTTCAGTTTCAGCAGGATCGGGCCGAGGATCAGCGCCGACGCGAGCGCGCCGGCCAGAATGGCGTACTGCTGGTAACGCGGCGTGGAGCCGACCAGGTAGCCGGTCTTCAAATCCTGCGAGGTGGTGCCGGCGTTGCTGGCCGCAATGCAGACGATGGCGCCGACCGACAGCGCCGTGACGTAATACTGGCCGCCGGTCCAGCCCATGGCCAGGAAAATCAGGCAGGTGAACAGCAAGGTCGCCACCGCCATGCCGGAAATCGGGTTCGACGACGAACCCACTTCACCGGTCAGGCGCGAGGACACGGTGGAAAACAAAAAGCCGAATACCAGGATCAACAGCGCACCGAGGAAATTCATGTGCAGCGGCGTGGCGAAGGAAATCACGGCGATAATGGCCAGGCAGCCGATGACCACCCATTTGATCGGAATGTCCTGGTCGGTGCGCAGGCCAGCCGCCAGCGGTGCCGCGCGGCTGGACAGGACGCCGGCCAGGCCGCCTTTCAGGCCGTTCCAGATGGTCGGCAGCGCACGCGCCAGCGAAATCAGGCCGCCCGCCGCCACCGCGCCGGCGCCGATGTACAGCACATAGGCGCTGCGGATATCGTTGGGCGTCATGTCCTTGATCAGCATGGTGCCGGGCGCCACCGGGACCGTCAGCGCGTCGCCGAAAAATTTGATCATCGGGATCAGCAGCAGGTAGGACAGAACGCCGCCGGCCGCCATGGTGAAGGCAATGCGCGGGCCGATGATGTAGCCGACGCCCAGCAGTTCGGGTGAAATCTCGGCGCCCACCGAGCCGGCTTTCAAGGGCGCGCCAAACTCGAAGTTGGACGTGTCCTTCCAGCCCTTGAGCGAAATGCTCGCCACCTTGTACAACAGGCCCAGGCCAAAACCACCAAAAATGATTTGCGCGCGCCGTTTCGCCAGCTTCGCCTCGTGCGAGCCTTCGATGCGCACTTCGCCGGCAGCGGCGCGCGAGGGTTCGGTGGCGGCGGCCTTGAGTACCTCGGCGCAGGCGGTGCCTTCCGGGTACTTCAGTTCGTGGTGCTGGTCGACAATCATCGTGCGGCGCATCGGAATCATCATCAAAATGCCGAGCAGGCCGCCCAGCACGCCAACCAGCATGACGCGCGAAATCTCCAGGTCGAAGCCGAGGATCAAAATGGCCGGCATGGTCACGCCCAGGCCGAAGGCGAGCGACTCGCCGGCCGAACCGGCAGTCTGGGTGATGCTGTTTTCCAGGATGCTCGAATCGCGCCCCCCGGCCTTTTTCACCAGCCCGAACAGCGTGATGGCAATCACCGCCACCGGAATCGACGCGCTGACGGTCAGGCCGACCTTCAGCACCAGGTACAGCGAGGAGGCGCCGAATACCATCCCCAGCACCACGCCCATGAGCAGCGCCCGCAAGGTGAACTCGGGCAGGACGGCGTCGGCCGGAATATAGGGTTTGAAAACGGGTCGGCGCGGGTCGTAAGGCATGGTGTTCCTGGACGGATGGAGGAAGAATGGATCGCGGGACTATCGCACATGGCGCGCGGCTTGGAAAGCTTGCGCGGGCCCGTCGATTATAATTTGCTGACGCGGCCGTCGCTACCGGAACGACCGACACTCCTGAAAGACCCGTTTTGAGCTCTCATTTGTCGAACCCACCCCGCCGCCAGCGTGGCAGCGTTAAGGCGATCCTCCTGATGTTCCTGGCCACGATCGTGCTGGCGATTGCCGGCGCTGCGATCTGGTTCATGTATGCCATCGTCCCCAACGTGCCGGCCATCGACGCGGTCCTCGATTACAAACCCAAGATCCCGCTGCGTATTTACACGGCCGACAAGTTCCTGATCGGCGAATTCGGCGAAGAGCACCGTGACTTCATCCCCATCGCCAAGGTCCCGGACCTGATGAAAAAAGCGCTGCTGGCCATCGAAGACAAACGCTTCTACGAACACGGCGGCATCGACTGGGTACGCGTGGCCGGCGCCGCCAAATCGAACCTGCGCGGCGGCTTTCGCCAGGGCGGCTCCACCATCACCATGCAGGTGGCGCGCAACTTCTTCCTCACCAGGGAGAAAATCCTGTCGCGCAAACTCAATGAAGTGGTGCTGACCTATAAAATCGAAGACGCACTGACCAAAGACCAGATCCTCGAGCTGTACATGAACCAGATGTATCTGGGCCAGCGCTCGTACGGCTTCGCCAGCGCCGCCAGGACCTATTTCAACAAATCGCTCGACCAGTTGTCGATCGCCGAAATGGCGATGCTGGCCGGCCTGCCGCAAAACCCGGCGCGCCACAATCCGGTCACCAACCCGAAGCGCGCGCGCGAACGCCAGCACCTCGTGCTGGGCATGATGCGCGACCTGCGCTACATCACGCCAGCCCAGTACGACCAGGCCATGGTCGAACCGCTGCGCGTGTCGATGCGGCGCCAGGAATACGAGGTGCACGCCGAATACGTGGCCGAACTGGCGCGCCAGGCCGTGGTCGCGCAGTACAAGGACGAGGCCTATACCAAGGGCATCGTCGTCACCACCACCATCCTGAAGGACGAGCAGAATGCGGCGTATGCGTCGGTACGCAAGAATGTGTTGGCCTACGACCAGCGCCACGGCTACCGCGGCCCGGAAGCGATCATCGATTTACCAGCTAACCAGCAGGAACGCGATGACGCCATCGACGACATCCTGCAAAAGCGCCCGTCCAGCGATGGCCTGATTGCGGCCGTGGTGATCTCGGCGTCAAGCAAATCGGTGATCGCCGACACGCTCGACCACGACCGCGTTGAAATCACCGGCGTCGGCCTGAAGTTCGTCGCCGGCGCCCTGGCGCCGACGGCAAAGGACAGCGTGCGCATCGTCCCGGGCGCGGTGATCCGCGTATCGCGCGAAAATCTGCGTGAAGGCAAAGGCGCCTGGAGCGTGACCCAGGTGCCGCAGGTGGCCGCCGCCTTCGTGGCTGTCGATGCGGACAGCGGCGCCTACCACGCCATGGTGGGAGGCTTCGACTACAACCTGCAAAAGTTCAACCACGTGACGCAGGCCTTGCGCCAGCCCGGGTCGGCCGTCAAGCCGTTCATCTATTCGTCGGCGATTCAAAAAGGCTTCACGCCGGCCACGATGATCATGGACGCCCCGCTCGACATGGTGGGCGAGAACGCCGGCGCCACCTGGTCGCCGCAGAACGACGACCACAAATTCGATGGCCCCATCTCGATGCGGCGCGCGCTGGCCGAATCGAAGAACGTTGCGTCGGTGCGCCTGCTGCGCGCCGTCTCGGTGCCGTATGCGCACGACTGGCTGCAAAAATTCGGCTTCGAGGGTGCGCGCCAGCCCAAGAACTACACGCTGGCGCTGGGCACGGGCGCGGTCACGCCGCTGCAAATGGCCGGCGCCTACGCCGTGTTTGCCAACGGCGGCTACAAGATCGCGCCCTACCTGATCGCCCGCATCGAAGACGCCGCCGGCTCGGTGCTGTCGCAGGCGAAAGCGGACGAGCCGCACCACGACGAGGACCGCGTGCTCGATCCGCGCAACGCCTTCGTCACCGATTCGATGCTGCGCGACGTGGCCCGCTACGGCACCGGCGCCGGCGCGACCAAGCAGCTGGGGCGCAAGGATTTGGCCGGCAAGACCGGCACCACCAGCGACGCCGTCGACGGCTGGTTCGCGGGCTATGCCGGCAATGTCGTGGCCGTGGCCTGGATGGGCTACGACGATCCGAAGTCGCTCGGTGGCCGCGAATTTGGCGCCACCCTGGCCATGCCGATCTGGATCGACTACATGCGCGTGGCCCTGGCCAAGCGCCCGGAAACGACACGCGAAGCGCCCGAAGGCGTGAGCAACGCTACCGGCGACTGGGTCTTCACCGAGTTCGCCGAACTGCCCGGCATGAGCGTCATCGATATCGACCTCGGTCCGCCGCCGGAGCCGGAAGCTGCGCCTGCGTCTGCGCCAGCGCAAGCCGACCCGAACCTGCCACCGGTGCCGGCCGCCCCGCCGCGCCCGCCGTCTGGTGAACTGGCGCTGCCCGAGCCCCAGGGTGAGCGATGATCGGATGGCTGAAACGCCTGATCGCCGGCGCGCCAACGGTGCGCCCGCCCGTGCCGGTACTCACCGACGCGCTCGACGCTGAGCCAGTGATCGTCAGCAGTGGCGCTGTGCCGGCCCCGCTGCACGCGGCGCTGATCGACCGCCATTTCTATGCCCTGCTGGCCGATGGCGCGCAGGGCGAGGGCAGCGCCGCCCTGGAACGAGCCATCCTCGATGAAATGGCGCGCCTGGTGCAGCATCCGTACAGTGCCGCTGGCCTGGTACCGCGCGTGCCGGCCGTGATTCCACAACTGCTGGCCAGCCTGCGCGACGACACCCTGTCCGGCGCCGACCTGGCGCGCCAGGTGGCCCAGGATGTGGTGCTGGTGGCCGAAGTGATCCGCGAGGCGAATAGCCCCTATTACCGGCCCGCCACGCCGGTGAAAACCATCGAAAGCGCGGTCATGCTGCTAGGGCTGAACGGCCTGCGCATGTTGCTCGCCCGGGTCGCGTTCCGGCCCGTGATTGGGATCCAGTCGGGCCGCTTCGCACGCCAGGTGGCGCCGCTGGTGTGGACCCAGTCCGAACAATGCGCACTGGCCGCCAGCATCCTCGCCGGCGGCCTGGACGCGAACGCCTTCGACGCCTACCTGGCGGGCCTGATGCACAATATCGGCCTGATCGTGGCGTTTCGCGTGATCGATCGCATCATGCCGGCCGGGGGCCGCGCCTTGTCCGCCGCCACCCTGCCCGATTCGCCCGCCTTCTGCGCCAGCCTGCTGGAGCAGGCACGCGCGCTGTCCTCGACCATTGCGGCCGAATGGAATTTCCCCGCGCCCGTGGTCAGCGCCATCGCCACGCCGCGCGCCACGCCGCTCGGGCTGGCGCTGGCGCTCGGCGATCGCATGGCCAAGCTGCGCATGTTGGTCGACGGCGGCGTATTCGCGCGCGAGGCCGCGCTGGCCGGCCTGGACACGTCGCTGTGGCGCTGCTTCGATCAACTCCAACCCCGGGACGCATAATGGCCTTCGATATTGGCGACAAACTGGTGATCGGCGTCTCGTCCAGCGCGCTGTTCGACCTGTCCGAATCGCACCAGGTGTATCTCGACCAGGGTGCCGACGGATACCGCGCTTACCAGGAGGCGCATATCGACGCAATCCTGCCGCGCGGCGTCGCCTTCCCCTTCATTCGGCGCTTCCTTGCCATCAACCGCTGCTTCCCGGAGCAGATGCCGGTCGAAGTGGTGCTGTTCTCGCGCAATTCGCCGGAAACGGGCCTGCGCGTGATGCGCTCGATCGCCCATTACGGCCTGGATATTTCGCGCGCCGCATTCATGACCGGCAAGTCGCCGTTCACCTATTTGCCCGCGTTCAATACGGCGCTGTTCCTGTCGGCCAATTCGGACGATGTGCGCGGCGCGATCGCGGCTGGCTATCCGGCCGGGCTGGTCTTGCCCTCCAAGATTTCGGATGAAGACGACGATATCGAACTGCGCGTCGCCTTCGACTTCGACGGCGTGCTGGCCGACGACGAATCGGAAACCATCTTCAAGGCGAACGGCCTGGGCGAATTCCACGCGCACGAAACCCTGCACATGGCCCGCCCCCATCAACCGGGGCCGCTGGCCGGAATGTTCCAGAAGCTGGCCGTGATGCAAAAGATGGAGCAGGCGGCGCAGGATGCCGATCCGGCCTACCGCAAGATCGTGCGCATCGCCATCATCACGGCGCGCAGCGCGCCCTCGCATGAGCGCGTGGTCACCACCCTGAAAAGCTGGGGCGTGTCGGCCGACGAGACCTTCTTTCTGGGCGGGATGGAGAAGAGCCGCGTGCTATCGGTGTTCAAGCCGCATATTTTTTTCGATGACCAGCTAACGCACCTGCAAGCTGCGCCCGGGGGGACCATTCCGATGGTGCACGTGCCGTTTGGGGTGGCCAATCGTCTATAATCACCCACCTCCCAAGCCCACTGATTTCCCCTCTGCATGCCCTTCGATCTCGCCAAAGCACTCCCCAAACCCGGCAACCGTTTCGCCCTCCCCGCGCTGTACGGCTCAGCTGACGCGTATGCATTGGCCGTCGCCGCCCTGGGCCTGAAAGCCAGCCAGCAGATGCTCACCGTGATCGTTGCCAACGCCAGCGACGGCCAGCGCCTGCTTGACGAGATCCCGTGGTTCGCCGAGGGTCAGCTGTCCTGCCACCTGCTGCCCGACTGGGAAACGCTGCCGTACGACGCCTTCTCGCCGCACCAGGACCTGGTCTCGGCGCGCCTGGCCACCCTGCACGAAATCCGCAACGGCGCCTGCGACGTCCTGCTGGTCCCGGCCACCACGGCCCTGGTGCGGCTGGCGCCGCCCTCGTTTTTGGCCGCCTACACCTTCTTCTTCAAGCAGGGCGAAAAGCTCGACGAAGCGAAACTCAAGGCCCAACTGACGCTGGCCGGTTACACCCACGTGTCGCAGGTGATGTCGCCCGGCGAATATTCGGTGCGCGGCGGCCTGATCGACCTGTTCCCGATGGGGTCCGTCCTGCCCTACCGGCTCGACCTGTTCGGCGACGAAATCGAAACCATCCGCACCTTCGACGCCGACACCCAGCGCTCGCTGTACCCGGTGCGCGACGTGCGCCTGCTGCCGGGGCGCGAATTTCCGATGGATGAGCCGGCCCGCACCAGTTTCAGGAAGCGCTGGCGCGAACGCTTCGAGGGTGACCCGAGCCGCTCGGTAGTCTATAAAGACATCGGCAGCGGGATTGCCTCGGCCGGGATTGAATACTACTTGCCCTTGTTCTTCGAAGAGACCTCCACGCTGTTCGACTACCTGCCCGACAACGCGGGCCTGGCCCTGGTCGGCGACATCGATGCGGCCATCCAGCGCTTCTGGCTGGATACCGAATCGCGCTACAAATTCCTGAAAAGCGACCGCGACCGCCCGCTGCTGCCGCCAAATGAACTGTTTCTCGACGCCGAGCAGTTCTTTACAGGTGCGAAATCGCACGGACGCTGGATCATCGGCAAGGATCACGGCGGCGAAGCGTCCGAGCTGTCTGCACCGATCCCGAACATCGCCGTGAACCGCCGCGCCGACGATCCGCTGGTGAACCTGCGCGCATACCTGCTCCAAACCGACACACGCGTGATGATCTGCGCCGAATCGAACGGCCGCCGCGAAACGCTGCAACAGTATTTTGCCGAATACAAGCTTGACGTCACCCCGGTCGAAGGCTACGCCGGTTTCATTGCCAGCGACGCAAAACTTGCGCTGGGCGTGGCGCCGCTGCAGGCCGGCTTCGAACTGGCCGAGACCAGCACGGGCCGGCTGGTGTTCCTCACCGAGACCGAGCTGTATGCCGGCTCCGGACGGCGCGTCGGCAAGAAGAAGCAGGAAGGCGTCACCCAGGTCGAGTCGATGGTGCGCGACCTGTCCGAGCTGAAAATCGGCGACCCGGTGGTCCACATCAACCACGGCATCGGGCGCTACATGGGCCTGACCAGCATGGACCTGGGTGAAGGCGAAACCGAATTTCTGCAGCTCGACTACGCCAAGGAAAGCAAGCTGTATGTGCCGGTGTCGCAGTTGCACGTCATCGCGCGCTACTCGGGCGCTTCGCCGGAAGACGCGCCGTTGCACGCGCTCGGTTCCGGCCACTGGGACAAGGCCAAACGAAAGGCCGCCGAACAGGTGCGCGACACCGCCGCCGAACTATTGAATCTGTACGCCCGGCGCGCGCTGCGCCAGGGCCACGCCTTCGAATACTCGGCGATCGACTACCAGAACTTTGCTGACAGCTTCGGCTTCGACGAAACGCCCGACCAGGCCGAGGCCATCACCAACGTTATCAAGGACATGACCTCGGGCCGCCCGATGGACCGGCTGGTGTGCGGCGACGTCGGCTTCGGCAAGACCGAAGTCGCCCTGCGCGCCGCCTTCATCGCCGTCATGGGTGGCAAACAGGTGGCGATTCTGGCGCCCACCACCCTGCTGGCCGAGCAGCACGCGCAAACCTTTGCCGACCGCTTCGCCGACTGGCCGGTGCGCATCGCGGAACTGTCGCGCTTCCGGACCGGCAAGGAAATCACCACTGCCATCAAGGGCATGGCCGACGGCACCCTCGACATCGTCATCGGCACCCACAAATTGCTCTCGCCCGACGTCAAGTTCGAGCGCCTGGGCCTGGTCATCATCGACGAAGAACACCGCTTCGGCGTGCGCCAGAAGGAAGCCCTCAAATCCCTGCGCGCGGAGGTCGACGTGCTGACGCTGACGGCCACGCCGATCCCGCGCACGCTGGGCATGGCGCTGGAGGGGCTGCGCGACTTTTCGATCATCGCCACCGCGCCACAAAAGCGCCTGGCGATCAAGACTTTTGTCCGCAGCGAAGACGGCTCGATCATCCGCGAAGCCTGTCTGCGCGAACTGAAACGGGGCGGCCAGATCTACTTCCTGCACAACGAAGTGGAAACCATTGAAAACCGCATGGCCATGCTGACCGAACTGCTGCCGGAAGCGCGCATCGGCGTGGCGCACGGTCAGATGCACGAGCGCGACCTGGAACGCGTCATGCGTGATTTCGTGGCCCAGCGTTTCAATATCCTGCTGTGCACCACCATCATCGAAACCGGCATCGACGTGCCGACCGCGAACACCATCATCATGCACCGCGCCGACAAGTTCGGCCTGGCGCAATTGCACCAGCTGCGCGGGCGCGTGGGCCGGTCGCACCACCAGGCGTATGCGTATTTGCTGGTCACCGACGTGCTCAATCTCACCAAGCAGGCGCAGCGCCGGCTCGACGCGATCCAGCAAATGGAAGAACTGGGCAGTGGCTTTTACCTGGCCATGCACGACCTGGAAATTCGCGGCGCCGGTGAAGTGCTGGGCGAAAACCAGTCGGGCGAGATGATCGAAATCGGCTTCCAGATGTATTCCGACATGCTCAATGAAGCGATCCGCTCTTTGAAGGCCGGCAAGGAACCCGATCTGTCGGCGCCGCTGGCCTCGACCACCGAAATCAACCTGCACGTGCCGGCGCTGCTGCCGGCCGACTTTTGCGGCGATGTCAACGAACGCCTGTCGATTTATAAACGCATGGCCAATTGCCAGAGCCAGGACAAGGTCGACGACATGCAGGAAGAGCTGATCGACAGATTTGGCAAGCTGCCCGAGCCGGTGAAAGCGCTGATCGAAACGCACCGCCTGCGCATTGCCGCCAAGGCGGTGGGCATCGTCAAGATCGACGCCCATTCGGAGGCGGCCAACCTGCAGTTCATGGTCAATCCGCCGCTCGATCCGCTGCGCATCGTCATGCTGATCCAGAAGAACCGCCACATCAAGCTGGCCGGCCAGGACAAGCTGCGCATCACGGTGCCAATGCCGGACCTGGCGGCGCGCGTGCTGCAGGTGAAACAAGCAATCAAGCAATTATTGGCAGGCTGAGTTGGGACAAGATCTATGAAAATGCATTTGATTTTGCAGGGGCCGCTGGACCAGTTGGCGCACATCGGCGCCATCGCCGATCCGGCGCGCGCGTTCACCATCGGCGCGCATGCGATGCGCTTCGAGGACGTCGAAGCGGGCGAACGCGTGCGGGCAGCCGTCTCGCTGGCGGCATTTCCGGCCGGCGTGGATGCGACCTTCATCGCTGCCGGGCGCACTCTGGCCGATTTCAAACTGGTGGCGATGGACATGGATTCGACGCTGATCACCATCGAGTGCATCGACGAGATAGCCGACATGCAGGGCCTGAAGACGCAGGTGTCCGAGATCACCGAAGCGGCGATGCGCGGCGAACTCGATTTTGGCGCCAGCCTCACGAAACGCGTGGCGCTGCTCGAAGGATTGGATGCGTCCGCCCTCGAGCGCGTGTATGACGAGCGCCTGCGCCTGTCGCCTGGCGCGGAAACCATGCTGGCCGGGGTCAAGGCAGCGGGCCTGAAAACCTTGCTGGTGTCCGGCGGCTTCACCTTTTTTACGGAACGCCTGCAACAGCGACTGGGCCTGGACTACGCGCACGCGAACGTGCTGGAAGTGCGCGAGGGCAAGCTGACCGGCAAGGTGCTGGGCGGCATCGTCGACGCGCTTGAAAAGAAGCACACGGTCGAGCGCGTCTGCGCCGAACTGGGCATTACTCCGCAGCAGGCGATCGTCATGGGCGACGGTGCCAACGACCTGCAAATGATGGCGATTGCCGGCCTGTCTGTGGCATTTCGCGCCAAGCCGGTAGTGCGCGCGCATGCCAGCGTTGCGCTCAACTTCAGCGGACTCGACGCACTGCTGACGATCCTTCCGGAAAGTTGATTCGCCAGGCGCTAGATCTGGCGCAATCACAGGCTTCGTGCGCGCTTGCAAGGCGTTTTATCGACTCCTAGATTCGATGGTGTGTTTTTTCCCATCGGAGGCGGCAGTGATCAACCTGATCCGGCGCTGTTGTTTCGCCCTGACACTGGGCCTGGCCGTGCTGCAGGCGCAAGGCCAGGCGCCCGTCTGGAGCGGCACCTGGGGTGCGGCGCCGGCCGGCCCGCCGCCAGCGGCGCGCCTGCTAAGCCTCACCGACCAGACGCTGCGCCTGATCGTCCACACCAGCAACGGCGGCAGCCGCGTACGCATCCGCCTCTCAAATGAAATGGGCAGCACGCCGCTGCGCATCGGCAGCGCCCATATCGGCCTGCGCGCGAGCGGCGCGGTGGTGGCGGCCGACACCGACCGCGTACTCACCTTCGGCGGCGCGCGCAGCATCATCATTCCTGCCGGCGCCCGCGCCGTCTCCGATGGCGTCGTGCTGAACGTGCCGGCACTGGCCGACCTGACCGTCAGCCTGTTCCTGCCCGGCGCCAGCGGCGCCACCACCATCCACGAAAGCGCCTTCCAGACCGGCTACGTGTCCACGCCGGGCGATTTCACCGGCTCGCCGGCGCTCCCCATCAAGGCGACCATTGGCGCCTGGCCGTTCCTGGCCGGGGTCGACCTCGACCTGGCCGCGCCAGTCGTGGTGGCCTTCGGCGACTCGATTACCGATGGCCTGAAAAGCACGCCCAATGCCAACCGGCGCTGGCCCGACTTGCTGGCCCAGCGCCTGCACAGCGTGGGCGCCGGCGTGGTCAACCGCGGCATCAGCGCCAACCAGCTGCTCACCACCGAGCCCAGCGGGCTGCTGGCCGGCCGCGCCGGACTGGAGCGCTATGAACGCGACGTGCTGTCCACACCCGGCGTGCGCGCCGTGATCGTCCTGATCGGCATTAACGACATCAGCTACCATTCTGCCAGCGCGGCCAGCCTGATCGACGGCTACCGCCAGCTGGTGGCCCGCGGGCGTGCGCGCGGCATCAGGGTCTGGGGCGCGACGCTGCTGCCGTTCGAAAGTTCGCCGTATTACACGGCAGCGCGCGACACGATCCGGCGCAGCGTCAACAGCTGGATTCGCAGCGGCGACGGGTTCGACGGCATCATCGACTTCGACGCCGCCTTGCGCGACCCCGCGCGTCCCGCCCGCCTGCTGCCCGCCTGGGACAGCGGCGACCATTTGCATCCGAACGATGCCGGCTACCAGCGCATGGCGAACCTGGTGCCGCTCGGCTTGTTCAGCGCCACATCGACGCAGCCGGAGCCGGCCCAGAGCGCCGCGCCCGGCGAGTAAGTCTGCAATGTTTCCTATTTACGTTTCTGTGGCGCCCGTGTTTGTAATAATCTGTAATCGCGCGGCAAAAGTTTTCAAAAGTTCTTATGATTACGCTATCAGGAGAACAGTCATGAAAAAACTTTTACTTATTGTTGCAGCCGCCGCACTCGGTGGTTGTGCCGTGGCCCCACCGGGTCCGGCCTATTACGGCAGCCGAGCGGTCGGTCAAACCGATCCCAACGGCTGGCAAGTGGTCTCGGTAACGCCCGTGGCGCCCGGTACTGGCGCGGTCGCTGCCGAGTCAGGCACGGCCGGCACGGTCACCAGTGCGCCGTTGACGTATGCGCCAGCCCCGGTGTATGCCACCGCGCCCGTGTATGTAGCGACGCCGGTGTACGCGCCGAGTCCTTATGTGTACGATCCGTACTGGTATCCGCCGATCTCGATCGGCCTGGGCTTCAATTTCGGCAATAGCTGGGGCCATCGCGGCGGCTGGGGCGGCCATCGCGGTGGCTGGGGCGGACGCGGCGGTTACCACCGCAGGTAATCGGCCAGCGCGAAAGTCGGCCCTTGTCGCGCATGGGCCGAACGGTGCAGTGCAGGTTTTTCGGACCTGCCCTGCGCCGTTTTTCCGTCTGAGCGATACTTGCAGGTGCGGCGAGCTGAACAGTCCCGCCCGATTTCCTGCAACCACCTCTAAAGTATCCAATGACCGACCTGATCGACAAGCTGCACTGGCGCTACGCCACCAAGAAATTCAATCCTGCCAAACAAGTTCCTGACGAAACGATCGAGCGCATCCTGGAAGCGGTGCGCCTGACGCCGTCGTCCAGCGGCCTGCAACCGTATGAGCTGATTCTGGTCACCAACCCGGCCCTGCGCGCGCAGATCAAGAGCGTCGCGTGGGATCAGCAGCAAGTGGTTGACTGCTCGCATTTGCTGGTGTTCGCCGCCTGGGACGACATCACCGCCGACCGTGTCAACGCCATGTACGACTTGATGACTGAAGAGCGCGGATTCAATGAAGGACTCGATGCGTATCGCCAGCGCCTGCTGGGCATCGTCGCGGCACGCGGCAAAGAAGCCAATTACGAAGCGGCTGCACGCCAGGCGTATATCGGGCTGGGCGCAGCGCTGATCGCGGCTGCCTTCGAGGGCGTCGACGCCACGCCGATGGAAGGATTCGATCCGACTGCGGTCGATACCATCCTGGGCCTGGGAGCACGCCAGCTGCGCAGCGTGTTGATCGTCCCGTTCGGCTACCGCGACGAAGAAGGCGACTGGCTGGTCAAGATGAAAAAGGTGCGCCGCGCGCGCGCCGATTTCGTCACCGACATGCGCTGATCAGGCCAGCGCTACCCGCTGCGGCGCCGGCCGGCCCGGCCGCGCCGCAGCGTTGGCGGGCTGGCCATCGATGATTTTGAACACGCTCACTGTTGCGGTCAGCTCGGTCGCTTGTTCCTGCAGCGACTGGGTAGCCGCTGCCGCTTCTTCGACCAGCGCCGCATTCTGCTGGGTCACCTGGTCCATCTGCACGATCGCGATATTGACCTGGTCGATGCCTTCGCTTTGCTCGCGGCTGGCAACGGCGATCTCGCCGACGATCTGCGTCACCTGGTGGACATTCTCCACCAGTGTATTCATCGTGGTGCCGGCGCGCTCGACCAGCTCGGTGCCGAGCCGGATATTGTCGACCGAGTGATCGATCAGTACCTTGATTTCCTTGGCGGCTGCCGCCGAGCGTTGCGCCAAGTTGCGCACCTCGGAGGCCACCACGGCAAAGCCGCGCCCCTGCTCGCCCGCGCGTGCCGCTTCAACCGCGGCATTCAAGGCCAGGATATTCGTCTGGAACGCGATGCCGTCGATGACGCTGGTAATGTCAACGATCTTGCGCGACGACGCGTTGATGTCGTTCATCGTCACGACCACCTTCTGCATCACGTCGCCGCCCTGCGCAGCCGTGCTCGACGCGCCTTCCACCAGGGTGCGTGCCTGCTGGGCGTTTTCCGAGTTCTGGCGCACGGTGCTGGTCAATTCTTCCATCGACGCGGCCGTCTCTTCCAGCGAGCTGGCCTGGGTCTCGGTGCGCGACGACAATTCCATATTGCCGGCCGCGATTTCCTTCGCGCCCACGTTGATGACCTCGGCGCCATGGCGCACACGTGTCACCGTCGACAGCAAATCCTGTTGCATGCGGCCGACGGCAATCAGCAAGCGGTTGACCTCGCTGTCACCGGATTCATCGATGCGCGCGGTCAGGTCGCCGTGCGCCACCTGGTCCAGCAAGACCACGGCGCGCTCGAGTGGTACCAGCACGGTCGCACGCAGCATGAAGTGCACACCTGCCACCAGGCACAGTGCCAGCGCGAGGCCGACGGCCACCAGCCAGGCAACCACGGTGAATTCTTTTTCGGCCGTGGCCAGCAGGGCGCCCATCTGGGCGTCGGCCTGCTTCTGGAACTTCTCCAGCTGCGCCGAGAACGCGGCGCCGGTTGGCGTGAGCTCCTTGACGTTGATGGCTGTGTAGGTATCGGTATCGTCCTGGCCCAGAGCAGCGGCAGCACGTTCCAGCACTTTCGACTGGGCCTGCCCGGCGTCGATCAGCCCTTTGCTCAGGACGGTATCCTGATCCTGGAACAGTGGCGCCGATTCGAATTTGGTAATGAAGTCCAGCGTGCGCTGATACGATTTCTTCGCGCTGCCCAACGCAGAGTCGCGGTCGGCTTTGCTGCCACCATCCTTGACAGTGGAATAAGCGCGCGTCAAGGCCGAGCGCGTGCGCGTGGTGTCCTTGTAGGCATCGTTGATCGTAATCACCTGCATGCTGACCTGGTGCATCGTAGCCATTGCCTGCTTGGCCTGGCGCAAGGCAAATATGCCCAAAGCGGCGCCCACCACGAGCATTGCGGTGAACAACAGTAAAACTGCCAGAAGACTGGTTCGAACCTTTACGTTTTTCATCATAATCCTTATCAATCAATCACTTTAATATTGCCCAAAGGAAATTCATATCCACCGAATATACCAAAGATGTGACAGTTGGTGATCATTTTCTTAAGGTTTGTGCAGAATTTTCACATTTCTTGCCACACTGCTGTGGTGGCGTCGGATCGCGGCACATGTCTTGTGCAAGGTGCCGTAACGGGCGGCAATACGCCGTTTTGCTTACGGCTCGCTGACGTTGTGGCGCCTTATACGCATGCTGCATCGCGTCATAGCATTCGATTGCTGTTAAATATTTGGCATCCTACAATGATCCGTCGAAGGCAGAGTTCCGCACTGCCCGGCCATAAAATAATCATTACGGAGACAGAGACACATGAACACGAAATTGAAAACAATTGCCGCTGTGATCGCACTCGGTTTGTCGTTCTCGGCAACTGCTGCAGACACGATCAAGATCGGCGTCTCCGGACCATTCACCGGCGGCTCGGCCCCGATGGGTACCTCGATGCGCGACGGCGTGCGCCTTGCCGCGGCCGAAATCAACGCCAAGGGTGGCGTGCTGGGCCGCAAGATCGAACTGATCGAGCGCGACGACGAAGCCAAGAACGAACGCGGCGTGCAGATCGCCCAGGAACTGATCAACAAGGACAAGGTTGCCGCCACCGTCGGCTTCATCAATACCGGCGTGGCCCAGGCCTCCCAGCGCTTCTACCAGCAAGCCAAAATCCCGGTGATGAACAATGTCGCCACCGGCTCCATCATCACCCAGCAATTCGCCGCCCAGCCTGAAAACTACATCTTCCGCAACTCTGCCAGCGACCAGATCCAGTCGGCGATGATCGTCCAGGAAGCGGTCGACCGCCGCAAATTCAGGAAGGTCGCGATCCTGGCCGACTCGACCAACTACGGCCAGCTCGGTCGCGCCGACCTGGAAAAAGTGCTGACCGCGAAAGGCATCACACCGGTCGTCGTCGAAAAATACAATTTGCAGGACGTCGACATGACGGCCCAACTCCTGAAAGCCAAGCAGGCCGGCGCCGAAGTCGTGCTGACTTACGGTATTGGCCCGGAACTGGCACAAATTGCCAACGGCATGGAAAAACTGGGCTGGAAAGTGCCGCTCATCGGCAGCTGGACGCTGGCCATGGCCAACTTCATCGACAACGCCGGCAAGAACGGCGAAGGCACGCGCATGCCGCAAACCTTCATCCAGGATGCCAACACGCCAAAACGCAAGGCCTTCATCGATGCCTACGTCAAAGCCTACAACCCGCAAGGCGGGCGCATGCCGTCGGCCGTCTCGGCCGCCCAGGGGTACGACTCGGTCTACCTGCTCGCGGCCGCCATCAAGCAGGCGGGCGGCACCGAAGGCCCGAAAGTGCTGGCCGCGCTGGAAAACCTGAACGAAAAGGTCGAAGGCGTCGTCACCACCTACAACAAGCCGTACAGCAAGACCGACCACGAAGCCATCACCTTTGACAACACCCACTTCGGGGAAGTCAAGGCCGGCCGCGTCGTGATGGCGGTCGAAGCCGGCGCCAAGTAAGGCCGCGCCACACCTGGCTATTACAGCAAACGGGCTGGTCTTGAAGCGTCAAGACCAGCCTTTTTTCTGCCCCGAACAACGCCAAACAAAAGCGCGTTCCACTTTTGTTTGAAAGGATTTACATGGACATTCTTCTTCAGCTGGTTTTCTCCGGCATCGCCCTTGGCATGATCTACGCCGTCGTCGCCTTCGGCTACCAACTCACCTTTGCCACCTCGGGAACACTCAATTTCGGCCAGGGCGAAGCGCTGATGCTCGGCGCCCTGGTGGGCCTGTCGATGGTCGGCACCATCCACGGCGGCCCTTACATGAGCTACTGGATCATGATCCCCATCGTGGTCGTGTTCGGCGCACTGCAAGGCATGTTCGTCGAATGGATCGGCGTGCGCCCTGCCATCAAGATCAAGTCCGAATTCGGCTGGATCATGTCGACCATCGCGCTGGCCATCATCTTTAAAAATGTCGCGGAAAATATCTGGGGCAAGGACGTGCTGCCGTTCCCGTCGCCGCTGTCGGCCACGCCGATCAAGATTCTCGGCGCCAACGTGCAGCCGATGCAGATTGCCGTTATCGTCGGCGCGCTGCTGATCATGGCGGCGGTCGAACTGTTCAACCGCAAATCGATCTACGGCAAGGCCGTCGTGGCCACGGCCAACGACCGCGATGCGGCCGGCCTGATGGGCATTAACACGCGCATGGTCATCACGTTCTCGTACGCGCTCTCGTCCGCCACGGCGGCGTTTGCCGGCGCCCTGATCGCACCCCTGACCCTGACCAGCGCCACCATGGGCGCTTCGCTGGGCCTGAAAGCCTTCGCGGTGGCCATCATCGGCGGCCTGACCTCGGGCGTGGGCGCGATCGTCGGCGGCGTCATCCTGGGCGTCGCCGAAACCATGACCGGCTACTACATTTCGACCGGCTACAAGGAAGTGCCGGGCCTGGTCTTGCTGTTGCTGGTGCTGGCGATCAAACCGTCCGGCCTGTTCGGCAAAGCCGCGATCAAGAAAGTCTGACCATGAATGTGAAACTGAATCTGAAACTCACCGTCGCCAGCGTCATCGGCCTGGTGGCGCTGTTCGCCTTCCCGACCCTGGTGCCGAATCCCTATTACATCCACCTGGCCGAAACCATCCTGATCTACGCGATCCTGCTGTTTGGCCTCGATATCGTGGTCGGCTACACCGGCCAGGTGTCGCTCGGCCACGCCGGCCTGTTCGGCGTCGGTTCCTACGTCACCGGCGTGCTGGTCGTGAAAATGGGCTTCGCCTGGTATTTCGCCCTGCCGGCCAGTATTGCGATTGCCGCCGTGTTCGGCGCGATCCTGGCCCTGCCCGCCCTGCGCGTGACCGGTCCCTATCTGGCCATGGTCACACTGGCGTTCGGCACCATCATCCAGATCCTCATCAACGAGATGAGCTGGCTGACCGAGGGACCGATGGGCATCACCATCACCAAGCCGCATTTCGGCTCGTATGAATTGAACGAAGTGCAGTACTACTACATGGTCGCCATCTTCATGGTGCTGTCCCTGCTGGTCGTGCACAGCCTGCTCAAATCGCACCTGGGGCGGGCCTTCGAGGCGCTGCGCGACAGCCCGATCGCGTCCGACTGCATGGGTGTGTCGGTGTACCGCTATAAAGTGTATGCCTTCGTCATCAGCGCCGGTTTTGCCGGGCTGGCCGGCAGCCTGTATGCGTATTCGGAGCAGTACATTTCGCCCAACACCTACAACTTCGAGCTGACCATCCTGTTCCTGCTGGCCGTCATCATGGGCGGACGCAAGACGCGCTCCGGCGCCCTGCTCGGCGCGCTGATCGTGGTGCTGTTGCCGAGTCTGCTATCGGACATCGACCTGTTCCGCAAGATCGCGGTGGCGGCGGCCGTGCTGGCCGTGGTCGGATCAGGCATTGCCCTGGCACGCAAGCGCACCACGCTGCGCAAGGTGGCCGTGCCGGTGGTCGCGACGCTGGTGCTGGCCGGGATTTCGTTCAAGCTGGACAACATGATCGACTGGCGCCTGACCATTTTCGGCCTGATGACGCTGTTCGTCGTCTATTACCTGCAGGACGGCATCGTCGGCTTTTTCCGCCAGCTGGTCGGGCGCGGCCCGGTGCACGATGCGGCGCTGGTGGTCGCGGCCCACAGCGATCCGTTTGCCGGCGCGAAGCATACTGGCGCCGCTGGCAACTTGCTGCAGGTAGATAGTATCCTGATGCAGTTCGGCGGCCTGAAAGCCCTGAACCAGGTCGATTTGACGGTCGCCCGTCAAACCGTGCACGGCCTGATCGGCCCGAACGGTTCGGGCAAGAGCACGATGATGAACGTGCTCACCGGCATCTACAAGCCGACCGCCGGCAAGGTCGCCTTCAACGGCGTCACCATTTCCGGCCGCACGCCGGCGCAGATCGCGCTGGGCGGCGTGGCCCGTACCTTCCAGAACGTGCAGCTGTTCGGCGAAATGACGGCCACCGAAAACGTGCTGGTTGGCCTGCATCACACCTTCGAATCGACCGTATTCGACACGATGGTGCATTCGCCGCGCTACATGCGCGAAGAAAAGCGCGCGCGCGAACGTGCCGCCGCCATCCTCGAATTCGTCGGACTGTCCGACCTGGCCGGGGAAGAGGCGCGCAATCTTCCGTACGGCAAGCAGCGCCTGCTCGAAATTGGCCGGGCCCTCGGCCTGAATCCGCAACTGCTGCTGCTCGACGAACCGGCCGCGGGTCTGACCGCCCCCGACATCAAGGAGCTGATGGCGATCATCCGCAAGATTCGCGAACACGGCATCACGATCGTGCTGATCGAGCACCACATGGATGTCGTGATGGCCATCTGCGACACCGTCACCGTGCTCGATTTCGGCCAGAAAATCGCCGAAGGGACGCCGGCTGCGGTGCAAGCCGATCCGAAGGTGATCGAAGCGTATCTGGGCGGCGCCAGCGAAGCCCCTGTTTAAGGAATACCATGCTCTCCATTCAAAACCTGCAAGCCGCTTACGGCAAAGTGGAAGTCCTGCACGGCATTTCGCTCGAGGTCCCAAAAGGCAAGCTGGTCACGCTGATCGGCTCGAACGGCGCCGGCAAGACCACTACCATGCGCGCCATTTCCGGCATGATCAAGCCAAAATCGGGCACCGTCACGCTGGGCGGGCGCGACATCACCGGCCTCGAATCGCACAAGATCGCGCGCGCCGGCCTGGCCCATTCGCCCGAGGGGCGGCGCGTGTTCGGCAATATGTCGGTGACCGACAACCTGCTGCTCGGTGCGTTCCCCCGCTTCACCGGCGCGCGCCCGAAAGGCGACATCAAAATCGACCTGGAGCAGGCGCTGGAACTGTTCCCGCGCCTCAAGGAACGGCGCACCCAGCTGGCCGGCACCCTGTCCGGCGGCGAGCAGCAGATGCTGGCCATGGCGCGCGCCATCATGCTCAAACCGGAGGTGGTGCTGCTCGATGAACCGTCGATGGGCCTGGCTCCGATCCTGGTCGAAGAGGTGTTCCGCATCATCCTGCGCCTGAAAAGCGAAGGCGTCACCATGCTGCTGGTGGAGCAGTTCGCGGCCGCCGCCCTGAACGTGGCCGATTACGGCTATGTGCTGGAAAACGGCCGCATCTCGGTGCACGGCCCGGCCGAGAGTCTGAAAAACGATCCCAAGGTGGTGGCCGCCTACCTCGGCGGCGGTCAGGCCCACTGATGCCGGGGGCAACGTTCAGCGGGCGCGACCTGCTCGCTGCACTGGCCGTGGTGCTGATCTGGGGCACCAATTTCGTGGCCATGAAAATTGGCCTGCGCGAATTGACGCCCTTCCAGATGGGGGCCGGACGCTACCTGTTCGCGCTGCTCCCGCTGGTCCTGTTCATTCGCCCGCCCAAACTGGCCTGGCACTGGGTTCTGCTGTATGGCCTGTGCCAGGGCGTCGGCCAGTTCGGACTGTTATTCCTGTCGTTGCGGGCAGGCATGTCGGCCGCGCTGGCGTCGGTGCTGCTGCAAACCCAGGTGTTTTTTACCGCCCTGCTGGGCGTGGCGCTGCTGCGCGAACACGTCAGCCGGGCCTTACGGACCGGCATGCTGCTCGCGGCAGTCGGACTGGCCTGCTTCGGCATCAATTATGTGCGCAGCGGTGCGGGTGACGTCAGCGTGGCCGGCTTGCTGCTGTGCCTGGGTGGCGCGGCGCTGTGGGCGGCGTCGAATATCGTGGTGCGCCTGGCCCGGCAAGCGGCACCCGCATTCGATGTGCTCGGCTTCATGGTCTGGAGCAGCCTGGTGCCAATTATCCCGTTTTGCCTGTTGTCGCTGTGCTTCGATCCGGCCGCCAGCCGTGCCCACCTTGCCACCTTGTCCTGGCACACGTGGGCGGCGCTGGCCTACCTGGGCTGGCTGGCCACCATTCTCGGCTACGCCTTGTGGACCGCGCTGCTCAAGCGCCACCCGGCCAACCGGATTGCGCCCTTCAGCCTGGGCGTGCCGGTGGTGGGCATCAGCGCCGGCATGCTCCTGCTGGGCGACCGCATCACTGCGTGGCAGTGGGCCGGCATCGGTTTCATCGTGTTTTCGCTGGCGGTGGTGGTATTCGGGCAGCGCTGGTTGGGCCCGTCGGCACCACCCGCATAGGCGCCCCTGTCGCATGCAACATCTGTTGCAGCAGCGACGCATTGAGAAAAAAACAGTAAAGAATTTGAAGGAATTACACGAATTTAAGTTTCCATACAGAAAATAATCGGTTATATTCGTTAATATTCACGGAGATAACAACTATATGAAACTATCGAACATACGCATTGGTGCGCGCCTCGGCGGCGCGTTTGCTCTGGTGCTGGCGCTGATGGCCAGCATGATTATAGTCGGCTTGCTCGAACTGTCGAACATCGAAGCCGACAAGAACGCCATGCGCACCGCGGCCTACAAGCATCAGTTAGCCGAACAGTGGATGAGCGCCATTTCCACGAATGCCGTGCGCACCTTTGCCCGAGTGAAAACCACCAACCCGGATGACGCCGCTTTCTTTGCATCGGAAATGAAAGCCGTCAGCGCCCGCGTGACCGAGATTCAAAACGAGCTCGAGCCGCTGATCACATCGACCGAAGGCAAGCGCCTGTTGGGCGACGTGGCACGTACACGCAAAACCTATGTTGCCGCGCGCGATGCTGCGTTCAAGGCAAAAGCGGCCGGCGCCGAGCTGACCGAGCTGGTCGCAAGCACCTTGATCCCTTCGATGAAGCAATATATTGAGTCGGTGCGTCTGGTAGCGGTCTTCCAGGACAGTCTGGTGACGACGGCCAACGCCAATATCGACGTCACCTCGGCCAAAGCGCGCACCCTGCTGCTCGGTCTGGGCGCACTCGCATTGGTGCTGGGCGCTGGCATGGCGGTGGTCCTGACACGCTCGATCACCAGGCCGCTGGCGCAGGCCGTCGGTTTGGCCGAAACCGTCGCCGCGGGTGATCTGACCAGCCATACCGACAGCAGCGCCCGGGATGAAGTGGGCCAGTTGCTGCGCGCCCTCAGCACCATGAACCGTAACCTGCTGACCACCGTCACCGAAGTGCGCAGCGGCACCGACACCATCTCCACCGCAGCCCGGGAAATCGCTGCCGGCAACCTCGATTTGTCATCGCGTACCGAACAGCAAGCCAGCTCGCTGCAGGAAACCGCGGCCTCACTCGAAGAGTTGACCAGCACCGTGAAACAGAACGCGGACAATGCCCAAGCGGCGAATGGCCTCGCGGTATCGGCCTCGGCGGTGGCAAAGCGTGGCGGCACCGTGGTCGCGGAAGTGGTCGCAACCATGGCGTCGATTAACAGTTCCTCGCGCGAAATCGTTGACATCATTTCGGTCATCGATGGCATCGCCTTTCAAACCAATATTCTGGCGCTGAACGCTGCGGTGGAAGCGGCCCGCGCCGGTGAACAGGGGCGCGGCTTCGCGGTCGTCGCCTCGGAAGTACGCAACCTGGCGCAACGTTCGGCTGCTGCGGCGAAAGAGATCAAGACGCTGATCGACAATTCGGTGCGCCAGGTGGAAGCAGGCGGCAAGCTGGTCGGTCAGGCTGGCCTGACGATGGAAGAAATCGTCGCCTCGATTGGCAGCGTGACCAGCATCATGAGCGAAATCGCCCATGCCAGCGCCGAGCAGACCCTCGGCATCGAACAGATCAACGCAGCCATCACGCAGATGGACGACGTGACGCAACAAAACGCCGCGCTGGTAGAAGAAGCGGCGGGCGCTGCCGCGCAACTGGAGGAGCAGGCAGACGCGCTGGCGCGGGTGGTCGGGGCATTCACGCTCTCCGCGCAGCCGCCTGCGCCGGTCACCAGGCGCAGCGGCGCAACACCAGACCGGGTGCGGCTTGCAGCAGCGCACTGATCGCTAGGGTACGACGTCCTGGCGAGCCCATGATGTAGAATAAATATTCCGTTTTCTACCCGCCGCTTTCATGCTTTTACCCGCAGCGTGTTGCCGCGCGCTCCCATGAGACTGCGCGCGTATTACATCATCCTCGTGGCCGCACTGGTGTTGCCGGTGGCGGCCGTGTGTGCTTTGGCCGTCAACCTGCTCTGGCACGTCCAGCATGATGCCGCCATCGACCGCGTGCGCGAAAACGTGCGGCTGGTGCGCCTGGTCATCGACGGCGACCTGTACCGGGCCCAGTCGGTGATGCGCACCATGGCCAACTCGCAGGCGCTGGCCAGCCAGGACATGGCGCGGGTGTACCGTGAAATGCAGGCCATGAACGCCGGCAGCGGCGCCTGGATGGTGCTGTATAACGAACAGGGCGAACAAATCCTGAATACCCGCCTGCCCTATGGTAGTGCGGGCAGTGCGCTGGGCGTGCGCCCGCAGCCGGGCGAAGTGGCGCAAATGCTGGCCGCCGGCAAAGGCTGGATCACCGGCATGCGCTGGCGCGCCGCCCTGAAGAACAGTTTCGTGGCCGTCGAAGAGCCGATCGACCTCGGTTCGGGCCGGCGTTACGTGCTGGCGCAAGCCTACTCTCCCGCCTGGTTCACCAGCGCCTTCACCGGCCGCGCATTGCCGCCCGGCTGGATCGCAGGCCTGGCCGACCGCAACGGCGCGGTGATTGCGCGCTCGGAGAGCCCGCCCCGGTCCGGCGCGCGCATCAAGCCGGAATTGTTGCGCGCGCTGGACGACGCCCGCACCGACGTGCTGCGCCACCGGAACGTCGAAGGCGTCGAGGTGTACGACGTGTTCACCCATTCGCGCCTGGCGGGCTGGAGCGTCACCATCGGCGCGCCGGTCGACGGCATCGACCGCCCGGTCTGGACCAGCGCGCTGATGATCCTGGGCGGCATGGTGTTCGCGTTTGTGCTGGCGCTGGTGCTCACGGCCCTGTTCGGCCAGAGGCTGGTGCGCTACGTCGGGCGGGCCGCGCTGGCCGCGCGCCGGGTCGGGCGCCACGACGACGTGGCCGCGCTGGCGCCCTCGGGCGTGCGCGAATTCGATATGCTCAACAGCGCGATCATGGAAGCGAACGCGCGCCTGCGCGGGGAAATGCGCTCGCGCCTGTTGGTCGAAGACGAGCGCAATGCCCTGCTGGCCGAAGCCCAGCGCGCGCGCGGCCACGCCGAGGCGCAAAACGCGGCCAAGGATGAATTTCTTGCCATGCTGGGACACGAACTGCGCAATCCACTGGGCGCCGTCTCGAATGCCGTGCGCGTGCTCGACAGCGAACGCGCCAGCCCCGCCATGCAGTTGCGCGCGCGCCAGGTGCTGCTGCGCCAGAGCGATCACCTGGCCAAGCTGGTCGACGACCTGCTCGACGTGAACCGGGTGCTGATGGGGAAATTTACTCTGGCGCCGCACCGGATCGACCTGGCCGCCGTGGTCCAGCGCAGTCTGGAAACGCTGGACGGCGTCGGGCGTACGGCGCGCTTTACGGTACAGACCAGCGTGCAGCCAGCCTGGGTCGAGGCCGACCCGACCCGGCTGGCCCAGATCGTCGATAACGTGATCGACAACGCCATCAAATACAGCCCCGATGGCGGCGTGCTGGCCCTCACGGTGCGCAGCGCCGGGGCATTTGCCGAACTGGTCGTCACCGACGCCGGGGTCGGCGTTGCGCCCGACCTGCTGCCGCACGTGTTCGACATGTTCGTCCAGGCCAGCCAGCCCCTGCAACGCGCGCAGGGCGGCCTCGGCATCGGCCTGTCGCTGGTGCGGCGGCTGGCCGAGATGCATGGCGGCAGCGCGAGCTTGACCAGCGGCGGCCTGGGCCAGGGTTCGAGGTTCACCCTGCGCCTGCCGCTGGCACAAGAAGGCGCCGCAGCGGTAGCGCCGCCGGTCCTGGCCAGCGCTGCACTGCCGCGCCGGGTCTTGCTGGTGGAAGACAACGACGATGCGCGCGAGACCATGTCGATGTTGCTGGCCACCTGCGGCTGCACGGTGCTGGCGGCGGCGAATGGCCCGGACGGCGTTGCCCTGGCTGCCAGCGGCCAGCCGGCGCTCGGCTTCATCGACATCGGCCTGGCCGACATGGACGGCTATGCAGTCGCGCGCGCCTTGCGGGCCGATCCGCGCACGCGCACGATGCGCCTGATTGCCCTGACCGGTTACGGCAGCACGCGCGACCGCGACGCAGCACTGGCGGCGGGGTTCGACTTGCACCTCACCAAGCCGATCAGCCTCGAGCAACTGGTGGCTGCCTTGCAAACGCCCGCCGCCACGACGGTCTAATTCGAACCGAACAGATCGTTGGCGTCCAGGATCTCGTAGATGATCTGCGGATGCGCGTCGAGAGTGCGCCGGATCGCTGCCGGGATCGACTGGCGAATTTTCTTGCACAGCCCGGGCTGCTCGTCGAGTGCGACGATGATGCCACGCACCGTGCGTACTTCATTCACGCCAGGCGCAATGCGCAGCAGCACGCCCAGCTGATCGTTGATCAGCGCCTGCACCCGCAACAATTCGGCGTAGCTGCGCACCCGTTCGATGCGCTCGATCAGGCGCAGCTCATCGGCACGCGTGAGCCGAAGCGCGCGCAGGTCGGCCTGCGGGTCGGCCAGCAGACGCGCCCGGTCGCAGACGCAGGCGCCAGGCGGGCATTCGACGCGAATCGGAAATGGTGGCGGCACGGCGCAATCAGGGGATGACGAACGGTGATTGTACCGCAGCGCCACGCGCCGCCACGGCGCGCTGCGCAGCGCAACCATGCAGGCGAAACGCTGCTGGCGCGCCCCGAAACAGGCGGCAACGCACGCCAGGCGCATAATGGGCGACCTTATTATTCATGCCGGAGCCTGGAATGACCGAATCGTCCGCTGTTCATGTGGTTTGCCCCCATTGCGCGGCCATCAACCGGCTGGCGCCGCAGCGCCTGGCCGACGAGCCGACCTGCGGCAAGTGCAGCAAGCCGCTGTTCGTGGCGAAACCGCTGGACGTCACCAGCGCCCAGTTCGCGCGCCATATCGAGCGCAACGACATTCCCGTGCTGGTCGACTTCTGGGCGGCCTGGTGCGGGCCGTGCAAGGCGATGGCCCCGGCCTACCAGCAGGCGGCGCAACGGCTGGAGCCGGCCGTGCGCCTGCTGAAGGTCGACACCGAAGTGTCGCAAGACCTGGCCACGCGTTACAACATCCGCTCGATCCCGACGCTGGCGCTGTTCAAGGGTGGGCGCGAAGTGGCGCGCCAGCCCGGCGCCATGGATGCCACCTCCATCGTGAACTGGGTCAAACAACTGCGCTAAACTCGCGCACGTTTTACTTGTCCAATCAATATCACTGCGCTGGTAGAATTGTCGCCACTGGCGGGATGGTCCCGCTCAAGGAGAAAGCATGTCGCAACAACTGGTTTTGGATAGCAACCTCGAAGACGCCAAGCAATTTGCCCGCATCATGTACGTGGCGCATGCACTGACATTCTTCTTCTCGGTCGGCATGCTGTCGTTCATTCCGCTCATCGTCAACTACGTGAAACGGCCCGACACGGCCGGCACCATGGTGTACAGCCACCACACGTGGATGATCCGTACCTTCTGGTTCTACGCCTTGTGGATGGTGGTGGGCTGGATTCTGGTGATCACCCTTATTGGCATTCCGCTGTCGTGGATCGTGTTTCCGGCCGCATGGTTATGGAATGCATATCGCCTGATTAAGGGTTTCGTGGATTTAAACAACAATCGCGCGATGCCGGTGCAGTGATTCCGGTAAATTCTGCTGATTCTTTCGAATTATTCGTGTCAATACAGCGTTGCCGTGGTGTAATAGTAGTCAGAGGATGACCTCGCTTTTTGGGACACGAAACCATGAAAAATATACAACAGGAAGTCGACGAACGCAGCAATCTGACGGGCACGAACAAATTCGAGCTCTTGCTGTTCCGCCTGGGCGGTGACGCCAATGGCGAACGCAATGAATTGTTTGGCATCAATGTGTTCAAAATTCGCGAAATCGTCGCGATGCCGGCGGTGACCGCTGTCGCGGGCTCGCCCCCGCATGTACTGGGTGTTGTCAACCTGCGTGGCCAGATCATCCAGGTACTCGACTTGCCGGCCATTACCGGTTGCACGCCGAAGACTGGCCTGAACATCATGTTGGTCACCGAATTCGCCCGCACCACGCAGGCGTTTGCGGTGGAAAGCGTCGAAGAAATCGTGCGCCTCGACTGGAACCAGGTGATGTCGTCCGAGCATAGCGCCGGCACCGGCATGGTCACCAGCATTGCCCGCCTTGACGATGAAACCGGCGGCGCCGCGCCGCGCCTGGCCCAGGTGCTGGACGTGGAAACCATCCTGCGCATGATGAACCCGGCCGAGACCAACGTGGTCGATCCCGCCTCGATCGGCAGCAAAATCAGGATCAAGGCCGGCACCGTCATCCTCGCCGCCGATGATTCAGTCGTGGCGCGTTCGCTCATTGAACAGGGGCTCGAAGCGATGGGCCTGCCGTTCGTCATGACCAAGACGGGCAAGGAAGCGTGGGACCAGCTGAACTATCTGGCCACTGCAGCCGAAACCGAAGGCAAGACCATCTACGACAAGGTCGCGCTGGTGCTGACCGATCTGGAAATGCCGGAGATGGATGGTTTTACGCTCACGCGCAGCATCAAGAAATCAAATCGCTTTGCGAATATGCCGGTGGTAATCCACTCGTCGCTGTCGGGCACCACAAACGAAGAGCACGTCAAGACGGTGGGCGCGGATGCGTATGTCGCGAAGTTCTCGGCGGTCGATTTGTCGTCGACGTTGCGTAGGGTGCTGGGGCAGTAAGACAACAAAAAAAGCGCTGAGGCGCTTTTTTTTCGTCCACCACTTTGAAAGTGGTGTTTTAAGAGTGCACCATCTGCCCGAGCGCCTGCGCAATATCGGCAAGCAGATCTTCCACACTCTCGAGCCCGATATTCAAGCGCACCAGTGTGCCGGCATCATCCCAGGTGCGTCGCATCGCTGGCATCCGGTACGGCATCACCAGGCTGTTCGCGCCGCCCCAGCTGTAGCCGATGCCAAACAAGCGCAGCGCATCGACGAAGCGGTCGGTCTGTTGCTCGGTATAGCGCGCATCGAACACCACCGAGAACAAGCCCCCTGCCCCGGTAAAATCGCGTTTCCATTCGGCGTGCCCGGGACAGTCCTCGAACGCCGGATGCAGCACCCGTGCAATTTCCGGCCGCCCCTGCAGCCACGCGGCCACCTGGCGCGCCGCGGCATCGTGGGCGTCGAAGCGCAGCTGCATGCTGGGCAGGCCGCGCATCACCAGGAAGGCGTCGTCCGGGCTGACACCCAGACCAAGGCGCATGTGCGCCATGGCCAGCAGGTCGTTGAGTGCCACGTCGCGCGTGATCACCGCGCCCATCAGCACGTCCGAGCCGCCCGACTGGTACTTGGTCAGCGCCTGCATGATGATGTCGACGCCGAGGTCGAAGCCGCGCAAGGCCAGGCCCGCCGACCAGGTATTGTCGAGCGCGACCAGCACGCCGCGCGCGTGAGCGGCCGCGCAGATCGCCGGTAAATCCGGCACTTCCATCGACACCGAGCCGGGCGACTCGGTCCAGATCAGTTTGGTATTTGGCTGAATCAAAGCGGCGATGCCGGCGCCGACCAGCGGATCGTAGTAGCGCGCCGTGATGCCGAAGTCGCTCGACAACCAGCGACCCAGCTCGCGGTTCGGGTTGTAGACGTTTTCCGGCAACAGCACATCGTCGCCGGTTTTCAGAAAAGCGAAATCGACCATGGCGATGGCTGCCAGGCCCGAGGGCGCCAGCAGGCAGTGCGCGCCGCCTTCGATCTCGGCCAGGCGCGCTTCCAATGTAAACGTGGTCGGCGTGCCGTGCAGACCGTAGGTATACGCGCTCTTGTCTTTCCAGTCGCCCGAGCGCATCGCGGCCACGTCCTTGAACAGCACCGTGGACGCATGGTGGATCGCGGTCGGAAACGCCGCGAAGCCGCCCGGCGCCGTGTACGACGAGTGGATCAGGCGGGTTTGCAGCGTTGTATCGGCCATGGTGGGTTACGCGATCGAGGCCCACAGGTCGTGCGCATCGGCGCTGGTCACGACCACGTCGGCGAACTCGCCCACCACCAGCTTTTTGCCAGGCATCAGGGAGCGCTTGATGTGCACCACGCCGTCGATTTCCGGCGCATCCGCAGCCGAACGGCCGATGGCTTCCTTGCCGCCCACTTCATCGATCAGCACGCGGATGGTGCGGCCGACTTTCGCCTGCAGGCGCGCTGCCGAAATTTCTTCCTGGAGCAGCATGACGCGCGCGCGGCGCTCTTCGCGCAGTTCTTGCGGCACCGGATTGTCCAGCAGGTTGGCGGTGGCGCCTTCCACCGGCGAATAGGCGAAGCAGCCGAGGCGGTCGATCTGCGCTTCTTTCAAAAAGTCGAGCAGGTATTCGAACTCGGCTTCGGTCTCGCCGGGGAAGCCGGCGATGAAGGTCGAGCGGATGGTCAGTTCCGGGTTCATCGCGCGCCAGGCCAGGATGCGATCAAGATTTTTCTCGCCGCTGGCCGGACGCTTCATGCGGCGCAGCACGTCCGGGTGCGCGTGCTGCATCGGGATGTCCAGGTAAGGCAGGATGTTCTCGCCCGTCATCATCGGGATCACCTGGTCGACGTGCGGATACGGATACACGTAATGCAGGCGCACCCAGGCGCCGTACTGTTTGGCCAGCTGGCCCAGCGCTTCCACCAGTTGCGTCATGTGGGTCTTGACCGGGCGGCCGTTCCAGAACCCGAGGCGGAACTTGACGTCGACACCGTACGCGCTGGTGTCCTGCGAAATGACCAGCAACTCCTTGACGCCGGCTTTGAACAAGTTCTCCGCTTCCATCATCAGGTCGCCGATCGGGCGCGACACCAGGTCGCCACGCATCGACGGAATGATACAGAAGCTGCAGCGGTGGTTGCAGCCTTCTGAAATTTTCAGGTAAGCGTAGTGCTTCGGCGTCAACTTGACGCCCTGGCTAGGCACCAGGTCGAAGAACGGCTCGTGCGGCTTGGGCAGGTGCAGGTGGACCGAGTCCATCACTTCGGCCAGGGCATGCGGGCCGGTCACCGCCAGCACTTTCGGGTGCACCTTCATGATGATGTCGTCGCCCGCCGCATCTTTTTTCGCACCAAGACAACCGGTGACGATGACGCGGCCGTTTTCGGCCAGCGCTTCGCCGATGGCGTCGAGCGACTCCTGCACGGCGGCATCGATGAAGCCGCAGGTGTTGACAATCACGAGGTCGGCGCCGGCGTAGGACTTGGCGGTTTCGTAGCCTTCCGCACGCAACTGGGTCAGGATCTGTTCCGAGTCGACCAGCGCTTTCGGGCAGCCGAGCGAAACGAAGCCGACTTTCGGCGCGACCATGGGGGCGCCGAGAACGCCTGCAGCAGGAATGAGGGGAAGGGGTTGACGACGAAGTTCAGACATGGGCGCGGACCGATATAAAAAAACAGGCTAATCCACGATTGTACGCGAACCAGACCATGTCATCTAGCGGTCGGGCCATTTCCCTGCGCCCGTGTCAGCTGCCTGTCTATTTTTTGTCGGTGGGCGGGATGATGGGGCCGAACGGAAAGGCACCGAACAAAGTCTTGCTCTGGTTCTGCATTTGCTCCTGCATCTGCACAAATAAACTTTTGCTTTGCTCGATGTAGTTGTTCATCATGCCCTGCATCATCGGGCCCTGCACGTTCATGAACTGGGTCCACATCTCCGGGCTGAACGGCTTGCCTTCGAAGCTGCCAGCGGGTGTGCCGGTGAACTTGTTCTGGATATCGGTGAAGGCCTGCACGTTCTTTTCCAGGTAAGAACCCATCATGCCCTGCATTGCGTGGCCGTAGTAGCGGATGATTTGCGACAGCACGGCGCTGGAAAACATCGGCGCGCCATTCGCTTCTTCTTCCAGGATAATTTGCAGCAGGATGCTGCGGGTCAGGTCTTCGCTCGATTTGGCATCGATCACGGTGAAAGTGTCAGCGTCCAGCACCAGTTGTTTTACATCGGTCAGCGTGATGTAGGAACTGGTTTGCGTATCGTACAGCCGGCGGTTCGGGTACTTTTTGATCAGGCGTTCGGTACTTTTTTTCGTACTGCTCATCTCGACGTTCCAGGTAAAAGAAGTTACCCCGCTAAAGTCTCCAAACTCGGCGGGGGCGCAGCGCCTAAAAATACCACGCTATTGCTGCACGTGCAGCAATTATTAGGCGCACATCATCTTTTATGCGTTAGCAATGAAAGTTAATCAGCACGCGCTTTCACGTAACTGCCGGGCGCCGGCTCACCTGGCTGGTAGTCGGCATTGCCCGCCACAACCGGCGCGGCGACCTCTGTGCCACCATGTTTTTTCAGGAAGTCGGACCATGCAGGCCACCAGCTGCCGGCCTGCTCGCCAGCGCCTTCCATCCATTGCGCCGCCGACGCCGCAGCGCCGTCACGCAACCAGTGGCTGCGTTTCTTCTTGGTGGCCGGGTTGATCACCCCGGCGATGTGGCCGGACGCGCCCAGCACGAAGGTATTGTTCTCGGGTTTGGTGGGATTCAACAGGGACAGCGAGCGGAAGGCCGCATCCCACGGCACGATATGGTCTTCCTTCGAGCCGTAGATGAACACCGGCGCATCGATCGCGCCCAAATCCACCTTGGCACCGGCCACGGTCAGCTTGCCGGGAATGCGCAGATTGTTTTCCAGGTACATATTGCGCAAGTAGAAGCAGAACATGGGGCCCGGCAAATTGGTGCTGTCGGCGTTCCAGTACAACAGGTCGAAGGCCGGCGGTTCCTTGCCTTGCAAATAGTTCGACTGGACGTAATTCCACATCAGGTCGTTCGGACGCAGCGACGAAAAGGTCGTCGCCAGGTCGCGCCCCGGCATCAGGCCGCCCTTGGCCAGCATGCTTTCGCGCAGCGCCACCTGTTGTTCGTCGATGAAGACATCGAGCACGCCAGTGTCGCTGTAGTCGAGCAAGGTGGTCAACAAGGTCAGGCTGGCGGCGGCTTGCTGGCCGCGCGCGGCCAGCACGGCCAGCGCGCTGGCGGCGATGGTGCCGCCCACGCAAAAGCCGAAGATGTTCAGCTTGTCCTGGCCGCTGATGGCGCGCGTCACGTCGATGGCGCGGATCGCGCCTTGCTCGACGTAATCGTCCCAGGTGGTGTGCGCCAACGACTGGTCGGGATTGCGCCAGGACACCATGAACACGGTATTGCCCTGCTCGACCATGTAACGCACCAGCGAATTGTCCGGCTGCAGGTCGAGGATATAGTATTTGTTGATGCACGGCGGAATCATCAACAGCGGCACGGCGTGCACTGTCGGCGTCACCGGCGTGTATTGGATCAACTGGAACAAGTCATTTTGAAAGACCACGGTGCCGGGCGTAGTGGCGACGTTTTCACCGACTTGGAAGGCCGACTCGTCCGACTGCGAAATACGCCCCTTCTGCAAATCCTTGAGCATGTTTGCCATGCCCCTGGTCAGGCTGTCGCCCTTCGAGTCGATCAGTTGCTGCTGCGCTTCCGGGTTGGTGGCCAGGAAATTGGCGGGCGACATGGCGTCCACCATTTGCTGTACGGCGAAGCGGATTTTTTGTTTTTCGCGCGCCGGCGCCTCGACGGCATCGGCCATCGCCGTCAGGAATTCGGCGTTGAGCAGGTAGGAAGCGGCACTGAAGGAGGACATCACATTGTCCTGCCAGGCCGGCGTCGCGAATTGCTTGTCCTGCACGACGGGCAGGTTGCCCAGCATGGCGCTTTGCCACAGCTCAGTCGCTTTCTTCAGGTAAGCGTTGCGTATTTCTTCCAGCTTCGATGGCGCAATGGCGCCGGCGACCTGCGCGGGCGCTAGTGCGGCAGCCGGGTTGCTGAACTGCGCCATCCACGCAGCGAGGAAGGCTTGGGGATCAGGCATGTTCATATTCGCGTCCATTGGTTAAAATTGCGTGATTAATCAAGGATAAGGGGCAAAGACAAAATGATGTGGATCGTTGCCATCGCCTGGATGTACGTCGTGGTATTGATGGCCGCCACCGAAAGTTCGGTGCTCGGCGGCGTCCTGACGCTGCTGTTTTTTGGCGTGCTGCCATTATCGCTACTTTCGTACTTTTTTGGCGCGAAAGGCAGGCGTGCGCGGCACAAGGAGCGCGTCGAGAAAATGGTGCGGAAGAATGGAGACCGCCGCGATGAACCGCGGCTTTGATTATGAGTTGATCCAGATCAAACTGGCTTGCCGGCCTGTGATGCCATCCCTGCGGTAGGAATAAAACAGCTCGGCTTCGGTGACGGTGCAGTGCTCACCGCCCCAGACGCGTGTGACGCCGTCGGCTGCCAGCAGCATCCTGGCCAGCATGTTCATGTCGGCCAGATACTTGCCCGGACGCCCAGGATAGTGCTTGAATGCATCTTGCGCGCCGGTCACAGCGGCGAGAAACGTCGCGCGTACATCCTCCCCTACTTCAAACGCCGCGGGACCGATGGCCGGCCCCAGCCAGGCGGTGATCTCGCCGGCGCCGGCGCTGCGCATCGCGCGCACCGTGGCGCCCAGCACACCGGCCGCCAGGCCGCGCCAGCCGGCATGTGCGCCGCCGACCACCTTGCCCTGCATGTCCGCAAACAGCACGGGCAGGCAATCGGCCGTCATGATGGCGCAGGCGACGCCGGCTTGCGTGGCGATACTGGCGTCGGCCTCCGGCGCGCTGACGCCGACCGTGGCCGCATCGACCACCGTGACACCGTGCACCTGCGCCAGCCAGGCCGGATGGCCCGGCACCAGTGCCCGGTTGCGCGCCACCGAAGCAGGATCGTCGCCCACGTGGGTACCGAGATTGAACCCGCCGCCACCGTGGCCGTCATCATAGGGCGCCACGCTGACGCCGCCCACCCTGGTCGTCGCCAGGGCGTTGACATTGGGTGGTAAATCGGGCCAGTGCGGCGTCATTACACCGCTTCCGGTTCCGGAATGCCAGCTTTGGCGATCAGCTCGGCGAAATCGTCGGCCAGCGGCACGATCCATTCGCAGGCAACACCCGTGGCCGGATGCACCAGGCCGAGGCGGCGTGCCTGCAGCGCCTGGCGGCCGAAGACTGGCGTCAGGTGTTGCTTGCCGTAGGTCGAATCGCCCACCAGCGCGAACCCCAGGTGTTGCATGTGGACGCGGATCTGGTGGGTGCGGCCGGTTTCCAAATTACACTGCACCAGTGTCACCGGGCGGCGGTCGAGTAAACCCGATTCAATGCGCTGGTAATGGGTGATGGCCGGCTTGCTCGACATGCTGGTCGATACGGCCATCTTGATGCGGTCTTTCGGGTGCCGGCCCATCGACGCGTCGATGGTGCCAGACAATTGCGGCGTGCCCCACACCAGCGCAAAGTATTCGCGCTTGACGGTACGCGCTTGCAGCTGGCGCACCAGATCGGTCTGGGCGGCCAGCGTTTTGCCAACCACCATCAAACCGCTGGTGTCCTTGTCCAGCCGGTGCACGATGCCGGCGCGCGGGACGCTGGTCAGCTGCGGCGCGTGGTGCAATAAACCGTTGAGCATGGTGCCAGACCAGTTGCCGGCGCCCGGGTGCACCACCAGGCCGGCTGGCTTGTTGATCACCAGGATGTGGTCATCTTCGTAGATGATATTCAGGTCCATCTTTTCCGGCGTGAACGCCGTGTCTTCCGGTGCTTCCTGGGGCGCGACGACGATGCTTTCGTCGCCATACGCCGTGTCCTTGCCGCGCGCGGTCTTGCCGTCGACGAGGATGTGGCCGCCGTCGAACCACAGCTGCAGGCGGCTGCGCGAAAATTGCGGCACCAGGCCAGCGACAACTTTGTCGAGGCGCTGGCCGCAGGCGTCCGGCGTCAGTTGCAGGTGAATCGGCGACAGGTCGATGCCATGGCCGGCGCCGAAATCGATCTCGATCTCGTCGTCGATATCGACGTCCATCGTTAAACTTGGTAAATCCACCGAAATCGGCGTTGTAGGTAAGGTCACATCAGTCCCATCGGCTATAATCAGCCTTCGTAAAATCTTGGTAAAACTTTCTTGCAAAACGCTATGCAAAAAAAACTGTCTCTCCTGCTGGCCGCACTGACTCTGTTGAGCATCACTGCGTGCGGCGTGTTCGGCGATAAACCCGACGAAACCAAAAACTGGTCGGCGACCAAATTATACTCGGAGGCGCGCGAGGAAATGGCGGGCCAACACTATGAGGCCGCAATCAAGCTGTTCGAGCGCCTCGAGTCGAGCTACCCGTTTGGCACCTACGCCACGCAGGCGCAGATGGAAATTGCCTACGCCTACTACAAGTCGCAGGACCAGGCCCAGGCGCTGGCAGCGGTGGAGCGCTTCATCAAGCTGCACCCGAACCATCCGAACGTCGACTATATGTATTACCTGCGCGGCCTGGTCAATTTTAATGACCAGCTTGGCTTCCTGAATTTTGTCTACACCCAGGACCCGACCGAACGCGATCCGAAAGCGACGCGCGAATCGTTCGCTGCCTTCAAGGTACTGGTCGATAAATTCCCGAACAGCAAATACGCACCGGACGCGATCGCGCGCCTGAACTACCTGATCAATGCGATGGCCAACTATGAAGTGCACGTGGCGAGCTATTACTATCGCCGTGGCGCCTTCCTGGCCGCGCTGAACCGGGCCCAAGGCGCCGTCAAGGACTACGCCGAATCGCCGGCCACCGAAGAAGCGCTGTTCATCATGATCCAGAGCTACGACAAGCTGGGCATGCCTGAACTGCGCGACGACACCCGCCGCGTGTTCGTGAAGAATTATCCGGACAGCCGCTTCATGGGCGGCGGCGCCGGTCGTGATGCGCCATGGTGGCAATTCTGGGCCAAGTCCGGCGCGCGCGCTGCGCCGAAAGACGCCATCAAATAAAGCAGAAAGCGGAACCTCGGTTCCGCTTTTTTTACGCCCTTATTTCGCTGCGCAGGCCGGCAGCGCGGCGCGGGTGCGGCCGGTAGCGGCGCTGTCGTCCGGCCCCACCGTGTTGTCGGTGAATTTGCAGCCGTATTGCGGATCGGCCACCGTGGCCGGCGCCAGCACCTCGTCACCCGCCGGTTTTACCCCGGTTTGTTCCCACTTGACCATCGCGTCGAATGCGGATGCCTGTTCCGCCACCGTGAAATCGCAGTGGCTGATGCCGCGGATGGCGCGCTGCACCAGCAGATTCGAGGTGCCCAGCTTGTCGGCCCGGCGTTTATAGATCTGCTCCATGCTGAACGGCACGTACATATCGCCCAGCGTGTGGATCGTGACCATCGGCACGGAAATTTGCGCGTTCGTTTTGGGCACCCAGCGCAGGCCGTCGCGGCGCAGGCGGTTGGCGTCCGGCGTTGCCTGGACCCGGAAGATGGTGGCATTGAAGGCTTGCTCGTCGCTGGTGAGCGCCGCATTGGCGTCGAACTGGAACACCGTGTCTCTGCTCGTGTTCACGTCCTCGTTGAGGATGCCCTGCAACTTGCCGTCGCGCCCGAACACGCCCCAGACGGTCGCCTGCAGCGCGCCGGCGTAGGCGAAATCGAACAAGGGACGCGTGCCACCGGTGAGGTTTTGCACGATGGCCTTCAGGCGCTGGCCCTGGGCGGTGGGCACGGCGGCCGCCGTCGGCGTGCTGCCTCCCGGAAAACTGCTGAACAATCTGGCTTGCACCTGCGGCCCGATGGTGTTCCAGTTCGCTGGCGGCCAACTGGTGGCCGGGAGGCCGGCCTCCTGCTGGGCGGCGGTCTGGTAGGCGGCGAAATAATCGAACAGCTCGGTGTCGCCCAGTACGCCGCACATCGGCACGGCGCCGGCATAGCGGATGCGGTTGTTGGCGCTGCGGATGTTTTCTTCATCCACCGCGGCGGCCGTGATGTGCCCGCCCATCGAGACGCCGGTGATATACACCTTCGATGGCGCCGACACATTTCTGCCGTTCTGGCGCGCGATGTCGTTAAATGCCAGGGCCAGCGCATTGGTGTCCTCGACGCCGGCGCGCACATCGTAGTAATTCTTGCTGTAGCTCGACGCCGCCCAGGCATAGCCCTGGCTGAGCAGATAGCGCCGGATGGCCGGCGGCGCCACGGTCAGGGCCTCGCCCGTGCCGGCGTAGCCGTGGGCGTACATGACCAGCATGCCGTTCCAGTTTTTGGGCACTTCGACCTGGTAAGCCGCGCCCTTCAGGATGCCGGCCCAGCGGTCGGTTTCCGGCACGCCGGCCATGGCGGCAAAGGTATTGCCGGTCTGGACGGCGGCAAACAGGCGCGTGTCCTGCGGGCGCTGGGCTTCAGGGGTGGTGTCGACGCGCACGTCGTCATTGCCGCCGCCGCAGGCCACGAGGGCGCAGGCGGCAAGGATGGGAAGTGCAAACAAGCGATGGGTCATCAGATGTCTCCGTTATTTTAATGTGCATGGTTAGTTTTACTCTGCGAAACCGTGTTTCTAACAGCGGTTTTATTGTAAAACTAACTGCAAATTATGTATATCGGCACACCTGACGCTGATTACGCTGCCTGCTTGCGCCGGAAAACCCAGCTGGTTTCAGTCGAGTCGGCCTTGTCGAAGGCATAGCCATCGACGTCGAAGCGCTTCAGCTTGACTGGGTCGACGATGCCCTTGACTGCCGCATAGCGCGCCATCAGCCCGCGCGCGCGCTTGGCGTAGAACGAGATGATCTTGTATTTGCCGTTCTTGAAATCCTCAAATACGGGCGTGATCACCGGTACGTCCAGCGACTTCGGGCGCACCGATTTAAAATATTCTTCCGAGGCCAGGTTGACCAGCGCGGTGGACCCAAGCTGCGCGACTTGCCTGTTCAGCGCTTCGGTGATGGTGTCGCCCCAGAAGGTGTATAAATCCTTGCCGACAGGATTGGCCAGCTTGATGCCCATCTCGAGGCGATACGGGTGCATCAAGTCGAGCGGGCGCAGCAGCCCGTACAGGCCGGACAGGATGCGCAGGTGCTCTTGGGTATAAGCCAGCTGCTTCGGGGTCAGGCTGCGCGCATCGAGGCCGCCATAGACGTCGCCGTCGAACGACATCACCGCCTGGCGCGCGTCGGAGACGTCGGTGCGCCACTCAGCGTAGCGGCCGACGTTCAGGTCGGCAAGTTTGTCGGAAATGCCCATCAATTCGCTGATCTCGCCCGGCGAGCGGGTGCGCAATACCTTGATCAGTTTCTCTGAGCGATCCAGGAAATCGGGCGTGCTGTGCAGTTTGGTGGTGGGCGGCGTAGTGAGGTCGAGCGTCTTGGCGGGCGAAATAACAAGCAACATGGTGATAGTTCAGTACTCAGCAATTAGAATGGCGACCATGATACCTGCTCCTACTCCACCACAACGCGTCATCCTCGACACCAACGTCTGCCTCGACCTGTTCGTGTTTCACGATCCGCGCTGGGCGCCGCTCCTCGCTGCGCTCGAAGCCGGCACGGTGCAAGCCGTGACGCGCGCGGATTGCCGCGATGAATACCTGATCGTGCTGCACTATTCCCACTTGCCGCTGGACGAGGCGACGCGGCCCATTGCGGCGGCGCGCTTCGACCAGCTGATCACGGTGATCGATCCGCCGGTCAGCGGCGTGCGCCTGCCCGTGTGCACCGATCGCGACGACCAGAAATTCCTGGAACTGGCGCGCGATGCGGCGGTCGATACCTTGATTACCAAGGACAAGGCCTTGCTCAAGCTGGCGCGCAAGACGGCGCAGGCGGGGATGTTCAAGATTATGGTTCCGGAGGCGTGGTTGAAAGTGTTTGGCGCAGACCGTGGTGAGGTGTCGGTGTCTTGAGGTCGTTGGTGCTGCAAGCTCAGCATGGATCCCGGCCTGCGCCGGGATGACGGTTTCGCATGAAATGAAATGAAGCACGTGAGCGCTTGGCTGCGCAACTTCATCCGTAGGAAAGTCCGGACCGATGCTGAATATGACAACGCCGCGCTAGAATAGCCGCACCAGACTATTCAAAAAAATCCATGCCCACCGTCCCGTCCCGCCTCCCCGCCATCGGCACCAACGTCTTTTCCACCATGTCCGCCCTGGCCGTCGAACACGACGCCGTCAACCTGGGCCAGGGTTTTCCCGACTTTCACTGCGACCCGCAGCTGGTCGACCTGGTGCATCAATCGATGCTGGCCGGCCAGAATCAGTACCCGCCCATGCCCGGCGTGGCACCCCTGCGCGCCGCAATCGCCGCCAAGGTGGATTCCCTGTACGGCAAGCGCTACGACCCGCATACCGAGATCACGGTCACCAGTGGCGCCTCGGAAGCGATCATGTGCGCCATCCTGTGCAGCGTGGGGCCGGGCGACGAAGTGATCATCATCGAACCGGCCTACGACTGCTATCTTCCGGCCATTTTGCTGGCCGGCGGCAAGGTCGTCACGGTATCGATGCAACTGGGCGAACAAGGCTTCACGGTGCCGTGGGACCTGGTCGCGGCAGCCGTCAGCGCGCGCACGCGCATGGTCGTGATCAATTCCCCGCACAACCCTACCGGCGCGATCCTGCGCCAGGCCGACCTGGACGCGCTGGCCGACATCGTGGCCGGCACCGACATCCTCATCCTGTCCGACGAAGTCTATGAACACATGGTCTACGACGGCCAGCAGCACGTTTCTGTAGCGGGTCACGCGCGCCTTGCCGAGCGCGCGTTCGTGGTTTCGAGTTTCGGCAAAACCTACCACGTCACCGGCTGGAAAGTCGGCTACGTCCTCGCGCCGGCGGCCATGAGTGCCGAATTGCGCAAGGTCCACCAGTACAATGTGTTCACTGTGAACACGCCGATGCAGCACGGGATCGCCGCCTACATGGCCGACCCGCAGCCTTACCTGGACTTGCCGGCCTTTTACCAGCACAAGCGCGACCTGTTCCGCGCCGGTCTGGACAACACGCGCTTCACGCTACTGCCGGCCGACGGCACCTATTTCCAGTGCGTGCGCTACGACGCCATCTCGCCTTTGCCGGAGCTGGAATTCGCCAAATGGCTGACGGCGGAAATCAAAGTGGCCGCCATTCCGCTGGCGTCGTTTTATGTCGGCGGCAAGGAACAGGGCATCGTGCGCTTCTGCTTTGCCAAGCAGGATGCGACCCTCGAACTGGCCCTCGCGCGCCTCGCGCGCGTATGACAAAAAAAAAGCCCACCGGGGTTGAGCCGGTGGGCAAAAACCAGTCCCTGGGAGGAACGGATGCACAAGACGTATCTTAGTGCCCGAACATTTCACCCTCATGACAAGTCATTGTTTTAACTGCTGAACCTTGCGTTCGACAAACCCCTGCAGATTCGGCGGCAGCGCGCCGCTGGCATCAGCCTGCTGAAACGCAGCGAGCGCCTGCGGCAGGCGCTTCTCTGCCTGCAGCGAAATGCCCATCCCCATCAGCCAGATCGGGTTGCCCGGCGTGGCGGCCAGCGCCGCCTGATACTGGACGACCGCTTCGCCGTGGCGCTGCTGGCGTTGCAGCACGCCAGCCAGAAAAGCCTGGTAGTCGCCATTGCCCTGCGCGTACGGCAAGGTACGCAACAAGGTGTCGACGGCGCCGGCATCGCCCTGTTCAAGCTGCAGACGCGCCAGCAGCATGGCCATGGCCGGTTGGCGCGGATCGAGCCCCAGGCCCAGTTGCAGCTGGCGCTGCGCCGCCTCGCGGCGGCCGGCTTCGACCAGCAAGCTGACCAGGGTCTGGCGCGCGGCATCGTGGCGCGGGTCGGTTTGCAGCGCACGTTCCAGCGCGGCGATGGCGTCCGTCACACGCCCATCCTGCAAGTCCGCCAGCGCGCGGCGGTAATCGGCTTCACTGCCGCGTGGCGCCGCCGCGGCTGTACTGCGCGTAACGATGTTCTCCGTCTGCTCTGCGGGCTGTGCCACGCGACGCGGCGCGCGCACGGGCGCTTCGGCTTTGACGACCTTGACCCGCGCTGGCGGCGCAGCCACGACGGTGGCCGGCGCGATCACGGCAGGCGCGCTAACGACCGGCTGCGGCGGCGTCACACGCACCATTCCGGCCGGCACGGCGGCCAACGGCATCGGCCCTTTGGATGGCTGCGGCTTCTGCTGCACGCGCCAGCCGAGCCATCCCGCCACCACCAGCAGCGCGACCAGCCCCACTGCGAGCGCCACGCGCGGCACCAGCTTCGGCGTCGGCCGCAGCACAGGTTTCACCAGCACAGGATCGACTCCGCCGCCGGCGCCGCGCGCATCGAGGTCTTGCAGCATTTTGTTAATCAGACTCATTGCGCCAGCACCCATGCCAGACCGCCACCCGCGGCGGCCACCATGCCGAACGCGGTCAGCCACGGCCAGGCCAGCCGTTTGGCACCGATCGTGTCGCGCGCGGCCGCGACGATGTGCGCGTCGCTGACTTGCTGGCGGCCTTCGCCATACGCCAGCATCAACGCCTTGTGCGCAACGATGTTGACCAGGCGCGGAATACCGCCGCTGGCCCAATACAGGCGCCGCACAGCGGTGCGCGAAAACAGGCGCGCCCCGGTGAAACCGGCCACGCGCAGGCGGTGCGCCAGATAGAAATCCAGGTCGTCGCGCGTCAACGGCCCCAGGTGATAGTGGAAGGTGATGCGCTGGGCCAACTGGCGGATCGAATCGGCCTGCAGGTTGCGGTTCAGTTCGGGCTGGCCGAACAAGACGATTTGCAGCAGTTTTTTCTTCTCGGTTTCCAGGTTCGTCAACAGGCGCAGCGCTTCGAGCGTGACTTGCGGAATCGCCTGCGCTTCGTCCAGGCACAGCAGCACGCGCTGGCCGCCGGCGGCCAGTTCCATCAGGCGCGCCGTGATCGATTTGAGTAACTGGTGCTGATCCACCTCCGTGTCCAGCACCACGTCGAGTTCGTCGGCCAGGGCCAGCATCAGCGTACGCGGCTCCAGATAGGGGTTCGGGATGTAGGCGCTGACGAAATCCGGGCCCAGCGTGGCCAGGAATTTGCGGCACAGCAGCGTTTTGCCGGTGCCCACTTCGCCGGTGATTTTAATGAAACCCTCACCCGTGCGCGCCGCCACCAGCAGCGTGTTGAGCGCTTCCTGGGAATGCGGACTGGTGAAAAAATAACTGGTGTCCGGGGTGATGCCGAACGGCGCCTCGCGCAGGCCGAAGTGGGCGGTGTACATAAACTAGGGCCGCCGCTGGTTCGGATCCAGCTGGTCGACGCGGGCTCTGGTGTCGAGCAGATCCTGGTTCCAGCTGTTGGCGCCATCGACAATGGTCGGCTTGATCAGCACCACCAGCTCGCGCTTCTGGTTGACGTTTTTATTGTTGCGAAACAGCGCGCCCAGCACAGGGATGCTGCCCGCGCCCGGCACTTGCGAATTGTCGCCGGTCGACGACTGCCGCATCAGCCCGCCGATGGCCACCACGCGTCCATCCTGGCCGCGCACCATCGAATCGATTTCCGAGGTCGACGACGCCGCCAGTGGCAAACTCAGACTGCCGGCCGTGCCGAGGTTGATGTCCTTGGTCACCTCCGTCACCTGGCTGACCGACGGGTGCACATGCAGCAGGATATTGCCCTTGTCGTCGATCTGCGGCGTCACGTCCAGCACCACGCCGGAAAAGAACGGCTGCAAGGTCACGCTCGGGGTCACGGTGCTGCCGGTGGTATTGCTGTTGGTGGTGCTGGTGACGCCGGTGACATAAAACTCGTCGGTGCCGATTTTCAGCACGGCTTTCTGGTTGTTCAGGGTGGCGATGCGCGGGCTGGACAGCACGTGCACGGTGCCCTGCGACTCGAGGAACGACAGCAGCGCGGCAAAATTGCTGGTCTGGAAAGCCAGTCCGAACAAGGAACCGGCCGCCTGGCGCGCATTGCCCAGGCTGAAACCGGTGCTGGCCGTGAGGCCATCGGCGCCAATCACCGGCGGTTGTCCGCCGCTGTAGGGCAAGGGCGCCAGCGTCGTGCCAGGCGAGACAAAGCCGGTCGACACGCGGTTGCTGTGCTTGCTGTTGAAGGACGCGAACGAGGCCCAGTTGATGCCGCTCTGAAAACTGTCGTTCAGCTCGACTTCGAGGATCTTCGCTTCCAGGATCACCTGGCGGTCGACCGACAATTGGGTCGCTTTCAGGTACAGGTCGACGTTGCGCAGTTCCTCCGGCATGGCGCGGATCACCAGCACGCCCGACTGCGGGCTGACAACGACGCTGCGCCCGCCGGCCTTGCCGCCCACAATCGCTTCGATCGACTCCTTGAGTTGCGGCCAGAAGTCGGTTTCCGAGGTGGTCAACAGGTCGGTGCTGTTTCTCTGGCTGCCGGACTGGCCGTTGGTCTGGTCGTTGTTGTTCTGGTTATTGTTCTGGTTGTTGTTCTGGTTATTGCTGTTCTGGCCGTTCTGGCCGCTGTTACTGTTCGCGTTCGAGACCGACGTCGAACTGACCCGCACGCTGGACGCGCCGCGCCGCGCAGTGTTCAGGTAATTCACCTGGAACATGCGGGTCTGCATCGTCAGCGGACGGATCGACACGCGCGTGCCATTGATCTGGTAATCGTAGCCATACATGTCGCGAATGGCGTCCAGCGTTTCGACCAGCGTCACGTCTTTCAGATTGGCCGTGATGGTGCCGCTGACGTCCGGGTGCACCAGCATGTTGTAGCGCGTGCCGGCCACGATCGACTGGAAGAACTGCTGCGCCGGCACCTGGCGGAACGCCACATTGAACCGTTCTTCCAGCGCCGGCCGGGCTTTGGGCAGATTATTGGCCAGCGCCCCGACCGGCGGCAGCAAGGCATTCGCGACCGCGTCGTCGAGCGGCGCGGCCGGCGTCGACGCGCGTGCGGCGCCGGCCATTTCCTTGCTGATCTCGTCGTAGGTGGAACGGGCGGTCGGCGTCTGGCAGCCTGCCACCAGGCTGAATATGGCAAGCAGGACGGGTGCAAGGGCGCGGCGATGGTTCGGCATGGTATTCCTCATTCTGGCTTGCCTGCATTTAAAGCAGGCGCGGCGTCGGGCGTTTGCAATTTCAGGATCTCCTGGCTGGCACCGCGCCGCAAGTGCACCTCGGCGCTGAGGATGGCGATGACGCGCGCGCCCGCGACCCGGTCACCGACCCGCACCGTTTCGCCATCGATGACGGCGACGCGGCGGCCGCCTGCGGCGCGCCCGATCAGGATCGATTGCAGGCGCGGGCCCTCGGCGCCCGCTGCGCCGGCGACCGGCTGCAGCAGTGCCGCCGGCGGGCGGGTCGGGTCCTGCAGGGCCTGGGCGCAGACGCCGGCGCCCGCCAGCGCCAGCAGCAGGAAGAATAGCTTCATAGTTTCAGCCATTTGCTGTCCAGGCTGAGTGTGTACAAGGTCAGCGTGACGTGGGCGCGCGGGTAGTCTTCCACCGTCAACTGCGCCGGCCCCCAGAACAGCTGGGTCGGCAGGTTTTCCAGCGCAGCCATGTAATCGATCATGTCGGAATAACTGCCGCGCACCGTCACCTGTACGCCGTGGCGGTACAGCAGACCTGCCATGGCCGTCGCGGCAGTTGGTGCAGACGCGCCAGCTTTGGCAGGATCGGCCCCGGCGGCACCGACCGCGGTCACCGGCAAGGTCGTCAGCGACACCAGTTGCAGGCGCGCGTTGGCGCGCAGGATGCTTTGCAGCAGCGGCGTCATCTGCTCGGGTGCGACCAGGCCTTTTTGCATGGCGGCCAGGCTGTCGCTGAGCGTGCGCGTTGCAAGGCGCGCTGCTGCGACGCGTTCCCGACTGGCCGCATCCGGGTCGCGCGCGAATGCCTCGAGCAAGGCGGTCAACTGGCTGTCGGCCCCGGCCATGGCGGCCTGCTGCGCGCCGATCTGGACGCGCAGGCGGGTTTGCTCCCGCTGCAGCGGCTCGAATGCATACAAATAAAACAGGTACAGCACCACGAAGGCACAGGCCGCGAACAGGCCGACGCGCTGGCGCGGGGTCAGCACGTCGATGCGGGCGGCCAGTTTCAGCCAGCGCTGCTTCATGATTTGACCTCCGCCGCGTTGGCCTGCAGCGAAAATTCAATGAACCGCTGCGTGGCCGCTGGCGCCGACACGCCCGGCGCACCGGCGGCCGGCGCAGCAGCGGGCTGGCTGATCTGCAGATCGCCGAACGCCTTCCCGCGCAACGCCGGCTCCCGGGTCAGGCGAGATATATAGGCTGGCACCAGCGTGGCGTCCAGCGCCCTGCCCTGCAGCGACATATCGGCGCCCAGCCCGATCCCGACCGCCGTCAGCCACAGGCCGTCCTGGTGCTGACGTCCAAGCGCGCGAAAATGTTCTGCGTAGCCATGCGTGTTGCCCAGGTCGCCGCCCTGGATGACGTGCGCCACCCGGCGCAGCGCTGCCAGCCGGGTTTCGGCATCGGCTGCTTCCGCTGTCAAGTCCGGGTTCGGCTTCCTCGGTGCAAATTCGGTCGTCGCGGCGAGCAGGCGCGCCTGTTTTTTGGTCGCCTGCAGGGTCAGTTCGGCGGCTTCCTGGCGCAGTTTTCCGACACTGTGTGAGGCTGCGCTGGCGATCGCCAGGGCGCCCAGCGCCAGCAAGCCGAGCGACTGCGCCATGGTGCGCGCCGCAAAAATTTTCTTCTGCTGAAGGAAGATCGGGTTGAACAGATTGATCTGCTGGCTCACAGCGCCTTCTCCTCGCGCCGCAGCGCCGCACCCAGCGCGATGAACAGTTGCTGCTGCAAGTCGGGCGCCGCCAGTTCCGGCACGGCGGCGATATCGAAGACATCGGCCAGGTCGAAGCGCGCCACCGGCGTGTACAGGTTGCTCGACAGGTATTCTTCCAGGCCCGTCACCGGCGACGGCGCCAGCAGCAGGCGCGCGACGCTAATGAAGTGGAACTGGCGGTCGAAGTGGTCCAGCGAGCGCTGCAGTTCGAGCGTGATCTTTTCAAAGCGCTGGTGCTTGCGCTCGTGTTCTGGGTCGAGCAATTGTTCGAGCGTGACATCGATGCGACGCGACAGATACAACTCGCCCTGGAAGGAGACCGTCAGCAAGCCGCCGTCCGCGTCGAACGACAGCATGGCCAGGCCGCGTCCGGCCGTCTCCAGCAAGGCCGCGATATTGCGCTGTGCCATCTCCGGGATATCGATGGCCAGCAGCTGAATTTTGGCCAGCGCAAACTGTTTCTGGCGTTGCTCGATGACGCTGTTGCGCGCGGCGATCGCGAACATCGCGTGCGGGTGCACGGCCGCGGTTTTGTCGACGGGGATGTCGAGCACGTCGATGCTGGCGTCGTCAATATGAAAATCGAGCATGTCCTTCAGGCGCCAGCGCACGGCGGTGCGCAATTCGTCGGGCGGCACATTCGGGGCATCGACGCTGAGCATCTGGTAATGCCCGCCCGACAACACGGTGCTGACCTGGTAGCGGCTGGCGTGCAAAGCGCGACCGGCTTTTTCCAGGCCCGCGCCCTGCGCGCCACCTTCAATGATGGCCGCCAGTTGCACCACCGGCCGGGCGTTCTCGGGACGCGCGACACTGGCCGCCGCCAGACGTTCCCCCTTGGGTATCAGCGCCAGCCAGCCATCGGTTTTCCGGGTTTTTTTGAACAAGCGCATGCGACGCATAAAAGAGTATTAACGAGAAGGTGAGGAATCCACGCTAGCTGTTTGATTATATTCAAGTCCTGGACAAAATCGATGCCAAGTTTGCACAGAGGCAACAAAAGTCGGCAAACTTTGTTGAAGTGTCGCATTTCTATGTGGTAATTATCACAACGCCTTAACCGACTGTTAGTAGACCTCGCGTAAATAGATGAAATTACTCTTGTAGGCGCCAAAAACGGCCTGGGCCTGGGTGCTGGGCAGCCACGCTGGCGCGCCGGTCATATTGAACGTGGCGCTGCCGGTTTTGCCGGCGCCGGGGGCCGCGATGAAGAATTTGGCGACGCCGGCCGCGAACACGGTGTCGCGCGCCGTCATCGACAAGCCGCTGTAGCACGCGCCCGCTACCAGCAGATTGCGCTTGCAGTTGGAAAACGCAATCGTGGTCGGCGTGGCGCTGTTGTCGGCCGGGTTGGTGGTCCAGGCGCCGCCGTTCGCGCCCGGCAGCCAGAACTGCGCTGTCATCGTCACGGGCAGGCGCAGCAGTTCGGAACCGGAGACGGTCGACAGCAGCAGGCGGCCGTTCAGGATGGTGATGCCAGCTTCCAGCGTGGTGTCGGCCTGCTTCGAGGTAATGAGCAGCCCGTTCGGGGTGTCTTGCGCCGTGGCGCGCAGAAAAATGGCGGTCGGGCCGGTCCACGCGGTGTTGGCAGCCAGGCTGCGATCGAACGGCCTGAGCAGCGCATACGCCGCGGCGCTATGGAGCTGCGCATTGGTGCTGCCGGGAGGCAGGGCCGGGATCGTGGCCGCCGTCAGGCCGGACGGCCCGCCCGCCGGATTCTGGACGCTGCCGGCAGCGCTGTCGTATGCCGCCAGGGTGATCACGTCGCCGAACACGCCGCGAAAATTCTTGACTTCCTTGCTGCTTGCGTCGACCGGCATCACGGCCACGTCGAAAGCCTGGGTGGCATACGCAGCGCCCGGCGGGGCCGTCGGACAGGCCGCGAACACGTCCGTGCATTTGGCGAAAACGGGCGTGACCGTGGTCTTGAACGCGAACGGCACGAAGCGCCCTGCTTGCTGGACCGCGTCCGTCACATCGTCAACGCCGAAATAACCGCCGTCGACGCTGGCCGTCACCACGATCACGCCCACCTCGTTAAACGCCGCCGTGCCGCTGAAGGCGCCGCCAGAGCCGGTGTTCATGCCGGTCGTGACCAGGTCGGGAACATTGCCCATGGCGGCGGCCATGGCCTTTTCGTCGGCGCTGCCGCTGGCCGATGGCGTGGCCGGCACCAGGGCGATGCTGGCGTCGCCATTGCCGAAGTTGGGCGCCTGGACGTTATTGTTCATCAAGGCAATGACTTTCACGGGGAAGGACACGCCTGCCGCCCGCAACACGGCCGAGGTCGACGACACCGTGGCCGCAGTCTTGTTATCGATCGTCATTTGCAGCGAGACGGGACGGAAGATGATCGACGGGCTGGTCGAAATCGCCCCCGCCAGCTCCTTGACGGAAAGGAGCACCTTGCCCACGTCGGCATAATACAAGGTGATTTTCGACGACGGCGCATTGGCCGCGAATACCAGCGAAATCGCGCCGCTGAAGGCCGTCGTGAGTGCGGTGGGCGCGCTGGGGCCGTCGGCGCACAAAGGCAAGGCAGTGCCGTTGATGGTCGGCCTGACCCCGGCGTTTTGCAGCGGTAGCACGCATGTCATGGCAAAGTACACTGGCACCGTGGACGACGCGGTGGTACTGCGCGCCACCGGCACGCCACCCGACAGGGTGGTCAGATAGCGGTCCTGCGCAAGCGCGGCCGGCAGGCGCGTGTCGGCCGCCAGCACGCCGCACTGGCCGCTGGTGCCGAACACCACATTTGGTTTACAGGCGCTGTCGGTGAAGACATAGGTATACGCCCCTTTTGTGACCGTGGTGGTATCGGACGCCGTGTTGTTGCTGGTGTAGTAATCGTAGTCGACACCCGACACCGTGGCCCGGTTGGTGATGCTGCCCTCGGCCGTCGGCAAGACATTGAGCGTTAGATCCGGCAGCGCGGTGTTCGGCGTGAACAAGCCATCTATCTTGCAGGTGACCACCTGGCCCGACGCCGAACAGCTCCAGCCGCGCACTGCGGAAAACGACAGGTAACTCACGCCTGCGGGCAGCGTATTGACCACCGTCACCGGGCCATTCTCCGTGGCCGTGCCGCTGTTGTAGAACGACAGCGTGTAGCTGCCGGCCACGCCGCTGGTAAAGGCGCCGTTTCGCGTCATCGTGATGGCGATGTCGACGGCCGGCACGCTCGGCAAGGCAATCAGCTGGGCCGACAGCAAGGCCATGTCGATGCCGGACGTATACAGCGTGGTGGCGCTGGTCTGGCCGGCGGCAATGATGGGCGCGCTGACGGTGTAGGCATCGAAGTCGATCCCATACGAGGCGGAATTACCGTTGATATTGCTTTTTGAGTTGAACTGGTTGCCGGAGGGGTTCAGCGTGTCGGTCAGTTTGGTGCCGTTCAAGGCGATGTCTTCACCGGTCTGGCCGGCCGTGCCATCGCCTTCGAAGGTGATGTGGCCAATCCGGCCGGTCATGGCCGCCGTCAATGGCGACGGGATGCGCAGGTTGCTGATGGTGGTCGTCAGGCTGCTGTTCTGGTAGTACTGGAAGCCTTCGTACAGGTTCAGCACCCGGTATGGCTGGCCGCTGTCGGAATACACCACCAGCAAGGACATCGCCGACAGCACGCCCTGGACGGCGCAGTACGGCGCGCCGCTATTCACCACCAGGCCATAGAACTGGTAATTGCCGTTGCGCCGTGCCTGCACCTGCGCGGTGACGTCGACCGCGCCGCTGAAAAAATCGTAGCCCACCGACTGCGAGGTGTAACTGCGCGCCGGCGTGGACGTGACATCGCCCGACTCGAAGCCGACCGTGTAGTCGGGCGTGCTGCCGGAACCGGCCCAGTACAGCTGTGCGGTCAGGATGGTGGCCGTCGTCGGGATGCCGGCCAGCGATACCGACAGCGCGGTATTTGCGCCGTACAGCGAGCAGACATTGGTACTGCTGTTGCGAAAGCTGACAACGGTGCCGGTGAAATTGACATTGCCGGCCCAGCTTTTGAACAAGGTCAGCGGCATGTCGGCATGCGCGCCGCCAGCAACCAGCAATAGCAACAGCCACACCAGGCGGCGCATCACAACTGCACCTCGATGACACGCTCGACATAGTCCAGGTTGGCGGCGGGCGCCGGGCAGGCGCCGCCGGATGGCTGGTTGCAGGCGGTGGCGGTCAGCCTGCGCACGCTGGTGCCAGCGTCGCCGCCGGGACCGGCAACCGTCTCGCACACCACCGTCACCGTGTACATGCCGAGCATGCTCGCCGCCGGCAGCGCGAAACTGTTGGTGACGTCACATGCGCCAGCACTGCGTTGACGGAACAGGCCCCATTCGATGCCCGCCCGCGCCGCCTGGTAGGCGCGCGCGCCCTGCACGTCGAGCTGACTGGCGGCCTGCTGTGACGAGAACACCGTGACCATCGCCGCCGCCAGGCCAGCAATGACGACCAGCAGGAAGATGGCAGTGACGAGGCCGACGCCGGTTTGCCGTTGCAAGGAGCGCATCATGGCGTGCTCATGGCGTATTATCCACGTGCACCTGGTGCACCAGGCGGATCGAAGACACGGCGGCGGCACCGTCCACGCTGCGCGCCGCCAGCGCCAGCGTGATATTCACCAGCGCCGAGCGCTGGGCCGCCGTGTCGAGGGTAAAAATGCCGGCGCAGTTGTTGACGCGCCGGCTCAAGGGCGCCACCGAGCCGGCGCCGACCGGTGGATTGACCTGGCCGACATTGATGCCGTAGCCGGCGTAACGCGTCAGCACCAGCGCATTGTCGCTCGCGCGCGCGCAGGCATACGTGACCGGTCCGCTGACGATCTGGTAGCGGTGGTCCGGCGACGGCATCGAAGGTGACTGCGCGGCGAAGGGATTGTTGACCAGTTCCAGCACGGGACGGATGGCGTTTCTGGGGAGCGCAGTCCGGACGCGCGCAATATTCCGGTCGGCCGTCGCCAGACCCCAGGCATCGGCCGGCGTCATGCCCTCTCCCAGGTTGTTGACGACGAAAAAGTCGGTCGTTGCAATCGGCTCGGACAGCGTGCCGAGCAGTGTCACGTTCGTCCTGGTGCTGTCGCCGAAATCGAGGATGGGAAAGGTGCTGGCCAGCTGGTCTTCCAGCGCCAGGTAGCGCCCGCCGGTCTTGGTCAGCAGGAATTCGATGGCGCTGCCGTCGCTGGTCACGCGCAGGCTGTTCGGCAGCGCCATGCGCAGTTCGCGCGCCATCCGGCGCAGGGCCAGATCGGCCTCGTCGCTCACTTCCGCGCGCGCCACGCTGTCGGCGTAATTCTGCACCGGCAGGCGAATAAAGACGGCGACAATGGCGCCGATGATGCCGATGATGGCAATCACGATGACGGCTTCGACCAGCGTGAAGCCCCGCTGCACGCTGCGCATCAGATGGCGGGCGCGTAACGCGCGCGGTAGCCGTCCAGCACCAGCGACTGGTTATCGTAAAACACCGTGATGCGGATGCGCAGCATGTCGGTGTCGGCAGACGCGCCGCCAGCGCCAACCTGGAAACCGGTCGGCCCCACGGCTTCCGGCGTGATCGCCACGGTGGCGCTGTAGCCGGTGACGGCCAGCGCGCGCCCGTTGGCGTCGGCCAGCGCGCCGCCCACGTTGAAGGCGGCCACGGCCGTGCCAGCGGCGCTGACGTAATCGTTGACGTTGTCGTAGGGACGCGGGCCTACCGGCTCTGGCGCCACCTGGCCCCAGTTTTCCGGAATGGTGCAATTGCCGCTGGCGTCAACATCGCCGCTGGGGTCGCACTGGGTAAAACGCGCCAGTTGCACTTCTTCCAGCAAACCCTCGGCAATCATCAGCGCCTGCTTGGTGCGCACCGGGTCGGCGCTGCTGCTGGTGGTGACGTTCATGACGCCCAGGATGGCCGTCAGCGCGATACCGATGATCATGATGAACAGGATCAGTTCGATCAGCGTCACCCCGCGCTGGCGCCTAGTAAACATAGCCGGTCTCCGTCACGACGTTGACCTGCGTGGTATTGCCGTCGCCGCTGATGTTCACTGTCAGGTTCAGGAAGGCGCCGGCGTTGCAGGCAGTCGTGCTGCCACTGACCGGCAGTCCCGGCTGGCCGAGGGCGTTGAAGCAGAGCGTGCTGGTGGCCGATGGGCTGACGGCATACGACATCGTCGCCGGCGGCGCTACGCAATACCAGCTGCTCGGCGCGCACACCGTCGCCCCGCCATTGCTGCCGGGCGCTGGCACGCGGCTTGCGGCCGGGCATGGCGCCGTGCTGGCAAAGCACAGCGCGATGGTGCTGCCGTTCATCTGGGCGTAGACGGCGCGGTGCTGGGCGATGGCCAGTTTCTGGCCGAAGCGCAGTGCGGCGCGGGTTTGTTCGGCAAAGGCCGCGCTGTCGAAACCGCGCCGGTCGAAATAGCGCACGGCGCCAATGGCGCCGAGAATGCCGACAATGATCAGAACAACCACCAGCTCGACCAGCGTAAAACCGCGCTGCCGGACGTGAAAGTGGCCGGCGACGATATTCGATGCACGAAACTCGAGGCCGGCCACAGCGTATGTAAGACGCAGGTCTTTAGCAGGAGGTGGTGATGCTGGTAATCGCTGGCGCGGCCACGGTGCCGGCCGCTGGCTGGGCGTAGGAAGCGTAGCAGCTGACCGACGCTGCGGAATCAGCAATGCCAATCGGAATAAAAACCAGCTGGCCAGCGGCATTGCCTGGAGACGTGGTACTGGCGGCAGTCAGGGCTGGGCCAAGAATTTTGTAGTCGACGGCCTGCAAGCCCGCGGTGGCAGTGAAGACCGAGTCAGCTGCAGGATAGCCATTGCCAGCAACAACGGTTACCGTGACGCCTTCCACGGTGACAGTCGTACCTTTGCTGCCATCGACGATCCAGCGCCCTTTGATCATCGACGAGCTGCTCGACAGCGCGCCGCGCACCGCAGTCACGCTGGCGGCGCGGGCATCGCCGCCGAAGCTGACGAATTTCGGCAGCGCGGTGGCAGCCAGGATGCCCAGAATGACAATGACAACGATCAGCTCGATCAGGGTGAAACCAGCTTGCGCGACGCGTTTAATGCTTTTCATCAGTGTATCTCCAGGTGCGGATGGGGGGATGGGGCGAGATTGCCGCGCATCAGAATGGGCGGGGTGATTCATTGCCATTTGTGCATGCTGCGGGGGCGATTCGGCGGAAATCTTGTTCCCTTTACCATCCCACGAGCATTCTTAATTGCCACTAAGAAATAATAGCACAGCCAAATTTTTCCGCAATTTAAGATCATTGCTGAGTTGTATTGACGCCACAATGTCCTGGACAGAATGACAAGTACCAAGCAAGCCTGGCAGTGCCAGGCTGTCTACGCTTTGTGCATGGCCACCTTGCCCAGGTCCCACATCGGCAGGAAGATGCCGAGCGCCAGCACCAGCACCATCGCGCCCAGGAAGGAAATCAGGATCGGCTCGATTTGCGCCGACAGTGTTTTCAGTTCGTAATCGACCTCGCGCTCGTACATCTGCGCGATTTCATCCATCAATTCTTCCAGCGACCCGGTCTCCTCGCCCACCGCGATCATCTGCAGCACGATGGGGGTGAACACCCCGGCCGCCGTCGAGGTCCGCAAAATGGTTTCACCGCGCTCCACGCCGTCGCGCATCTGCTCGATGCGGGCCGCCAGGTAGGCGTTGTCGACCGTCTGCGACACCACGGTTAGAGCCTGCACGATCGGCACCCCGCTCTTCATCGACAAGGCGAAGCTGCGCGCGAAACGGGCCATGGTGCCCTTCAGGATGATCTTGCCGGCAATCGGGATGCGCAGCTTGTGGCGGTCCCAGGTGTACAGGCCGTCTGGCGTGGCGGTCCAGGCGCGAAAGCCGAACAAGCCGGCCACGGCCAGACCCAGCAACAAGCCCCAGTATTTCACCGTGAAACTGGAGGTGCCGATCAGGATGCGCGTCATCAGCGGCAACTCGGCGCCGAACTTGGCGAACACCGTCACGAACTGGGGAATGACGAACACATTGATGATGGCGATCGCGACGATCATCGCCAGCACAACGAACATCGGATAGCGCAGCGCGCTTTTGACGCGCCCGCGCATGTCGCGGTCGAATTCCAGGTGGTCATACAGGCGCAGGAAAACTTCTTCCAGGCGCCCCGTCATCTCGCCGACGCGGATCATCGACAGGTAAAAATTCGAAAAGCATTCCGGGTGGCGGCGCATGGCCGCGGACAGTTCCCGACCCGAGTCAAGCGATTCCCTTAAATCCTTGATGACCCGGCCAAAGCTTTTGGAAATTGCCGACTCCTGCAAGCCGGCCAGCCCGCGCATGATCGGCACGCCGGACTTGATGAGCGTGTACATCTGGCGGCTGAACAACTGCACGTCGATCGGCGTGACCTTCTTTTCGCTAAACTTTTCCCAGGTGCTCTGTTCGCCCGAGGCGGCCGAGACCGCACGGCTGGTGGCGCGAATGTCGACCGGTGTCACGCCGGTGCCAAACAGCTGGTCGGCAACGGCGCCGGCGTCGGCGCCTTCCAGCACACCTTGCATCAGCTCGCCGCGGCTGTTGCGGCCTTTATAGGCAAAAAACGGCACCTCAATCCTCCAGCTGGTTACTGATGCGCATCGCCTCGAGCACCGTCGTACGGCCCTGCACGGCCAGTTGCACGGCGTGGCGGCGCAAGGTTTCGCCGGCCATCTGCGCCTGCGCCACCTTCAGGAAGTGGGCCGGGTCGGGATGGTTCACGGCATCGGTCACGGCGCGTGTCATTTCCAGCAATTCGTAGACACCGGTTCGGCCGCGAAAACCGGTACCGTTGCAGTGCGAGCACCCCTTGCCATAGAAAAACGGTGTGCTCGCCGCCAGTTCTCCCAGCTCGGCGCGTAGCCAGGCCCGCTCCTTGGGTTCGAGCTGGGCCGGCGCGGTGCAACTTTCACAGATCACGCGCACCAGGCGCTGGGCCAGCACCGCCTGCAGCGAGCCGCCCACCATGTAACGCGGCACGCCCATATCCATCAGCCGCAGCGGGGTGCTGGCGGCGTCGTTGGTGTGCAAGGTCGACAGCACCAGGTGACCCGTCATGGCGGCGCGCAGGCCAATTTGCGCCGTTTCCTGGTCGCGCATCTCGCCGACCAGCACAATGTCCGGGTCCTGGCGCAGCGCCGAGCGCAGCACGCGGGCAAAGTTCAGTTCGATCTTGTCGTTGACCTGCACCTGGTTGATGCCGGGCAACCGGTACTCGACCGGGTCCTCGACCGTGATGAGTTTTTTCTCGACCGAGTTCAGTTCCGCCAGCGCGCTGTACAAGGTCGTGGTCTTGCCGCTCCCGGTCGGGCCGGTCACCAGCACCAGGCCGTTCGGGCGCGCGACGATGGCGCGAAATTTTTCCACCAGCGCGCGCGGCATGCCGATCGCATCCAGCCGCAAGCTCATGCCGCCCTGGTTCAGCAGGCGCATCACGACCGATTCGCCATACTGGGTCGGCATGGTCGAGATGCGCACGTCGATGCGCTGCTGGCGCACCTTGACTGCAAAGCGGCCATCCTGCGGCAGGCGTTTTTCTGAAATATCCAGGTCGGCCATCAGTTTCAGGCGCAGCGCCAGCGGGGTGGCGATCTTGATGTCGGCTTCGGTCTGAAGGTGCAACACGCCGTCGATGCGAAAGCGGATTTGCAGGCGGGCATCCTGCGGCTCGATGTGGATGTCGGATGCGCGCACCTGGGTCGCATCGTCGAACACCGATTGCAGCAGCTTGACGATGGGCGCCTCTTCCAGCCCCGGGTTGGCGGCCAGCATGCCGAAATCGATGGAGCTGTCGCCCAAATCCTGCTCGACCTCGCGCGCGAAGCCGGTGATGTCGCCAGTGCGGCGGTACAGACGGTCGATCACCGCCAGCACTTCGGTTTCATTGACCACGGCCAGTTCGATGTCGCGCTTCACCAGGCGCGCGATTTCGTCATAGGCGAACAGGTCGGTCGGGTCGGAAATGCCGATCAGAAGACTGCCGCGCCGCTCTTCCAGCGCCAGGGCGCGGAAGCGGCGCGCCTGGGTTTCCGGCAGCAGCCGCACGATCTCTGGATGAATATTGAAGAACTTCAGATTAATATAGGGAATGTCGAGCTGGCGCGCCAGCGCGCCGGAAATCTGCTCTTCGGTGACAAACCCGTTTTCGATGAAGACGCGCCCGAGTTTGCGCCCGGTGCGTTTCTGGTCGGCCAGCGCAATCCCCAATTGCTCTTCCGACAGCAGCTTTTGCTGGACCAGGATTTCACCGAGCCGGACTTTTTCTGGGCGTGCCATGTTCTTCCTCTGACCAAATCATTTCTTTGGGGCATTGTATGCCAGATCGCTGGCGTATTTACCCCAAGGTATTATTTCCGCGCTATCTGTACGATGCGCGCCACGTTCGACCACTTTTTATGCAAATAACGATGCCTGAACTGACAACAAAAACCAGCGTGCAGCGCCGCCGCATCGTCCTGATGCGCCATGGCAGCGTGACGTATTTCGATGCGGCGGGTAAGCCAGTACTGCCCGAGCAAGTGCCCCTGAATGCCGAGGGGCGCGACCAGGCCGATGCGGCGGGGCGCTCCTTCGCGGCGGAGGGTGTCATATTTGACAAGGTGATCGTCTCGGGTTTGCCGCGCACCGTTGAAACCGCGGCGCGGGTGCTCGCCGCGGCGGGGCTTGCACATGCCGTCGAGACCTGGCCGGAATTGCAGGAAATTCGCGGTGGACGGCTGGCCGATATTCCACCCGACCAGTTGCGCGCTGCCTTTACCGGCGTCTTTTCCGGTTCGGTCGGGGAAGACACCCGTTTTCTGGGTGGCGAGTCGGTTGGCGAATTGCTCGACCGCGTGCATCCGGCCATCGCGCGCCTGCGCGCGGACCCGGACTGGGATTGCGCCCTGCTGGTGCTGCACGGTGGCGTCAACTGCGCGATCCTGTCGCTGGCCATGACCGGGCAGCGCATGTTTTTGGGCGGGCTGGCCCAGGCGCCCGGCTGCATCAATGCGATCGACGTGGGCGCAAACCAGGGCGACTGGGTGGTGCGCTACGTGAACTACGCGCCCCCTGCCCCCTTGCAGGCGCGGGTGCGCAGCACGACCATGGAAGACCTGATTCAACAATATAAAAAAACAAAATAGCACGACCGTGTTTTACCGCTAGAATAGTAAAACAATAAACCGCTCAGCGGAATCCAGGAACAACCAGGAGACAAGATGTTTGAAGAGATGATCGGGACCAAGCCCGTATCGGATCGGCAAAAGTTCGACGTTACCGCACTCGCCGCTTACCTGGAACAACACGTGCCCGGCTATCCCGGCGGCGTGCCCACCGTGGAACAATTCAAGGGCGGCCAGTCAAATCCCACCTTCCGCCTGACCGTCGCGAACCAGCGCTATGTGCTGCGCACCAAGCCGGGGCCGGCCGCCAAATTGCTGCCATCGGCCCACGCCATCGAGCGCGAATACCGCGTTATGGCCGCCTTGCACGCGGCCGGCTTTCCGGTGCCGCGCCAGTACGCCCTATGCACCGACGAAGCCGTCATCGGGCGCGCGTTTTTCGTCATGGAATGCATCGAAGGCCGGGTGCTGTGGGACCAGTCGCTGCCCGGCATGACGCCGGAACAACGCGCCGCCATCTACGCCGAACAGAATCGCGTCATTGGGCAATTGCACACCATCGATTACGCGGCCATCGGCCTGGCCGACTTCGGCAAGCCCGGCAATTATTTTGCGCGCCAGATCGAACGCTGGACGCGCCAGTACCAGGCCTCCGCCACCGAATCGATTCCCGAGATGGACCAGCTGATCGCCTGGCTGCCGCAGCATATTCCGCCCGGCGACGACACGTCCATCGTGCACGGCGACTTCCGGCTCGACAATATGATCTTTCACCCCACCGAGCCGCGCATCCTGGCCGTGCTCGACTGGGAATTGTCGACGCTGGGCCACCCGCTGGCCGATTTCTCGTATCACTGCATGAGCTGGAACATCGTCCCGGGCAAGTTCCGCGGCATTGCCGGCCTCGACCTGAAAGCGCTGGGCATTCCGTCGCAGGAAGAATACGTGGCCGCCTACTGCGCCCGCACCGGTAAAACCATCCGGCCGGAAGATTTCAATTTTTATCTCGCCTACAACATGTTCCGGCTGGCGGGCATCATGCAGGGCATCATGAAACGTTATGTTGACGGCACCGCCGCCAGTGCGCAAGCCCTGGAAAACGGCAAGGCCGCCCGCCCCATGGCCGAGCTGGCATGGCACTTCGCAACGCGCACCTAATTAACCCAAGGACGCCAGATGAATTTCGATTATTCCGAGCGCTGCACCGAACTGCAGGCGCGCCTGCTCGCCTTCATGGATGAACACGTTTATCCGAACGAAACCGCCTTCCAGGCCGAGGTCAACCGGAATGGTGTGGAACGCGGCAACCGCTGGATTCCGACCGAACTGGTCGAGCGCCTGAAACCGCTGGCGCAGGCGCAGGGCCTGTGGAATTTGTTCCTGCCCCAGTCCACGCGCGCGCCCGAGGGCTTGTCCAACCTGGACTATGCTCCGCTGTGTGAAATCATGGGCAAGGTGTGGTGGGCGCCGGAAGTATTCAATTGTTCCGCGCCCGATACCGGCAACATGGAAACGCTGGAGCGCTACGCCAGCGGAGACATCAAACAGGCCTGGCTGGAACCCTTGCTGCGCGGCGAAATCCGCTCGGCGTTTGCGATGACCGAGCCGGATGTGGCGTCGTCGGATGCGACCAATATCGCCACCCGGATCGAGCGTGACGGCGACGATTACGTCATCAACGGCCACAAGTGGTGGATCTCCGGCGCCGGCGACCCGCGCTGCAAAATTTTCATCGTCATGGGCAAGACCGACCCGGAGGCGGCGCGCCACCAGCAGCAGTCGATGATCGTGGTGCCGGCGGACACGCCGGGCATCACCATCAAGCGACCCTTGCCCGTGTTCGGTTATGACGACGCGCCGCACGGCCATTGCGAAATTCTGTTCGAGAACGTGCGAGTGCCGGCAGCGAATTTATTGCTGGGCGAAGGCCGCGGCTTCGAAATCGCCCAGGGCCGGCTGGGACCGGGCCGCATTCACCACTGCATGCGCGCCATCGGCGTGGCCGAGCGCGCGCTGGAACTGATGTGCCGGCGCCTGAACAGCCGGGTCGCGTTCGGGCGCAAGATTTCCGAACAAGGGGTGTGGCGCGAACGCATTGCCGAGTCGCGCATCCGGATCGACACGGCACGGCTGCTGACGCTGAAAACGGCGGCGCTGATGGATACGGTCGGCAACAAGCATGCAAAAGCCGAGATCGCGATGATCAAGGTGCTGGCGCCGAATGTCACGCAGCAGGTGCTGGATTGGGCAATCCAGGCCTACGGCGCGGCCGGCGTGTCGGACGATTTCCCGCTGGCGAACCAGTGGGCGGGCAACCGCACCTTGCGGCTGGCCGACGGGCCGGACGAGGTGCACCGGAATGCGATTGCAAAGATCGAACTGGCGCGTTATTTGTAGCAGCGCGCCGCGCAGTGCCGTCGGGCAGGCACTTGAACAACATGATGCCGATGCCTGTATAAACCGGGGTCAGGGCTGTCTCCCGAGGCCTCTCGTGCGACTGGGACAGCAGCGGCGCGGGCAGCCCGTCAACCCGGCACTTGCGTGTCCGGGATATCAGCAAGAATACCGAGCAGCTTGCCGATGTCGAGGGGCTTGGTGAGGTGATGATCAAATCCCGCTTCGTGGGACTTGCGGATATCTTCTGGTTGTCCATATCCCGTCAGGGCAATCAGGGTGAAGTTTCCCAGAGAGACATTGGCGCGCAGGGTGCGTGCGACCGTGTACCCGTCCATGCCCGGCAAACCAATATCCAGCAGAACGATGCTTGGCAGCTCCTGATCGATAAACGATATCGCTTCTTGCCCATCAAAAGCGACCGATACCTCGTTGCCGAACACGCGCAGCAACTCGGCCACCATGGTTGCGGCATCCTGGTTGTCGTCAACCACCAAAATTTTTCGGCGAGCAGAGATGGCGGGAGGCGAATGCGGCGTTGACGGTTGCGCAGAAACTGCATGTACCACCGGAAGACGAATACGGAATTCGCTGCCTGTGCCAGGCCCGTCGCTATGGACGGCAACCGTGCCACTGTGCTGTTCGACCAGTCGGTGGACGACCGTGAGACCGACACCCAACCCTCCTTCCGAGCGAGCCAGTGTGCGCTCGGACTGCGTGAAGATGTCGAAAACACGGGGTAACAAGGTCAGCGGGATTCCCATGCCATTGTCCCGGACGCAAATTTCGACAGCGTCGTCGATCCTCCTGCTGGCCAGATGAATCGTGCCGCCAGGCGGCGTGTATTTCGCCGCATTGTTTAATAGATTGCCGATCACCTGTATCAGTCGGTGCAGATCGCCGTTGACCTGCAGGTTCGCCGCTGCCAGGTCGGTGAAAAGGGCGTGGCGCTTTTCCCGCAGCATTGGCTCAACCAATTCCAGTGCCCTGTGGATGACCAGAGAAATATCGAGCACTTCACGATGTAAATTGATTTTCCCGCTGGCGATGCGGGACATATCCAGCAGCTCGTCCACCAACCGCGTCAGGTGCTCGACCTGCCGCGTCAGTACACCGCCAGCACGTTGCAGCATCGCGTCGCTTGCGTTTGGTATGCGCTGCAATTCGAGGGCGGTTTTAATGGCCGACATCGGATTTCGGAGCTCGTGACCGAGCATGGCCAGGAATTCGTCCTTGCGGCGGTGCTCCTCTTCCAGTTCAACCTTCCGGGCTCTGACTTGTTGCTCAAGTCGCCAACGTTCGGTGATATCGTGAAACACAAGCACGACGCCGATGAGTGTTCCCTCTGCGTCGCGAATCGGTGCGCCCGAATCGTCGATATGCAGTTCAGAGTTGTCTTTCCGAATCAGGATGGTATGGTTCGCCAGCCCGACAATGCACCCCTCCGCAAGGACTCTTCGCACCGGACTCTCAACCTTAGTGCGCGTTACCTCATTGACAATACGGAATACGTTTTCAATGGGCTGACCAAGTGCATCTGCGCGGTTCCAGCCGGTCTGAGATTCGGCAACGGGGTTCAGGAAGCTGATGACGCCATGGACATCGGTGACGATCACGCCATCGCCGATACCCGCGAGCGTGACCCTGAACCACTCGCGCTGCTGTATCAATTCGAGTTCAGCGCGCCGCCGCAGATCGATTTCATGCGCAAGTTTCTCGATCTGCCGGTTCATGGCCAAAAAACGACTTTCAGCCGCGTGCTTGGGAATGAGCCGCAATAGCACGCAGCACGATGTCGCCTGTCCAGCCAAAGCGAATCGCGCGCCTTGCGCACGCACGGGAAGCGCTGCACCGCCAGGCAAGCGAAAGGTCAGCGTTGCGGGCATGAGTGCTGTAACTCGACGGCAATTGCGCAGATAGACGTCCAGCTGTTGCGGCGGCTCCATGCAAAGCGCTGCCAGGGCGGTCTGTCCCAGTGCAATATTCAGCGCGCCAAACTGCCGGATAGCAGCGGAATTGGCCGCCTGAATGAACCCGTCCATGTCGACCAACAGCATCGCTTCTGGCAAGAGGTTAGCCCAAGCATCGAATTGCGAACGCGCCTGCATCGAAGCAGACTCAGCCGGAAAAATATTCCCGCCCGTGCGCTGGGTGCGCATCCGCTTGCGGCTTCAGATACACGACGACGCGGCATTCCGGTGCGCCTTCAGCGATGGTCTGTTCCAGCGCGACTTTGGCATAACCCGTATTTTCTGCTGCGATGGTACCGAAGACATTCGATGTCATCATGCACATCGACGGCCGCCCGATCACTTTTTCGGCGAACGGGCAGACGCGATTGCCGAATACGATCTTTTCATCGGTTTGCTCCAGAATAAAGAAATCACCCTGGATCCTTCGTTTCAGATCCACCAACACTTCCGCCACTTGCTGCTTCGAGAGCTGTTCAACGCCGAGGGCCGAACGGTAACTGAGGTTGATCTGGTCGCCAATGCGCTGACCAACCGTACTGACAAATCCTGACGCTTCTTCCAGCCCCACGACATCCTCTAACGTCCCGGCAAGCTCACGTATGAGCGTCCTGAGAAATAAATCGCGATCGAGTTGTACAGGCAGCAGGTGGATTGGTACGGTTTTCGTTTGCATGGTGTGGCCTTCCCTATTTAACGGTTCATAGGTCCCGTTATGACCATCGTCTTCAAGAGCAGGAAAGTCAACCAGGATTTGTTGCGCCGACGCGATGGGCAGTTGATTATCACACAGAACGGTGCGTTATTTCGAGCCGAAGCAATAGCGCATGGGCTGCGTCCGAGCGAATTGGGGGCGCGCTACTTGTAGCAGCGCGTCGCGCGCTGCCATCGTCCTTCCGGCCTGTTACAGCTTCATCTCCAGCATCGCCCTGAACACCGTCACCGTCGGCGTATGCACGGCATCGGACAGCGCGCCATGGGCATCGACATACGTGGTCGCGCTGCCGTTTTCCTGGTGCAGCAGGTTGGCAAGCGAAACACGCAACTGGTTTTTCGCGCTGAATTTGACCAGCGCGTACATGTCCAGCACACGCTTGGGTGTCGAGTAATCGAATTGCTGAGCGCTGAAGCGTACCGGCCCGCCGTTGGTAAACGTGTAGGTAGCACCCATCGTCAGCGGCAGCTTGCCGGCCTTGTAGTCGACACCAACATTCGCACTGACCGGCGTCTGGCTCACCAGCCGGTTGTTCGGACCTGGCACCGCGTCCAGCGAGGACCAGTTGCGTGTCAGGTTGGCGCGCACGTCGATGGCCGGCGCCGTCTTGTAGAAATGACGCAGTGGGAACTTGGCCTCCAGTTCGATGCCGTGGGCTTGCGCCGTGCCAGTGTTGACGGGCATCGACAGCCACGTACCATCGATCAGCGCCGTGTTGTTGCGCTGGTTGTCGTCGATGCGGCGCAGATAGGTGCTGGCACTGAGCAAGCCGCCGCCTTCGATCGTGTGTTCGAACGCCAGGTCCAGGCCCCAAGCCAGTTCGGGCTTCAGGTTCGGGTTACCCTGCTGATCCGGCGTGGTGGCCGTGTTGTTGATGGCGTTGAAGCGGCGCGGAATGAGCTGGTTGATCACTGGCGCCTTGTAGGTACGCGTCAGGCCCAGGCGCAGCTGGTCACTTTTCGACGGCAATTTGTAGAGCGTCTGGAACAAGGGGCTCCAGACGCTGGACGTGTTTTCCACGGCACTGTAATCGGCCCCCGCACTGCGCGTGCGGATGGCCTCCCAGCGCAAGCCCAGGTAGACCGACCACTGTTTCGTGATACTCCACTCGTCCTGGCCGAACACGGCAATGCGCGCGACGGTCGCGTCGAAATCCTGGTCCAGGTTGGCGATGGGGAAGCCGACGCTCGAACTGTCGCGCTGGATGCGCGACTCGCCGTGGTTGCTCCACGCACCATCCCAGCCGGTGGTCAGCGCATGGCTTGCAACCAGCGGCAGCGTGTATTTTCCGCTGGCCGTCACGCCCCGGTCGCTGGCGTAGGAATCAATGTTGCGGGTCAGCGCCAGGACGGCGCCAGGATAAAAATTGTGATAATCGATCGTCGTCTCCCGGTGCGCGTAGTTGATGCCGGCTTTCGCGTCGAGCTTGGCGCCGCCCGCCATCTTGTGCGTCCACGACAGATCCGTGCGCAGCGCTTCGTTGGTCTGGCCCACGTCCTGACTCGAGCTGGAGAACTGGGGCAGCGTGCCGAACCGCGTATCTGTGTCGCCCGTGTTGACGCCGCGCCATTGGGACGCACTGACGAAACTTTGCGACGTCAGCACATCGTTCGGTCCCAGGTTGATGTTCACGCGCGGCGCCAGGTTCAAGGCCTTGAAATTGCCGCGACTGTCGTTGGCCGTCTCGCGCCGCGTGGTTTCCACGCCGTTCGGGTCAAGGATGGTCGTGCTGTCGCTGCTGGGCCAGTGCTGGCGCCCGTAGGTGACGCCGCCGCCGACGGCGTACGAGTAGATGCCGACCTTGTCGGACACCTGGAAATTGGTATTCGCGCCCGGCTGACGGTTATCCGACTGCAGGCCGACCTTGAGTTCGCGCTGCGCGGTGACGATCGCCCGCTTCAGGACGATGTTGATGGTGCCGGCAATGGCCTGCGTGCTGTACTCGGCCGTCGCGGCGCGCATGATCTCGATGCGTTCGATCATGTCGGGCGCCAGCGTGTCGAGCGAAAACCCGGGCGGGCTCGGCTCGCCGTTCAGCAGAATTTGTGTGTAGCCGCTGCCCAGGCCACGCATGCTGATTGCGCCGCCGCGCCCCTGCACGCCGCCGATGGTAATGCCGGGCAAACGCTTGAGTACGTCGCCGATGGTCGTGTCGCCGTTTTTCAGGATCTCCTCCTGCGTGACCACGATTTTCGTCGCCGTGTCCTCGCGGCGCGCATCGTACGCTGATGCTTTTACCTCCACCTTGTGAACCGGCCCATCGACGACGGGCGCGGCGGCGACAGCTTGCTGGGCGGCGGCGTAATTGGTCAGCAGCAGGCACAGCAAAGGAGAGAGCAGCAGGAAGCGCAAGGAGGTTTGCATACACAGTTGTCAGGATGAAAGGTGACGCATCATCCCATGCCAACCATGTGGTCGTAAATCCCTGTGACGAACGGTTGGAAAACGGGGACAAACGACGTCCAGGGACGACTGAACGATCCCGCGCCAACACAAGCACGGGGTGTGTCGCACCTTGCATTCCTTTCGTCGCCCCACCAGAAAACTGGTCTGTCCAATTGCCTATCTGGCCAGGCCAATATAGAATCAATTTCCTGCCTGTTGCACGATCACCTGGATTGCCCATGAATCACTGCCTCACTTGCCTGTTCATCGCCTTAAGCCTGCTCGGCGCTCACGCAACCGGCGCCGAACCGGCCTTGCCGATCCGCGTCATCCTGGTGGGCGACTCGACCATGGCGACGCGCTCGGGCTACGGCGACGCGCTGTGCGCTCTGTTCACGTCGGAGACCACCTGCATCAACCTCGCACGGGGCGGACGCAGTTCGGGCAGCTTTCGCGCCGAAGGCCGCTGGGACGAAGTGCAGGCACTGCTCAAGGACAGCGCGGCCTACCGCGCCAGCTACGTGCTGGTGCAGTTCGGCCACAACGACCAGCCGGGCAAAGCGGGCCGCTCGACCGACCTGGTGACCCAGTTCCCGTCGAATATGGCGCGCTACGCCAGCGAAGTGCAACAACTGGGCGGCGTGCCCGTGCTGGTCACCCCGCTGACGCGCCGCAGCTTTCGCGGCCCCTACCTGAAGGACGACCTGGCACCCTGGGCCGACGCCACCCGTACGGTCGCGCGCGCGCTCAAGGTGTCGCTGCTCGACCTGCATGCGCTGAGCGCGGCGAGCGTCCAGCAGATGGGCCAGCAGGAGGCCGACACGCTGGCGATGGCGCCACCACCGCAAGCCGCAGTAGCAGCCACGCCAACCGTCAACGGCGCGCTCGGCGAGCCGCAAGGCACGCCCAAAACCACCTTCGACCGTACCCACCTGGGCCCGAAGGGCGCCAGCCTGTTCGCCGCCATGGTCGCGCGCGAACTGGCCCGAGGCAATCCGGCGCTGGCGCCGTCGCTCAAATAAGCGCAGAAAGACCACGCATGAAGCAGACTGCCTTCGCCGCCCTCCTTTGGGCCGCCTTGCCGATGCCCGCACAGGCAGCCCAACCCCGACACTGTCCCGCTGGCGCCAGCTGGTGCGATGATTTCGAACGCGGCGCCGCGCGCTGGCAGCCGGAGCGCGGCGCGGCGGCGCTGCAGCGCGCGGCCGGCGCCGATCAGCACGTCCTGCACGCCGTCGACGGCCAGGCGCTGCTGATCGCGCCGGACCAAACGGCGCCACTGACCAGCGCCGGCTACTTCATCGAAGCGCGCCTGCGGCCGTCCGGCCCGGGGGCGGGCCGGCTCTACCTGCTGGCCCGCTACGTCAACGCCAACAACTGGATCGGCGTCAGCGCTAGCATTACCGGCGGCCGCGGCGGCAAGCGGCTTCTGCTCGAACTGGTCGCCATGGAAAACGGCAAGCTGGTCAAACGCAAACAGGTGGGGCGCGACAGCGAGGCCGGCGACGGCTTCAATACGCTGCGACTGGAAGTGGGCGCCGAGCTGCTGTCGGTCTATCTGAATGGCGAACGGCTGACCACTGCACCGGCTGCGTTCGTGCCGGGCGGCCAGGCCGGCGTGCTGGCCGACGGCGGCAACTTCGACGTCGACGACGTGCGCCTTGGCGCCGCGCTGCAGCTCCCTGGACGCATCGCGCTGGCGCGCATGACGAGCCGCATCGGCCTGCAGGCCGGCGAGGCGCCGCGGCGCCAAGCGGTCAGCGCCCTCGCTGGCGACGGCGTCACCGCCGTGCCCTTTTACGCCCGCTCGAGCGACCCCGCTGTCGCCAGCGTGGCCGTCGACGGCGACGCGCTGATCGTGCGCGCGCGCAAGCAGGGCGCCGCCATCATCACGCTCACCGGCCGCGACGACATCAACCTGTCCGCGGCGCTGGCGCTCACGGTCGATGCCCCGTTCGCCGCGCCGGCGCGCGCGCCTGCAACGGACGGTCGCCTCGCGCCGGCCGCGGGTGCAAAGTCGGTGCCGGTCGACACGCGCCTGCACATCACGTTCGACAATGTCCCGACGCTCGGCAGCAGCGGCTCGGTGCGGATTTACCGGGCCGCCGACGGCGCCCTGGTCGATGTCATCCGCACCAGCGACGAAGTCGACACCATCGGCTATCCAGGCCAGGCGTTCAAGCGCGTGGTGCGCTACCCGCAGGTGCGTATCGACGGCGCCACGCTCACCATCCGCCCCCACAACGCGCGCCTGAACTACGGCACCGAGTACGTGGTGGCCATCGACGCCGGCGTGGTCAGCGGCGCCCGCCTCGGCGGCCAGCCGTTCCGCGGCCTTGGCCGGGCAGCCGGCTGGCGCTTTCGCACCCGCGCCGCGGCGCCGACCGGTCGCACGCTCAGCGTCGACGACGACGGCCCGGCCGACTTTCGCACCGTGCAGGGCGCATTCAACCACGCCATGCGCTATCTGGCGCGCGCCACGCCGGTGACCATCAACGTGGCCAACGGGCGCTACGAGGAACTGCTCTACCTGCGCGGCAAGGACCGCGTGACGCTGCGCGGCGCCAGTCGCGACGGCGTCCTGATCCACGCCGCCAACAACGACCTGGCCAACCCTGGCTCGGGTACGGCGCAGGCGGCGACCTCGCCCTCGGCCAGCGGCGGGCGTGCGCTGCTGCTGATCGAGGACGCCGACCTGGTCACGCTCACCAATCTGACCCTGCATAACAGCAGCCTGCGCGCGGACACCGCCGGCGGCTCGCAAGCCGAGGCGCTCTACTTCAACAGCGAAAACGGCCGCCTGGTCGCCCATCACGCCACCTTCCTGAGCGAGCAGGACACCATCCAGGTCAAGGGCTATGCGTGGTTCTACCGCACCCTCATCGCCGGGAATGTCGACTTCATCTGGGGTTACAACCGCGCCGCCCTGTTCGAGCAGAGCGAGATCCGCTCGCTCGGCGACAGCGCCAACCCGGCCAGCGGCGGCTACCTGGTGCAGGCGCGCACGGTGGCGGCGGACGATCCCGGCTTCGTGTTCCTCGACAGCTGGCTCACCCACGCCCCCGGCCCGGCCGGCAACGACGTCCCGGCCGGCAGCACCTACCTGGCGCGCAGTCCCGGCACCGCCAGCACCTGGGACAACGTCAGTTTCATCAACTGCCGGATCGGCGATCACGTGGCCGCCGCCGGCTGGGCCGGCGCCGGCGTGCAGGGCCAACCGGCACCCAATCCGGCCGGGCCGCACGCCAGCGCTGTCGCCGGCTGGCACGAATACGGCAGCATGGACCTGGCCGGCAAGCCACTCAACCTGGTCGGGCGCGTCGGCGGCCAACTGCCAGGCCAGGCGCAGCCGATGGCGCGCTGGCAGGTGTTCCAGGGTTTTAATGGCGGCCGCGGCTGGCGCCCTGTGGCACCGATGGGTCAATAAACTGCCCGCACGCGCCTTCTTATTGGTTGGTCCGGATTGCCAATCCGGTCAGACCACTTTAAAATCAGCTGATCATAAAAACACGCCGGAGACAGCATGACACCTTCCAGGACTTTCCTCGCCGCCGCAGCGCTGCTGGCCAGCTTCACCAGCCCGGCACAGGCCGACGGCCCGTATCGCAATCCCGACAACAAGAACCCCAATGACGTGAGCGAAGGCAGCTATCCGGTACCCTACAAGATGCCGGTGGTGGCGGAAATCACCGCCTCGCTCGAACGCATCCGCAATTACCTCGATGCCGCCACGCCCACCCGCATCATCAGCAAGAGCAGCGGCGCGCAGATCACCGACCTGGCCACGCCCGTGGCCGACGCCATCGTCGAGCCGAGCAAGGGCGACTTCGGCATCACGGTCTACGAAATGGGCGTGGTGCACGCAGGCCTGCTGCGCGCGCGTGCGGTCACGGGCGACGCCCGCTTTAGCGCAATGACCGAGCGCCATCTGCAGTTTTTCAGCGACGCCCTGCCCTACTTCCGCGCCCAGGAACAACAGTTCAAACTCGAGCGCGCCAACAGTTTTGCGCGCCTGCTCGAACCGCGCTCGCTCGACGACGCCGGCTCGATGTGCGCGGCAATGGTGCGCGCCCGCTTCGCCGCCGTCGGCCCCGACCTGTCGCGCCAGATCGCCATCTGCGCCGACTGGGTCGCCAACAAGCAGGTGCGCCTGAAGGATGGCGCGCTGGCGCGCAATCGGCCGCAGGCCTGGTCGTTGTGGGCGGACGACCTGTACATGGGGGTGCCGGCACTGGCCGAAATGGGCCACCTGAGCGGGCAGAAAAAATACTTCGACGACGCCGTCAACAACGTGCTGCGCATGTCGCAGCACATGTTCAATCCGCAGCTGAACCTGTACACCCACGGCTGGAACGCCAACCATCCGGATGCGCCCCGGTTTTACTGGGCGCGCGCCAACGGCTGGGCGGTGCTGGCCATGTCCGACCTGCTCGACGTGCTGCCGACATCGCATCCCGGCTATCCGAAGGTGCTGGCGCAACTGCGCAAATCGCTGCACGGCATCGCCGAACTGCAGTCAGGGTCCGGCCTGTGGCACCAGATGATCGACCGGAATGACTCTTACCTGGAGACCTCGGCCAGCGCCACCTTCGTCTATGTGATCGCACACGCCATCAACCAGGGCTGGGTCAGCCCGACCACCTACGGCTCGATCGCGCAGGCCGGCTGGAACGCCCTGTCGACCCGCATCAACGCCCAGGGCCAGGTCGAAGGCACCTGCGTCGGCACCACCTTCGCCGGCGACCAGGTGTACTACTACAACCGTCCGACCAGCGTGAACGCCTTGCACGGCTACGGCCCGACGCTGTTGGCGGGTGCCGAGATGATCCGCCTGATCAGCAATCCGGCCATCGTCGTCGAATACCGGCTGCGCACCTACCACTACCGCCCGAAGGATGCGGCGCCGGCCAGCGAGCACTGATGCAAAAAGGGCCGCGTTCGCACGCGGCCCTTTTTGCATTGCACGCGCTTACTTGTACTGCGGCCCGTTCAGCACGAACGGGCCGCCCTGATAAATAGTCGTCACGTCACCCGCCTCCGGATACTCGGCGGTGGCCGGGAACAGGTGGGCGAACTGGCTCGAACTGTCTTTCGCCCTGAAGCCGAGGTGGGCCGCCTTGGTGTTGTCCCACCAGCTGCCGGCATTGTCGGACTGGCCGAACACGATGGTGTGCCCCACGCGCGGCGCGAACAGCGAGCAGCGCAGCAGTTCGACCAGGTCGTCGTAGCTGAAGTAGGTCGTCATCATGCGGCGGTTCTTCGGCTCCGGGAACGACGAGCCGATGCGCACGCAGACCGTCTCGATGCCCTTGCGGTCGTAGTAGTAGCGCGAGAGCGATTCGCCGAAGCACTTGCTGACGCCATAGAAGGTGTCCGGACGGGTCGGCGCATCGGCATCTATGACGTCGGTGGTGCGATAAAAGCCGACCGCATGGTTCGAGCTGGCGAACACCACCCGCTTGACGGCGCACTTGTCGACCGCCTCGTAGATGTTGGCGGTGCCGAGGATGTTCGCCTGCATGATGTCATCGAACGCATACTCGGTCGACAGGCCGCCGAAGTGCAGCACCACGTCGACGCCATCCATCATCGCCAGCACCGCAGCCTTGTCGGCCAGGTCGCATTGAACGATCTCTTCGCCCTGGCGTGCCGCGCCCAGACTGTCGATGGTCAGATCGGACAGGCGCACCACTTCGGCCCAGGCGCCGATGCGCTCACGCAGCACGGTACCCAGGCCGCCGGCGGCGCCGGTCAGCAGGATGCGTTTGAAGGGCTTGCCAATAGATTGTGTAGTCATGGTCGTAAAGGAGTAAGGATGAAAGAAAGGGCGCGCCGCATCAGGTCACCGGCGCCGGATTGAACAGCACCAGCGCGTTGTGCAGCTTCCACTGTTCGGCCCAGGTCTTGCGACCGCTGGCGACATCGAGCAGCATGTGGAACAGGTCCCAGCCGACATCGGCGATGCTGGCCTCACCGCTGGCGATGCGGCCGGCGTCGAGGTCCATCAGGTCGTGCCAGCGCGTGGCCAGCGCGGTGCGGGTCGCCACTTTGATGACGGGTACCGCCGCGAGCCCGTAAGGGGTGCCGCGGCCGGTGGTAAAGACGTGCAGGTTCATGCCGGCAGCGAGCTGCAAGGTGCCGCAGATGAAGTCACTGGCCGGGGTCGCGGCATACACCAGGCCCTTGCTGGTGAGCTTTTCGCCGGGCGCGAGCACGCCCGAGATGGCCATGCTGCCGGACTTGACGATCGAGCCCATGGCTTTTTCGACGATGTTCGACAAGCCGCCCTTCTTGTTTCCCGGCGTGGTGTTGGCGCTGCGGTCGACGCCGCCCTTGGTCAGATAGGCGTCGTACCACGCCATCTGCGCGATCATGGCGTCGGCCACCGCCGGCGAGGCCGCGCGCGCGGTCAGTTGATCGATGCCGTCGCGCACTTCGGTCGTCTCGGAGAACATCACGGTGGCGCCGGCCCGCACCAGCAGGTCGGTGGCAAAGCCGAGGGCCGGGTTGGCGGTGACGCCGGAGAAGGCGTCGCTGCCGCCGCACTGCATGCCGACGATCAGCTCGGACGCCGGGCACGTCTCGCGGCGGCGCAGGTTCAGCCGGGCCAGCTGGGCGTCGGCCATTTTCATGATGGACTCGATCATCGACATGAAGCCGACATGGGCCTCATCCTGCAGGCACACGTGGGACGGCTCGCCACCATTGCCGACGATGGCGATGCTGCCTTTCGGGAACAGCCGGGCCGGTTGCAGTTTTTCGCAACCGAGGCTGACCAGCATGGCCTGGCCGCCAAAATTCGGGTTGCGGCTGATGTTGCGCACCGTGCGGATCGGGATCTCGGCGCCCGGCGCGTCGATCGCCACGCCGCAGCCGTAGGTGTGTTCGAGGCCGACCACGTCGTCCACGTTCGGATAGCGCGGCAGCAGTTCGGCCTTGATGCGCGCGACCGCATGCTCGACGACGCCGGCCACGCACTGCACCGTGGTGGTGATGGCCAGGATGTTGCGGGTGCCGACCGTGCCGTCCGCATTGCGAAAGCCCTGGAAGGTGTAACCGGCAAGTGGTTCGACCAATTCCTGCGCCCTGGTGCAGACCGGCAGGTGGTCAAGTTCGCGCGCCGGCGGCATCATCACCTCGGCCTCGGCGACCCAGCTGCCGGCCGCCAGCGCCCTGGCGGCCGCACCGATGGCGACGTTGTAGCGCAGCACCGGCGCGCCGGCGGCGATGTCGACCAGCGCCACCTTGTGCCCCTGCGGGATCGCCTCGCGCACAATGAGCCCGTCGGCAAACACGGCGCCGGCCGGCAGGCCGCCGTCGTTCACGACGATGGCCACATTGTCGTTGTCGTGCATGCGGATGTAACGGGGGATGGCGGCTGGGGCGGCGGGCGTCGCAGTGGTCATGATACGTTCCTTGGCGTGGTTGATGCTAAGCTTTGCCAAGCAAGTATGCCAGCAAAAAAAATATTTGGCTAGTCCACATTGAAAAACTGGTCTAACCACTTTACAATAACCGTCACCACGATCACACCGCCATGAACAAGAAAATTTCCCCACTCCCCGAGCCGGCCAGCCAGGAACCGCGCCTGTACCGCGTCGTCGCCGACCGCATCGTGCAGATGATCGGCGCCGAGCGCATCGCGCCCGGCGAGCGCCTGCCGTCCGAGCGCGATCTCTCCATCAAGCTCAGTGTCAGCAGGGCGTCGCTGCGCGAAGCGCTGCTGGCACTCGAACTGGGCGGCGTGGTCGAGGTGCGCAGCGGCTCGGGCGTCTACGTCAGCGCTGCCGCCGACGTCGAGGCGCCCCTCGGCGAAGCGGGCCCGGGCCCGTTCGAAGTGCTGTCGGCGCGCCGCCTGATCGAGGCCGAAGTGGCCGCCATCGCCGCGCGCATGGCCACCGACAGCGCGATCGACGCCATCCTGCGCGCCGTCGAGGAGATGGAGCGCCAGCACGCCGACAAGTCGAGCAACGAGCAGGCCGACCGCAACTTCCACCTGGCCATCGCGCGGGCCACCGGCAACAGTGCGCTGGTCGGCGTGATGAGCTATCTGTGGGATCAGCGGGGACACATGTGGCACAAGCTCAAGCAGCATTTTCAGACCGAAGAACTGCGCCTCGAAACGCTGGCCGATCATCGCCGTATCGTCGCGGCGATCGCGGCGCATGACCCGGCCGAGGCCAAGCGCGCCATGCGCGCCCACCTCGAACGGGTCACCCGCACCTTTTCGCGGGGCTAAGTCCGGCAATTTTGCAATCCCCGCCTGCGACCTCGGCCACCTTCGGGTGGCCCTCGTCGGCAGCGGCACGGTGCACGCGAGGTGCGCCAACGAGCAGCCACCGCCCCCGCAGGGTGCGATCCGCTCGGCCGACCATAACAGGGGACACAAACATGAAGCTGCCGATTTTCACGCTGTGCGCGCTCGCGCTCTCGCTCTGTACTGCTGCCGCGGCCCAGGATAGTCGCACCGTCACCGAACCGCGCATGCCATCGTCGTGCGCGCAGCTGCTGCCCGCAACAGGCGCGAACGACGCGCCGCGCATCCAGGCTGCGCTCGACGCCTGCGCGCCCGGCCATGCGCTGCACCTGGCCCCCGCTGGCGGCCAGCATGGCTTCACCAGTGGCCCGCTGCGCCTGCCCAGCGGCGTCACGCTGGTCATCGATGGCGGCGCCATTTTGTATGCCAGCAGCGACCCGATGGCCTACGACCGCGGCGCCGGCACCTGCGGCAGCATCGACGCCGTCGGCCGCGGCTGCCGGCCTTTCATCAGCGCCGACAATACCAGCGGCGCCGGCATCATGGGCGATGGCGAGATCGACGGCCGTGGTGGCCAGCTGGTCGACGGCAAGGCCGAATCGTGGTGGCAGCTGGCGCGCCGCGCGCAACAGGAAAAGGGCCGCCAGAACGTGCCGCGCCTGATCGAAGTGAGCGCCTCGCGCGCATTCACCATGCACGCCATCACGCTGCGCAATTCACCGAACTTTCACGTGACGCTGAACCGGGTCGACGGCTTTACTGCCTGGCGCGTGCGCATCGACACCCCGCCTGACGCGCGCAACACCGACGGCATCGACCCGATCTCGTCGCGCAACGTCACCATTGCCCACAGCTTCATCCGCACCGGCGACGACAACCTTGCCATCAAGGCCGGCAACAACGGCCCAAGCGAACACATCTCGATCCTGCACAACCATTTTTACAGTGGCCACGGCATGTCGATCGGCAGCGAGACCAACGGCGGCGTGCGCGCCGTGCTGGTCGACGATCTGACCATGGACGGCACCACTGCGGGCCTGCGCATCAAGAGCAACGACACGCGCGGCGGCGACGTGCACGGCATCGTCTACCGCGACGTCTGCCTGCGCAACGTGAAGACGCCCATCTCCATCGGCACCCGCTATGAAGCGCAGCCGCCGGGCGCGCTGATCCCCTCGTATTCGGCCATCTCGATGGAGCGCGTGCACAGCGTCACGCCTGGCCGGGTACTGCTGCAAGGCTACGATGCGCAGCACCCGCTTCTGCTCGCCATGGGCGACGTCGTGGTCGCCGGCACGCCGCAGGTGCAGATCGAATTTGCCCGCCTCAGCGCCATCGGCAGCGGCTGGCCGGGCCAGTCTGGCCAGCTCAATGCGCCCGGCGTCGAGGGCATCGATTGCAGCGCGCGCTTCATCCCCTTTCCGCCAGCACGGCAAGCATCGCAGCAGCAAACTTCCACCACCAAACTAAAATGAAAACAGAGACCATGCGAGAGACCATCAACAGCAAACGCCGCGGCTTGATCCAGGCCCTTGGCGCAGCCGGACTGGCGCCGGCGGCCAACGCAGCGCTGGCGGCAAATCAGGTCGCCGCCGACCCGTGGCTGCAGGCCCAGGCGATCATCGATCGACTGGCCAAGCCGGTACCGCGCCGCAAGGCCGACTACCTGGCGACCGACTTCGGCGCCGCGCCGTGCAAACTGGTGATGGTCAAGGGCTGGCACTCGTCGGACGAACAGGGCGAGATCGCCACCCCGGCGGCTGACTCGAAGGATTGCTACCCGGCGTTCGCCGCCGCCATCGCCGCCTGCCATCAGGCCGGTGGCGGGCGCGTGCTCATCGCCGCCGGTACCTGGTATTGCGCCGGCCCGCTGGTGCTGCTGTCGAACGTCCACGTGCACCTGGCGGCGGGCGCCCGCATTTACTTCAGCAACAACCCGCTTCACTATGCGACCTACGGCGACTACGACTGCGGCGCCAACGGCAAACTGGTGCTGTCGCGCTGGCAGAGCAACGACTGCCTGAATTTTTCGCCGATGGTCTATGCACACGGCCAGGACAACATCGCGCTGACCGGCGACGACTGGACCAGCATCCTCGACGGCCAGGGCGGCATCCCCTTCGAAGGCAGCAAGGACTGCTGGTGGACCTGGAAGGGCAAGGACAAGACCATCGACGCGCTGGCCCAGCGCAGCACCCCGAATTTCACCGCCAACAAGCCGTCGCAGCGCACACCGAATCCGCTCAATCCGGCCTCGCTGGCGACCATCGCGCCACAGCTCGACGAAGCGCAGCGCCTGCTGATTCAAGGCCAGCGCGAGACCTGGCGCGCCGACGAAAACTACCTGCCGGCGCTGTCCGAAGCGGGCGTGCCGGTGGCGCGCCGGGCGTTCGGCCTGGGCCACTTCCTGCGCCCGCCGATGATCCAGCTGATCGGCTGCACCAACGTGCTGCTGCAGGGCTACCAGGTGACCAATACGCCGTTCTGGCAGCACCACCCGGTGCACTGCCGCAACCTGGTGATCCGCAATGTCTACGCCAACAGCCTGGGACCGAACAGCGACGGCTTCGACCCGGAGTCGTGCGACCATGTGCTGGTCGAAGGATGCACCTTCGACACCGGCGACGACTGCATCGCCATCAAATCGGGCAAGGACCTCGACACCCAGTTCGGGCCGTCGCAAAACATCGTGATCCAGAAATGCACCATGCACAGCGGCCATGGCGCGGTGACCCTGGGCAGCGAAATGGCGGGCGGCATCCAGAATGTGTTTGCCCAGGACCTGGTCTTCGAGAACGTCCATTGGGCCACGAATGCGCTCAACACGGCGATCCGCCTGAAGACCAACATGAACCGCGGCGGCTACCTGCGCAATTTCTACGTGCGCAATATATCGATTCCGAACGGCGTGCAAACCAGTCCGTCGTTCTACGCCTCGCTGCCTGGCTCACCGATTGCAACGGGCAGCGTGGCGGCCGCCGCCGGCGCCGTCGTCACTTTCGACTGCGACTATTCGCCACGCGCCGACAACGTGCGCACGCGCCCGCCAGCGGTATCGAACGTGCACATCTCGAACGTCCGGGTCGGCAATGTCACCAAGGGCGGCAAGCAGGTGTCGTGCTTCCAGGCGATCATCATCCTCGGCCCGGTCGCCTTCGACTACAACGGCCCGCAGCCGGCGCCGGCGGTTTTGCCGGTGCACGACATCACTATCAGCGACTGCGATTTCGGCACGCCTGTCAACACGGCCAAGCCCTGGTATCTCTATAACGTCCAGGGCCTGACGCTGAAAAATGTGACCATCGCTGGCCGCGTCCACAACACCACGCTGTCGGCTTGAGCCACGCGTCCCACTACAGGAAACTTCACCCATGAACATTCGTCATTTGCTGTTTGCCGCCGCCGCCGCCGCCTCGTCCCTGGCCAGCGCCGCCGAGCGCCTTACCGTCGCCGTCACCAACACGGGCGCACTGGCACGCCCGGCCGAAACCATCGCCATTGCCTGGGCCAGCGTGAATGCGCACCTGCCGGGCGCGCTGCTGCAACAGATCGTCGTCAAGGATGCGACCGGCAAGGTGCTGCCTTACCAGGTGACCAACGTCGCCCCGCTGGTCAAAGATCCGCGCGGCGAGGGCGTGGCCTACGGCGAGCTGTTTTTCCAGCACGATTTCGTCGCCGGCGAAAACAGCGCCACCTTCACCATCGAAAAAACCACGACGGTGTCGCCGCCCTTCCCGTCCAAGGCGTTCGCGCGCTACGTGCCGGAACGGCTCGACGACTTCGCCTGGGAAAACGACAAGATCGCGCACCGCACCTACGGCACCGCGCTCGCCGCGCCGGCCACGCCGGGCTCCGGCAAGGAAGTGCTGGTCGCGAGCGGGATGGACATCTGGTTCAAGCGGGTGCCCTACCCGATCGTCGACCGCTGGTACAACAAGGGCCATGACCATTACCACCACGACGAAGGCGAAGGCATCGATATGTACAACGTCAGTGGCAGTCGTGGCAATGGCGGCACCGGCGTGTGGGACGGCACCAGCCTGCACGTGGGGGTCAACTACCGCACCTGGAAGGTGCTGGCCAACGGGCCGGTGCGCGCCATTTTCGAACTCGGCTACGACAGCTGGGACGCCGCCGGTGTGCAGGTGTCCGAGGTCAAGCGCTTCACCGTCGACGCCGGCCATTATTTTGACCAGGTCGAGAGCACCTTCTCGTTCAGCGGCCCGCAACAGCTGACCGTTGCAGTGGGCATCAACAAGACGCCTTCCGACAAGGGCCAGCAACCGCAGGTGCGCTTTGCCAGGGTGGCCGCGGACGCCGCGCTGATCCAGTGGGTCGAGCAACGCTCGAAAGGGGCGTTCGGCACCGCCGTCATCGTGCCGACGGCGAGCCAGCCAGCCTACGCGGAGGATGCGAGAAATGCCCTGATGACGGCGCCGGTGCGGGCCGGTCAGCCCTTGCGTTACTACGTCGGCGCCGCCTGGGTCGGGTCGGGCGAGATTACATCGGAGCAGGAGTGGCAGCGCTACGTCGCGCAGCAGGCCGCGCGGGTTCGCGCGCCCGTTACCGTGCGCCTGTCGGCCACGCCTTGAACTGCGGCCGCGGCGTCCGGTTTCAGGATGGCCGCGGCGCCCCGAACAAGGCCGCCACCAGCGGATCGCGCCGTGCAAGCTCGACATCGGCTGCGTTGCACCAGCGGCGCGCCATGCCGGCGACATTCGACAGTCAGGGCGCTGCTTCGACAGCAGGCGCCCTGGTCAATTTTTCTGAAAATCGCTACTACCAGGACAATTGGTTCTTTGGGTGATTGTTGTTCGGATCGTAAACGTTGATGGCATCTGCGCCAGTCAGCGCGTCAGTGTCGATGACAAGATTCGCGCCGTCGGTGATCGCGGAATTGAACAGGATCCCCTTCGCGCCAGCAGCGAGGACCTGGTCGCCGATGACCCAGGATGGGGGTTCAATGCCTTGGTTGAAATGCATGTTCCGCCAGTCGCAAAAAATCTTGCCAGAGCGCGTCCCAGGCGCTCGTAAAGCCGGCGCGGAAGTCTGCGATGGCGTAGATGCTTACGTTATAGCTGACCATGAGCCCAGGCGGCAGGAGCGTATCGAGCTGCTGGTACTCGGCCAGCGCGGTCTCCAGCGCCAGTGACAAGTAGAGCGCATTGACACCCGGCCTGTTGGCGCGCCCGCCATAGGTGCCGGCACCGGCTCCCGAGGACGGCGCAAATGACCATTTCGGCTGATGGACCCGGTAGACCGCAGTGTTGAGCGGGTTGAGAATCATCCGGTATAGCCGGCCTGGAGCGACTGGATGTACTTGATGAGGGCTTCCGTGCGTTATTCTGAAACGAGTTCCTGCGGCGTCTTGTAGTCGAAAGTCGGCAGCGGATGATTCTTGAACCAGTAGATCGCCTTTTCGATGCTGCCGGAAATATCGGCAGCAGCGCGCATCACTCGCACCGATTCACGCAGGTGCGACTGGATGGTCTCGGTGTCCGGTGCCAGCCTGACGGTGTTCCTGTGAACGTGTGCCTGCGCCGCGAGGGTCTGCATATCTACCCTAAAAACAAGTCCGAATCGTTTTGGGGAAATCGACGGGCTGGCCTCGGAGTTGAGGAAATTCATGAAACCGTCAAAGTTTCGATCGAATACGGGAACTGCCTCGCCGACTGGGACGGCCCTTTTTGCGTTAGCCATGACTGCTCCTCGATGCACATTTTATGCACTATTTTTACACTATTTCTAAATTATTCAACCTCACAATGTAGGCACCATCATGGCCAGCCATCCGCCAGCGAGGGAGAATATCGGTGCATCGCCTATTCTCGCCAAGGATAGCTGCGGCCGTTACGCGACCCGGCCAGCGATGAGTAGAGTTGTCAGCCGGGATACGGCCAGAAATGACCATAGACGCAAAAGCAATAACTGGCTGATTCTTTACGTGTAGTGAGTAAATCCCGTCCAGTCGTCCACCTCCGTCAGCAGACTGGTGATCTCGATGCGCGCTCGTAGGGCGCTGACCTGGTCGATCAACGTCTGTGCCGACTTCGGCACCACCGCGTCCTGCGAAGTGATCCTCAGACAGGTATCGGTGATGATCGCGTCCGGCAGTCAGTTGGCAAGGGCAAGCCGGTTGATCGTGGCACGCTGCTGGTTAAGCAGTAGCACGCGATCAGGCAGATATTGGCCGCAGTCGGGATTGATCGCAGTCCGCATTGATCGCTATGGGCAGCGCCCGTGTCCGCCGAAGCGTTCTGAATTTCTCCTGCGGCAGTAAGTATTCAAAGTCGCGGAACTGGCGCGAACCCTGTACCCATATGTCGCCTGAGCACAAAGCGTTTTTCACGCTCCAACAGTACGCATATTTCGTAGAAACCACGATCGATTCCCTCGTTGGTGATGACGAGAGGCTTCCAACGCGCTTTAACAAAAGCGATCGATGTATCGTCCGGCACCTCGCGAGAGCCGGTCATATTCATCTCACGCACCACATTGATGCCATCAAGGACAGCCTGCGCGGCCGGCGCCGCCTTCAGTTTCAGCACGTCCAGGAACTCAGGCGTATACCGGCGCAGCGTGCTGTAGCGCTCCACGATCAGGTATAGATGGTCGAGCGTTTGTGGCTGGGCAAGCTGTGCCGCTTCGGTGACGCTCTTCGTGAACTCGTTCCACGGGAGCACTGCCTCAATGGAAGCATACGGGTCGGCGCCCGATACTTTGGCTTCGACCAGCGCGCGGCCGACCTTCGAGTACAACCGCACTTTGTCGTTGAATCCATTTCCCTGCTTTTGAAATTCCTGCTGATGTTTGTTTTTGGCGGCACGGAATAGTTTGATCATGCGATCCCATCCGGCAGGGCGAGCGACTGGTAGATCTTGATGCTTTCGATGTGCTCACGCATATACCTGGAGCTCGGCTTCAGCGGCGACTGCCGTAGCCACAACAGCCAAGTCATATTGAGGTCTGGCGCAACGTTGAGCAGATTATCCAATCCCCGCAGATGATGCTGCTGTAACGGCGCCAGCAATGCCTGATAGATGCGGCGGTTGGCACGCGTCACGGCCTCCGCGCAGGCCCGCTCGATCACCGGCAGAGCCGGTAGAATGGTATTAAGCCGCCGTAATGTACTCAAAGCTTGGACTGCGAGCACCCGTCCTTTATCAGTCTGCTTGGCGAGGTCTGCAAGACTATGCGCCAGCTTGCGGAAATCCGGCAGGCCGAACAGGGACAGGCTGAGGTAGGCGCGCAATTCCTGAAAGTGTTCGCGTCGCGTGTGATCGCGAACGCCATACTCTGACCAAGCGGTGGCATCGGTTTGAATCTGGCGGAATATCCACTGAATGATCGGGTCCGGCACCTGCATGTCCACCGCCAGCGCATAGCCCGGATAGCGCAGCAGACAAAACTGAATGGCGAAGCCGATCCGGTTGGCGTCGCCCCGCCGCTGTCGAATCAAGGATAAATCGGACTCGGTGAAGCTGTAATGCTGAATGAGGTTGCCCGGGCTTTCTGGGAGTGCCAGCAGGCTATCCAGCTCCGCCGCGGAGATAATACAGCGGCGCGGCATGCGTTACGTTGTCCCAGTTCCGCCGATTCTTGCGATCGTTTCAATCAGCGGGGTGCGCTTGACTCCGAAGGTTCGACACACAGCAGCCTTGGACATGCCACTGTTCAGGGAGACAATGATGGAGTCCAGTTTTTCACCGGCGATCGCTTGCGGACGACCACCGACGCGGCCGCGCCGACGCGCGGCTGCGAGCCCGGCGTTCACGCGCTACCTGGTCAACGCGCGTTCATACTGGGCGAGCGCGCCGAATACATGGAACAGCTATTCACCTGATGGGGTCGTGGTGTCCATGCCTTCGGTGAGCGAACGAAAGGCAAGCTGCCTGTCTTTCAGCGTGTTCACGATGGTGAGCAAGTGCGCCAGAGAGCGTCCAAGCCGGTCCAGCTTCCAGACAACAAGCACGTCACCACGCCGCACGAATTCAAGCGCCTGGACCAAGCCGGGCCGATCATCCTTGGCACCGGACTCGCGATCTTCGTACAGGTGCCGGGCATCGATACCGGTCGCCAGCAGCGCGTCGCGCTGCAAATTGGTGTTTTGGCGGTCTGACTCGGACGAAACTCGCATGTTCCTAAGAATCATACGGAAAACCTGTGAAGTGCAGTTAGTGTATGCTATATCATGACGACATAGTTTTACGCACATTTTCACGCCTTCCCCATGCCTTCACGTGTAAGCTTTACGATTCGCATATAGATCTGTCGCCAAACAACTGTTTTCCGACAGTCCGCTTTTGGCAAGACCTGGCCATCCTCAATCTAGTAAACTTCATTCTTTCGATTGACATATATGATAAAGACCTTAGTCCGAATCGGGACGCTCAGGTCACGACTTACCGTAGTGGTGATTTTCTTTGTATTGCTGGCAGCGGCATTAGTCGCCTATGTTTCCTTGCACCTTGCGGAACGGCAGATGCGTGCCGTAGTTGGCGATCAGCAGGTTTCGTTACTGTCCAGTGTCGCCTCCTATATCGACGAAGACCTCTCATCGAAAAAAACGCTCATGGCGTCGATGGGCGAGCAATTGAGTCTGGGCGATTACAGCGCACCGTTGGCGATCCAGCAGTTCTTCGAGGCTCATCACAGCTTGCGCGATGAATTTTTTAACATGATCGCCCTTGATGCGACGGGTAACCTGATCGCAAATCTCAACGACAGGCGTGCCATCGGCGGATCTAATTTTGGGAAGCGTGAATATTTTCTCGATACCGTAGCAAATCGCGAAGGTGTGATATCGGCGCCGTTTCAAAGCAGTTTGTCCAAGAAAGCTGTAGTTGTAATAACCGAACCCGTGTTCAATGCCAGTGGCAAACTGATCTACATCATATTGGGAGCCATTGACCTGCAGACGCCACGTTTCTTCGGCCAACTCGAGACGCTGAAATCTGGCAAGAGCGGCTATCTGTTCATGCTCACGAAACAAGGAATTATCATTCACCATCCCGATCAACAGCGAATCCTGATGAACGTTAAACAAGAGGTGGGGGGCGCTGTTCCGTCGACGCTAGCGGCGATGAATGGTTTTGAAGGGTGGGTCGAGGGCAGTTCTAAAAAGGGTGTCAAGTCGCTCATTACATACAAGCGACTGTTTCGTACGGACTGGATACTTGGCGCAGTCTACCCGATGGACGAAGCGTTCGCGCCATTAATCGATATGCGCGGAAAAGCCCTGCTAGCATCTGGCTTTGTGGCAATCGCTGCAGGTCTGCTCGGCTGGCTCGCGATTATGCGGTTGTTGCTGCCGTTGGGTGCTTTACGCCAGCACGTTGCGAACATTTCTGGAGGTAGTATTAACATTGAGGTTTTCGATGTCGACCGCCGCGATGAATTCGGCGAATTGAGCAGAGCGTTTTTTTTACTTTCTCAGCAACGACGGGGGGCGGAAAACGAGCTTGTCAGACTGACTCACACGGATACATTGACTGGTCTTTATAACCGACGCATGTTTGAAGAAACGATGGTCATTGCGTTAGCGCGGGCGCGTCGAAATAAGCAACATCTAGCGTTAGCGTATCTCGACATCGACCACTTCAAACATATCAACGATTCATATGGCCACGGCGTCGGTGATCAGGTATTAATTGAGTTCGCGCGGCGGCTCAAGCTTGCGGTTCGCGTCACCGATACAGTCGTTCGCCTGGCCGGCGACGAGTTCGTGGTAATTTTCGAAAATCTGCAGGACGACACTGCGAACTCAGAACTGGCAAGAAAAATTCTTGTCACGATCGAGCCGACATTCGTCCTCGGTGAACTGAGCTTTGCGGTCACTACCAGTATCGGCATCGCCGCTAACGCCAACGGCAGCTGTAGCGTTGCCGCGTTGATGGAAGCGTCGGACAGTGCGCTCTACGAAGCCAAACGCGCCGGGAGAAACGGCTTCGCGCTGCGATCAGTGCCAGACACGTTATCGCTTAGCTAACCCAATCGTACGGACTAAGATTATTCGATAGCGCTTCCAAATGTCTGCTTAGAAGCAAAAAGCGAACTGTTTTAGCGGGGGGGGGAATAAACTTAACAGTCGCGCCATCGAGGAGTAGCGTGCGATTTTTCCCGTTTTCCCTATTCCCCCCCAACCAGGCGAAACAGGCGTCGCCGTCGCCCCAGGTCAGTTTACTACGCATAACAATATCCTTTCCATAAGAACGGTTATGGAAAGCTTTGCATAACCGTTCCACTGCACCTCAGACCCCAAACAGGGCAATACCGGCGTCGCCAATATCGCGCGCCGCGAACTTGACGACGAGCGCACGTAGATTGACGATCCGCGGCGCGCTCGCTGGCCGCATTGCAATTTGCCTGGTTTTCAAAGTGGCCTCCGGATGGTGTTGCGCGTCGCGCGTCAGTACTGTCGTTCTCCGATGATTCTAATGTCGCCTGACCACATTAGCCAGCTGGCATTAGCAATTACAAGGCCGACTCGCGGCCATGCAACTGCTCGACGCTGAACGTGAACTGGCGCCGCAAGCGCTGGCCCGGCGCCAGCACGGTGAGACCGTGGCGCACTGGCCCACCGGGCAGGTTGTGGGCGTTGATCATATGGTCGACCGGCTCGAAGCAAAAGAAATCGCCGCCCGCCGGGGCATACACGATGTAGTAGCTGGCATCGGTCTCGATCCGCAACTGCAAGCCGCGCTCCGGCCAGGCAATCTCGGCGCAGCCGTCCCAGCCGGCGAAGGCGTTATCGAGCGCGCTTGCCGGCAAGGGGCCGGCTTGGTCGAAGCACCACGCGGCGGGAACCGGCACGGCCGCTGCCGGCAACTTGTCAGCGCCGCCGAGCCAGACTTCGCGCGCAGCCGCGCGCAGCGTCACGCCGGCGCTGCGCGGCATCCACGGATGCAGGCCAAGGCCGAACGGCAGCGCGCAGTCGCCGCTGTTGCGCACCTCGAGCGTGATCACGAGGCTGGCGTCGCTGAGCACATAGTCCATCGTCGCCAAGAACGAGAACGGCGCGCCACCGGTGTGCTCGAGCAGCAGCGCCACGCTGGTGGCATCCTGCTGCACAAGCTGCCACGGCAGCAGCCAGCCGTCGCCGTGGATCGGGTAGCTGTCGCCGGCGCGGTTGGGAGCAATGCTGTAACTGCGCCCTTCGAATGTAAAACCGCCGGCCAGCCGGTTCGACCATGGCACCAGCGGAAAGCATGCCAGCTGGTTCGGGCGCGGCACGCTGCCGTCGAACACCAAGGGGCGCAGCACCGGCACCGGGCCACCCGCCCCGCCGATGGCGTCCAGGCGCGCCAGGGCGCCGCCGATCTCGGGCAGGATCTCGGCGCGCAGAAAATCATTGCGCAGCGTGAGCGTGCGCATTCAGGCGCCGGCGAAGCGCTGCTCGGGCATGCCGGCGACGCCGGCGTCGAGCATCAGGACGGCGCCGGCGAGCAGGTCGCCGGCGGGCGCGCCGGCGCTGATCGACGTGACCAGCAGCGTCTTCATGTCGGCGCCGCCGAAACTGCACATGCTCGGCTTGGCCAGCGGCAGCGCGATCGAGCGGTCCAGCTTGCCCGCCGGTGTGAAGCGGTGCAGCTGACCGGCATCGTTGGCGCAGGTCCAGTAACAACCGTCGACATCGATGGCGGCGCCGTCCGGCCGCCCGGGATGCCGGTTCATGTCGACGAACACGCGCTGGCCGCTGGGCGTGGCGCTGTCGATGTCGTAATCGAAGGCCCACACCAGGCGGCGCGAGGCGTGCGAGTCGGACAGGTACATGGTGCGGCCGTCGGGCGACCAGGCCAGCCCGTTCTGCGTCACCAGGTTTGAAACCAGCGGCGCCGAGATGCCGGCGTGCGCGCTGTAGCGATACAGATTGCCGCAGGCCGGGTCGAGCGCCGGGTCGAGCGCCATGGTGCCGCTCCAGAAGCGCCCCTGGCGATCGCAGCGGCCGTCGTTAAAACGCATGCCGGCCATGCTCACGGCCGGCGTGGCCAGGCGCGTCGCCTCGACCGCCGCGCCAGCTTCGTCAAGGCGCAGCCGAAAGATGCCGCTCTCCATGCCGGCCACCAGGTCGCCCTGCTCGTCGAGCGCGATGCAGGCGACCATTTCTGCGCTCTGCCACGAGCGTACCGTGGCGGCGGCAGGATCGAAGCGCCAGATCGCGCGGCCAGCAATATCGACCCAGTACCAGTGGGCGTGGCGCGCGCACCACAGCGGACTCTCGCCGACCACGCAGGCCATGTCGCCGACGCGATCGATGGATGGTGTGGTGCCGATACTTGCTAGAATTGCCATGGCTGCCTTTTGAAAATTGCTGGAAAATGATGCAACCGGAATGATATCGGTCGTCGTACAACACTGGCGGTAGTATAATCAGCGCACTTTCAAATAGCAACGACAGCCCTTGACACACCCCGTTCCGAACGAGCCCATGACCACGACACCGATCCCCTCCGCGCCCCCCAAGAAGCACCGCAACCTCGCCCAGGGCGTGGTGGCGTACATCGGCGATGGCATCCGCGCGGGGACGCTGAAACCGGGCGACAAGCTGCCGACGGAAGCCGAATTTATGCGCATCCTGGGCGTGAGCCGCACGGTGGTACGCGAAGCCATTTCGCACATGCAGGCGGCCGCCATGGTTGAGACGCGCCACGGCATCGGCACCTTCGTGCTCGAGCCGCCGCCGCCGGCAGCGGCCACGCTGGGCATTGACCCGAACACGGTCGTCACCATGCGCGACGTGCTGGCCATCCTCGAACTGCGCATCAGCCTCGAGACCGAAGCGGCCGGGCTGGCCGCCAGCCGCCGCAGCGACACCCAGTTGCAGCAGCTGCGCGCTGCCCTCGACAACTTCCAGACCTGCGCGCGCAATGGCAGCGAAACGGTGGCGTCGGACGTCCAGTTTCACCTGCTGATCGCGCAGGCGTCGGGCAACCGCTACTTCCACGACATCCTCAATCACCTGGGCACCAACATCATTCCGCGCTCGCGCGTGAACTCGGCCAAGCTGGCCCAGGACGAGCCGGCCGCCTACATGGAGCGCGTGATCCACGAGCACGAAGACCTGTTCAATGCGATCAGCCGCAAGGACCCCGAATCGGCGCGCGCGGCCATGCGCACCCACCTGAGCAACAGCCGCGAACGCCTGCGGCGCGCGCAGGAACTCATCGAAGGCAAGCTGCCGTAAGCGTCGCGTTACAGCACCGGGGCGACGTGCGCGGTAACAGGCAGCAGCATGATGATGTCGGCCTGGCGCGCCACGCCCTGCCCGGCCAGCTGCGCCGGCAGCGCTTTGCGGTGGTGCGCGAACATCTGGTGACCGCCTTTGACGAGGCTGGCCGCCATCGGCAAGTCCATGACGCCAAGGCCAATCAATCCCACTTTACGCATGCTGCTGTCGCCTGCATAGTTGAACGAGTCAAATAGCCTGAAGCACCGTAGCTTGAAGAACCGGCGAACGCTGCTTACGCGAGCGGCCTGAACCTGGCGGCGGGCGCTTCGGCGCCGCGTGCGAGGATGCCGTCGCTGTCGACGGCGGCAATCACCTCGATGTTCGCCAGCGCGTGCGCGGTTTTCACCTGCAACAGCACGCACAGCTGTTCTTCGCAGCGCAAGTCCAAACCACGTGCAACTTTTCCCTTGTTGTCTGTTGTCGTACCTTAAAATACTAGCAATATACAGCGGGAAAAACAATCGCTTTGAGCGACAGTTTGGGCGAGTGTGACAAAAACACAGCAGCGGCAAAGACATTACTTGTGATAGGACGTCGTATGACATACTATCTACTCAACTTGTTGCCTATCTGCAGTGCGCAATGCAGCGACAGTGTTGGAATAATTGACCACCTTTGACCTCGGCCGCAGCCCGTCTGCCGGCCCTCGTCGCAGTGGCACAGGGGACGCGAGGTGCCCTGACAGAGCCGCCCTAGAAGAGGCAGGCGAATTCCCACCTACTTATAATCAGCAGGAGACAACGTCATGCAACACCACCCCCATTTTTCCCAGTCCCGACTGGCCCTGACATCGGTCGCCCTCGCGGTGCTCACGATGATGCACGAGGCGGCTGCACAAGAAGCCGAAGCGCCGATGCAGCGCATCGAAGTGACCGGTTCGAGCATCAAGCGCCTGGCCACCGAAGCGGCGCTGCCGGTAACGACCATCAAGGCCGAGGAATTTGCGCAGCGCGGCATGACCACCCTGGCTGATGTGATGATGGCCTTGCCACAGTCGGCGTCGCTGGCGCCGTCGAACGCCGGCTCCGGCACCAACATCAACCTGCGCGGCCTGGGCGTGAACCGCACCCTGGTGCTGCTCAACGGCCGCCGCCTGGCCAATGAGGCGATTGCCGACGGCTACGCCAACCTGGACGTTATCCCGATGAGCGCGCTGGCGCGGGTCGAGATCCTGCGCGACGGCGCATCGTCGATCTATGGCTCCGATGCGATTGGGGGCGTGGTCAACTTCATCACCAAAAATGCCTTCGAGGGCACCTCGCTGACGGCGCAGTACATCCAGCCGGAAAAAAAAGGCGGCGGCGACGAGCAGCGCGCCACCATCACCTTCGGCAAGGGCAACCTGGCCACCGACGGCTGGAATGTCTACGCGACCATCGACGGCCACCGCCGCAGCCGGCTGGCCTCGAAAGACCGCGCCGAATTGAGCTCAAACGAACTGCTCACCAGTATCGGACGCGCGCCGACCCTGGGCAGCGGCGGCTATGCGTCGCCGGCCAATTTCACCACCAGCGCCAACAAGACCGCCCAGAACCCCTACTACAAAAGCGGCTGCACCAGCCCGTATTCGATCCAGGGCGCCAAGAGCACCTGTATCCTCGACGCCAACGAATACGGCACCGCCCTGTATGCCAACGAGCAAGTGACGTTTTATGCGCGCGGCACCAAAAATTTCTCCGACGACCATAGCCTGAGCATCGATTTCATGCGCGGCCAGGAGTACATTCTTGGCACCAAAAATCCAAGCACCAGCCTGGCACCGAACGGTATCAATGCCACAGTGCCGGCGACCAGCAAGTGGTATCCGGGCGCCAGCGGCGGCGTGCCGGCCGTGGCCGGCCTGAAAGGCGAGCCGCTGATCGTCACCTGGAGCGTGGCCGACCTCGGCCTGGCTGTCACCAAGGACGTGCAGGTCAACCAGCGCCTGTCCATCAGCGACGATGGCCGCATTGGCGACTGGGACTACAAGGCTGGCCTCGTGTATGGCGTCAGCACACGCAAAAATTACTATGACTCCGGCTACGTCAGTGGTCCCGGCCTGATCACCGGCCTTGCCAACGGCTCGCTCAATCCCTTCGGCCTGCAGGACGCTGCTGGACAGGCTTACCTGAAATCGATTGCGGTCGATGGCGCCCAGAACCGCGACTCGAAGAGCACCTTCGCCGGCATCGACGTCACCGCCAGCCGCACGCTGATGCAACTGGCCGGCGGCTCGCTGGCCCTGGCGGTCGGCGCCGACTTCCACCGCGACACCACCGAGGACAACAAACTGGGCATCACCTCGATCGTCACCTACGCCAATTCGAGCCCTTCGCACGGCGAGGGCGCGCGCAACGTCGCTGCGCTGTTTGCCGAGCTGGACGTTCCCATCACGAAGGCGCTTGACCTCAACTTCGCGGTGCGCGACGACCATTTCAGCGACTTCGGCAACACCATCAATCCCAAGGCAAGCTTCCGCTACGAGCCGCTCAAGAGCCTGATGTTCCGCGGTTCGGCCAACACCGGCTTTCGCGCGCCGACGCTGTTCGACCGCTACGGTTACCGCCTGCCGGGCGCGACCGGCCTGACCAGTGCAAAATGGGACGACCCGGTACTGTGCCCGAGCGCTACGCCGGCCGTCACCGGCAGTGGCAAGGCTGTGGCCGGCTACGTGGCATCGGCAGTGTGCAACGTGGCATTGCCCAAGCAGACCGGCAGCAACGCCGACCTGGTGCCAGAAAAATCGAAGGGCTTCACCCTCGGCGTGGTGATCGAACCGGCCAAGAACCTCACCGTCTCGGTCGATTACTGGAACATCCGCATGACGGACATGCTGGCGAACTTGCCGGAGCAGGTGTACTTCTTGAATCCGACCAAATATGCGTCCTACTTCGTACGCAATGCCGACGGCACCATCAATTACATCAAGAACACGACGATGAATCTGGGCGGGCAAAAGGCGGCCGGGATCGACGTCTCGGGCTCCTATGCATTTCCCCGCAACGCGGCCGGTGACTTCAAGATCCAGCTCGATGGCACCTATCTGACCCAGTTCGACAACCAGCTCGAAAAAGACAGCGAGTACGTCTCGAACATCGGCCGCTTCGGGCTGGCCAGCAACGGCACCACCAGCAACCTGCCGATCATCACCTTCCGCTGGAAGCACACGCTGAAACTGCAGTGGAACAATGGTGACCTGGGTGCGCAACTGACGCAGAACTACAACTCGGGCTACCACGACCAGAACCTGGTGGCGGCGGAGTACTTCCGCGACATCGAGCCGTACTCGGTGTGGAATCTGACCGGTACCTACAAGGGTTTCAAGAATATCGTGGTGGTGGCCGGTGTGACCAACCTGCTCGATGCGAAGCCGCCGGTGACGAACCACAGTGGCTACACCTTCGGCTACCTGAGCAGCGCTGCCAGCCCGATCGGCCGCGCCTACAACCTGCGCCTGACCTACAACTTCTGATGGTTGCAGCTTGATTTGACCCGGCATCGCTGCACGCCAGCGATGCCGGGTGCCGCACGGTCCAGCGCGACCGTGCAGCTTCCCGTTCCCCGCATCTGCCCTCTCCTCTCCCAACGACCGACCCGCACTGCGCTTGCAGTCACCGCATGCAGCATGCACTGGCGCTTTCACCAACCACGATCAGCCTGAGCCGGCAACGTCTCGTTGGCCCGGCGCTGCGCCGACGGTCGATTGCGCGGCGCGCTGCGTCCTTGCGTATTTTCCTGCTGAGGCATGGCGATGCCATTGGCGATGACGCTGTGCGTTCTTGAAAGGGGCGTGTCAGCAAGTTGATCTGCGCGTGTCAACCGGGCCAGCGCTTGCAGCGACAACGTCGTGGTCAGGCTGGCCGCGACCGCCACGGCGGCGGCAGCGTGCGAGCGCGACCGGCGCCTCGTCATAGGCGATGTCGCCAGCGCCGTGCCGCAGTCGAAGCGGATCGGTTGCGCAGGTTTGCCAGCGGCAACCCGAACAGCGGCGGCGCGATCAATCGCTGTAACGGCTCGCGTTTCAAAGCGGCCATGCTCGCATTCGACGCCGCTTTGGGCTCGAATTAACTGCAAATGCGCTTGCAATCGCCGGCGCCGGCTCGCATTCCATAGTGGCTTGTTCGCGCTAATTGAAAGCACCCGAAGGCTATGGTCATCGTCTCGTTCGGTTCTGGACAAGCGGGTGACGATGTCTCGAAAGTGCTGTACCAACCCGCGTGAGACACGAAAATTGTCTCGATGACGGCGCCTCGCATGGGTGTACCTGTACGGTACAATCGTCCGAATGCAGAACTCCGATTTCGGCCTAGACCGGACGTTGAGCTTTCTTAAAAATGGTGTAAAGCGATGAGAAACCGTGCACAAAATTGCCCAGCTTGAAGTGTATTATTTTGAACTACGTTTCGGCTATGGTGACGGTGCCGCATGTGTCGAATGGGCCGTGGACCGGTTGACCTTGGACGAAGAAGGCAACGATCTTGAGATAGTCTTGCTGGTGAGTGCACGAGGGCGCGATGAGGTGTTGCCAATAGTCGAAATCATCGTTGAGCGGTACGTTGGCAACAACGCTCTCGATGACCACTTGGCTGCGGGGAAACACATTGGGCGGCTGCGGAACGCCTACCTTCAGGGCAAAGAGACAGTTCATTCCATCGACGCAGCGTTAACGCGGCTTTATCCAAAATTGGGATACCCAACGTGGCTTGTAATGCTAAGCCGAAATTGCGAATACGCGACCGACATTCCCGCCTTCGAGGAGCCATTCGAACAGGAATTCGATTATATTTCGAAGCTCTGGGAAAGCGTTTCCACTCGAGCAGAGTTTGAGCAGAGATATCGTCCTGAAATTTCTCAGCAACACGATGCCAAGCCGATCTCCTGATGTCTTCGCTTCGGCATTGGGAACGTCTGGTTTGGGCCGATCCCGGCCCTTCAGGGCAGCATAGCAGGTTGTCAGGTCGAGAATCGAGCGGCCACTGCCATAGGCCGGAATCGACCTAGAGCGGACTCCTGCAACATCGGGCAACATACAGTACACGACTTTTTCGGTGATCCGGCCGCCAATTACCTCCAGGCCAGCAAAATCATCGCAATCCCTACGCCCGGCAAATACAAACACCTCGCCTTCACTTACGTCCTCGCGACTGAACGCATGTGCTGCAAACGCCATTTCGTCAGGCGTTTGAATGAATCGCCAAGGTACAAAATCGACAAGACCCTGAACCAGAAACCAGCGTAGCGAATTTGGCCAACCGTGATCGCTCAATGAGCGTTCCATCGTGGTTTCAATCTACTTGGCGTTCAAAGCCAATTCGCGAACGACCCGTTCCAGTGCACTGCCGCCGTTACCTGGAATACACAGTCGCGCCCTGGCGTGTTTGACACCGCGCCCGCCGTTCAGATGGTAAAAGTCTGCGTGCAACCGCCGGGGGCCAGTACAGCGGCAAGTGTGATCCATGCTGTCGATGTTTTCATGGGATATCCCGCTTTATTTGGAATAGAGATGCGGGTCGGCCAGGCTGGTGACATTCAGGGTGTAGCGCATGTCGGCGATAAAGATGTCAAGCTGTCCGATATGCGTGATCGTGTTGGCGGCAATCGTGAACTTGTTGGACCGGTTCATCTCGCCCATTTTTGGATAGGCTTCAACGTTCGTCCACATGTACTGTCCGGCATTGACCGTCATGACAACATATTTTTTTTCACGGCGATCGGCCGCCACATAGCCGGCGCTGCGAGTGAGTAGGTCGTGCTTCAGCCGGGTGGCGAAGCTATAGTGGCTGTCGTATTCGACAAAGTTGAGCTTCGCAAATGCATTTGATTTGATCTGCATGACCAGCAAGCCCTGATCGCCACTAACGCGAACCGCGCCAAAAAGACGGGCCGCGAGGATGCCATCGTCGCGGCCCGTTGCACCAACTGCTGCATCGAGGTGCTACATCACCACTTGCCGTCCTCCTTCGAGATTGCTTCCGGTGCCGTTTCCCTGGCAGGCTTGACCACTTTGGTCGCGCGAGCCGGCGCCGTGCCTGCTGCACCAACCGCCGGCGCCGCCGCAGGAGCAGCTTGCGCCGCGACCATCTCGCGCAACTGCAAACTCGCGGGCGCCACGCCCGCCAGCGTGCCGCTGACCTGCTCCAGGTGCGCATACGACAGCTTCGGCGTCACTTTGTCGATGACAGCGATGCAGCAAGCCTTTTCCACACGCCCCAGCGATTCACCGGTCTGTGGATCCTTCATCTCGGCACCCATCGTCACCACCGCGTAGCGCGCACCCGGCTTGACCGCGTCGCCGCCCTGGCTCAGCACCACGTCAGTTCCCTGCAGGGAAACGACTGTGATCGGAAACGTGCGGCCGACGATCGAGGCGACGATGTCGCGCACGATGTTGCGTTGCATGTCGGCCAGCACCTGCGCCGTATTCACGCCGGCGCCCAGGGTGGTCGGCGCAACGTCCGGCGCCCTGCCGCGCAGCGCATCGGCGCTCAGGACCTGGCGCGTGGCGACATTCACCAGCTTTTGCGACACGCCCCAGCCACCCGAATAACTGACCAGTTCACGGTCGCTGGTGCGCAAGGCGCGCGCGTGCCGTTCATAGGCCAGCGTATCGATGTGCCCGATCCAGACCAGGTCGGCCGAGACCGCCTGCCCCAGCTTGCCCGCTTCCGCACGCGGCGCCGCGCCGGACTGGATCAGCGCCAGTTCCTGGTCGATTTCCTCGCTGTTTTCCCGTTCCAGTACGCTGAAGCGCCCGGTATTGGTCAACGCTGCAGAAACCTGCGCGCGGATGTCGTCGGCCACCTTGGCTGCCGGCACCATCGCGCCGCCGACATTGAAGGCGTCCGTGTCGAACTTGAGCGCGCCGACCACGACTTTGAGCTTCTTGTCGACCGGCGCCGTGTAGTGCGCAATCTGCGCTTCGATCGATGCCTTGTACGGCCCGCCCTTGACGGTTGGCGCATCCAGCGACAACACCTTGAAGCGCGTGATCGCGCCGCCCGACTTCTGGGCGACGCGTTCGGCAAATTCGGTGGCACGCAGCGACACCGAATCGACGCCATCGGTCACGTCCAGGCCATACTTGACCGACACGCTGCTGGTGTCGATGGTCGCGCCATTGACTTGCAAAATGGCGGACTTGATGGCGTCGGCCGTCGCTGCAGCAGGCGTGGGGCCGTAACCGTCGGCCTTGGCCAGGACGGTGTCGACTTTCCCGACATCGGGCATCGTCGCAGCCACGCCGGCCGCAACCGGCGCGCCCGCTGCGACCACGGGCGCTGGCGTCTCCGTTTTCTGGCCGCAGCCAGCCAGCACCAGCAAGGACAGCACCAGTGCAGCCGGGCTACATTTCATTGGAACGATTGCTGACATACGATCAGAAACCGGCGCCGAGTGCCGACGTCGCTTCTTTCGGTACCGTGATGTCATGCGACTTGGCAAAGCTGACCGCGTTCGACAGCGCCGAACCCAGATTCTTCGCATTGCCCGGCAGCGAGCTGACGACGTAGACACCATTTTGCAGCTTCGGCAACATCATCGGTGACGCGCCTTTCAGACTGCTCGAAAACGACTGGAAATTCGGCTTCATCGCAACGTACTTCACCATCCCGCTGGCCATCGTCACCAGGCCGGCCGTGAATTTCTTCTTGCCTTCGGCATCTAGCACGGTGGTGCTGTCGTTGAGTTTAGCGGTCAATTTTTTGCTGTTCTCGCTGGTCACCTTGTCGGCATCGGCCAGGTTGCCCTTGGTGGCGCCATCGGTCAGGCTTTCGCTGCTGGCGCGCATGGTCGCCGCTTCATCTTTCAGTCCGACGGCGTCGGCGATCTGGGCATTGGCTTGCAAAACAGTTTTGTTGGCATCGACGTATTGCTTGACCAGCGCGTCCTGCGATCCGCTCAGGTCGCCGGAGCCGGCGGCTTTGCCACCAACGCCCGGCAGGCTAGGCATACTGAACTGGGCCTGGGCGACAGGAGCGAGCGTGATCAAGGTGACAACAAGTGCTGCGGCAAGACGGGTCATGTAAAACTCCAGGGTAATGGAACGGGGGAAAAAGTAAGGAAGAATCAGCGCAGACCGGCGTTGGCCAGCTGGCTGGTCAATTCGCGCGAAACGGTCTGGGCAGCAATTTTCAGGGCATTGGTACGGGCTTCGTCCTCGGTCGGACCGGTGCCGGCGTACTGGGCCGGGCCGGCCACCGCGACGGTTTCCGGAATGCCCTGGCCCAGGTCGAGCACCTTGGCATTCGCCGTGACGGCAACGCGCATCAGGCCGGTGGCGGGATCGGTGCCGGCCTGGCCGACGTCGAGCGTGCCCAGCGCCACATAGCGCACCTTGGCAATCCGCATGCCGTTGACGACCGTCGCCAGCGTGCCGCTTTTCAGGTCGTTGCCGTTGCGGTAATCGTTTTCGACCTCGGCCACTTTGAATGTCCCGTTGGTCATCGGCTCGACAAACGCCGCATCCACCACGCGGTAGCCGGAGGTTTTGAAGATCTGGGTGATGACGGAATTCAGATTTTGGCTGGGAATCAATTTCCAGGTCGATTGGTCCGCACGTTGCACGGTGGAGCCGCCCGTCTCGACCGTCACGCCGCGCTCGACCGCATAGCTGGCCTTGACGTTCTTGTTGGCATTGGTGCTGACCTTGCTTGCGCCGACGGCTTCGCCTTCGCTGCCCTTTTCGCTGCGTGAAGCCGTTGCCTGTCCGTTGGCGGTGACGACAGCGCGCTTGGTGACGCGGGCGTCAAAACTGGTCTGTGCATCGACCTGGCGCGACACCAGCACGAAGGCCAGTTGCGATTTCTCGCCGGCCGCGCCGACCGGTGACGCTTTCTTCAGTGCGTTGCGCAGGTTCGAGCCATTGAGCGACACGCGCACGACGGCGGTGTACTGGTGCAGGTCGGTGCGGTCGTCTTCCTGCAGGGTGGTCGATTCGAGGATGAAGCGCTCCGGATCCTTGCGGATGGTTTCGCGAATCGCGTCCAGGTTTTCTGCCTGCGCATCGCCGGCCTCGGCGAAGTACATTTCGATCGCTTTCATCTGGGCCGCAAACACGGCGCGCTCCTTGCTTTCGGCATTCACCGAGCGTTCAGTGTATTTCACCGACGCTTTGCCCTTGGCGGTGACGACGTCGGCATGGGCGGCGGAGGTGGCCAGCAAGGCGGCCATAAGAAGGGTCAGTTTCATTTGCATAACAGGAGGAGGTCTCGGGTGGTGGTCATTTGTTGGTTGATATCCGGGGCGGCCGCGGCAGATTTCAGCCATGCCGCTTCTTCCCCGCCGATGGCGCGCGCCAGCTTGGTGAACAGGCCCCGCATCGCGTCTTCATACGCAGGAAAATCGTCGAGTGTGGTCTGGTGGGCGGAGACCACTTTGACTTCACCGTTTTTCACCAGGCTGTGCAGATAAGCCTTGCCGGACATCGGCTCTTCCAGGCGCAGGTCCATCTGGGTGCCGTAGACGAAGCTCTTGCCGGCGGCCTGTTCGGAGTAGACGATTTTCTTGAGCTTGACCACGTCGGCCGACAACACATAATCCGGCTCCGGCAGTTTCAAGTTGAACACCGTGCTGTCGCCGATGGTCATCGACATCACATTCCCAATCGCGTAACCCTTGGCATACGGCAGGATGGGAATGCCAAGCTTGGCGGACAGGGCTTCGCCAAACATGTCCGCAATCCACGCTTCGCCGGCGCCGTTGGCCAGTTCGGGCGGAAAGGCGGCGCGCGCCTCGTCGCCGATGGTGACTTTGCCGACCTGAACGAAGCGCGGCACATTGGCCGGCAGGCTGGCACGGTTGACCGCAGTTGCAAAGCGCGCCAGGATGCCAGGCTTGCCATTCGTGCCTTGGTACAGGGCCAGCATGCGCTCGGCGATCTGTTCCTGCGTCGGCGCCTGCGCCAGCACATCAAGGTAGGCGAAGCTGAGGGGATAGGCGCGCAACACTGTTTTCGATTTGAAATCGAAGAACATGGCCTGGCCGCGCAGTTGCACGGTCAGTTTCACCACACCGCCGATTTCCTCGGTGCTGACCATCTCACTGGTCATCACCAGCGCCACGGCCACCGCCTGGTCGCGACCGGCCAGGCTCTCGATGCGCGGCACCAGCGTGAAATTGTCCGGCGTCTTGCCCTGCATGGCCTTGTCGAGCATGACGTTGATGCCGCGCGGTCCAAGGCTCGCTTCGAGCTGTTTGGTGACGGGGAAACGCGCTGCACTGGAGGCAAGGTCGCCGGCGTAGGCAAAACCGGCCAGCGCGACATCGGCCGCACTGGCCGTGGAGAGGTGGAGCAAAGCGCCGAGCATCAGGCAACGGGCGACATGCAGAAATGGCTGGGTCAGCGCTTTTTGCGAATTCAATGGTTCTCCAGGAGGCGGAACAACAGGCCAACGCGTATGCATGGCGGATGTTTAATTATATGCGGCAACATTTTTTCAGAGTAATGTTTAATTCCAACGGACAACAAGGAAAAATCGTGGTACGCGTGCGCGGGAGACGAGCAGTTTCCACTCTGACATGAACAAAGTTTGTCAAAAAAGAGCGGTGCTGGATGGATGCATGCGCAGCAGCGGATGTGCGGCGTATGCACAACAGGTGGATGTTATTTCGCTAAAACGTCGTGGTGTTTCGTCGTTTGACCCGACAACGGAGGGCCAGGCAAGGGCCGGCTTACCCAGTCAGCCCGGCCCGACCAGGTAGCGAACGTCGTCGCGCTCGCGGTCAGAGGCAGCCGACAGCAGGTAACTGTCCCAGCCGAGCCGGCCTGCGGGCAAAGTTGGCGCTGGGGCCGGCGCCGGCCCGGCCAGTTGCACGCCATGGACATCTGGCGCCCGCAACACCAGCTGCACTTCGTATTCCAGCGCCGTCCCGGTCAGCATCGTCACGATGCTGTGCAGGGCACGCGCCGCCGCGCCGCCGGGCAGAAAGGCTTGCAGGCCGGCGTGGTCGAGCGGGCCGATGACCAAGCGCAGGCGCAGATCGCGCTGCCACACGAGTGCACCTGCCAGGGCGCCCGCACCCAGCAGCGCGTTGGGCCCGCCCAGCGTGGTTTGCTGGCCGGCCGGCACGCCGTACCAGCTGCCAATAAATTGTTCAGCGCGCACCGGGCGGTCGAAATAGTCGCCCAGCACGCGGGCGATCTGCGCGCCCGACGCGGGCCGGTGCTGCAGCGCCGCCGCAAAGTATGCCAGCGATTCGTCCAGCACATGCCCGCCCGCTTCGTCGAGCAGGCGCCGGCGCAGGCTCGGGTTGCCGAGGCCTGCCAGGCCCAGCACCAGCGGCAGGAAATGGTCGCGCCCCTGCACCTCGTATTGCAGCTCGACCCGGTATTTGCGCCAGGCGTCATAAAACAGCGCCAGCGTGCGGCTGGAAAAGCTGTCGAAGAAGGCGCGCACGCCCTCGTCTTTTTCGGCCGCCACGTGCGCCGCGATGCGCTCGGTGTAGTGGGCCGGCAAGGCGCCGTGGCCACCGAGCAGGCCCATGAAGGTCGGCGTCAGGTGGATCGCCTGCAGGCTGCCGTCCTGCACGGCGGCAGCCAGTGCCGCGGCCTCGCGCGCGAGCGTGCGCGGCACTGGCGTGATCGCCTCCAACTGGTGCACGGGAAACGCGAACGAGGTCGAATTGTCGAAGCGCAGGTAGCGCGCCACCAGCGCGCCACGCGGCAGGTGGCGCTCGGCGGCGCGGCCGTGGCGCTTGAGCCATAGCTCAACCAGGCGCACCGCCTGAAAATAAGCGAAACGCTGCGGCTGCGCAAACAGGCGGGCGATTACAGCAGGCGCAAATCGCCGCTGCGGGGTGGGCATGTCAATAATGATTCTCCCGTTTTTACGGACACGATGGTCAGCTGGGTAAAACTGTTGGCATGCACGTACAGGCCCAGGAAGCGCTCGATGACCTGGGCAAACGCGTGGATACCGCTGCCGATGAACGCATCTTCATCGATGGTCAGGCGCACTTCCAGGCCACGTACCAGGCAGGCGAACGGGTTGCCCGGCAGCCAGCTGGTGGCGCTGCGGTAGGCAATGCCGTGGATGCCGCCGATCTGACGCTGGGTGGACGGTGAACGCGGCAGATCGTACAGGGTCAGCATTTCGCGAAAACTGTCGAGGCCGCCGTCGGACAGGGACAGGTGATTGAGCGACAGGTGCGAAATGAGGCGCCAGTGCACGCCGCCCACGCGCGCAAAGCGCCAGCTGGGCGTGGGTTTGCGCAGCAGCCGGATGGCGCTCATGTCGTTGCTGCCAACCAGCACCATGTCGCCTTCCGGCTGGTTGTACAGCAACTGGCTCGGGTGGTCGCGGTTGGTGCCGGTGAGCTGGATCGACAGCGTGTGCACCTCGACGTCGGCCGGATCGAAATCGATGTCGACGATGGTGATTTCGGTTTCGTAACCGGGGTTCAGTACGGCCATGTGCTCGTCGCGCCGCATGATCCAGTAGTGGCCGCTCTGCTCGGGCGCCTGCCCGTGACGCAGGCTGTAGAACGGCCGGAATTCGGTGATGGTTTCCCCTTGCGGCCCCTGGCGCACCATGCTGACCGCATCGATCGAATACACGTCGAAGCCGTACGGCCGACGCCCGTCGGGCAAGACCGGATAACTGGTTTTGGTATGGCTCAGTTGGATCGGGTCGCCGCGCTGTGAAAACAGGTTCACGACCGGGCTGCAGCCAAGCAACAGGTGCTGGGCCGACAGCGCGCCGAGGGTACGCGCGGTGGACGAATCGCTGCGCAGTCCGGCCAGCGCCAGGTGCAGCGTCACCGCCTTGGCGCCGGCTGGAATGGCGGCGCCGATCGCGGCCAGGTCGATATCGAAGAAGTTGAATTTTTCGGGAAAGCAGAAGTACTCGGTGAGCAGGCGGTAAGCGCTGTGCGAGCGCGCCGGAAAGTCGATCAGCGCCTCGTCGTCGCCAAACCCGGCCGGGGCCAGCGGCACGGCCGGCAGCGCGCTCCAGCGCCCGCTGCCGGGAAGTTCGACCCAGGCCGCTACGGCGCGCATGAACAGGGTATCGCGCAGCGCTGCGCAAAATGTCGGTTCGCCGTCGATGAACACGCGCAGCCGCTGCACGCCGTGCTGCGCCACGCCGCCCTGCTCGCTGACGCTCTCGAGCGTGATGCTGAGCGAGGCCGCCGCGCCCGCCGGCACGCGCACCGCCGCCGGGTGGCTGGTGATGGCGTCGAAGCGCGCCGCAACCAGGGCCAGCGGCGCCACGCTGATGGCGAACGCGGTGCGGAAGGTGCATGGCCCGCCGCACACGGGCCGGCTGGTCATGGTGGTGTGGCGCGGGAGTATGCCCGCGCCGCTGAGCTGTTTGGCCACGCCGGCGTAGTCGAAGCGGGCGATCGAACAGGACGGAAACGGGCGCAGGAAGTGCGGGTAGAGCACATCGAACAAGGCTTCGGTGAACTCGGGATAGTCGTCGTCGAGGCGCTTCGCGATGCGTGCATTGAGCAGCGCAAACGCTTCGATCATGCGTTCGATGTGCGGGTCTTCGCAGGCGCCGCCGCCCAGCAACAGGCGCCCGGCGATCTTCGGGTAGCGCGTGGCGAATTCGCGCGAATAGGTGCGCAGGAAGCCCAATTCCCGCTCGTAGTAAGGCAACAAGTCTTCCACTGTGCGCTCCCGTGATTGCCGACCAGCAACCATATTCACACAACCGGGCACGAAAAAAAAGTGCAAACGGGCGCGCGCCACAGTGCGCTTGAGCGAGCGCAAGCACACCCGTTTTACCTGCCGCGGGTAAAGCCGAACGGCTATGTTGATCGGCTTGATTGCGGGCAACCATCAGCAAATACAGCGAAAGGCACGCAGATGAGCGGCAAAGTTCTGTGGGGAGAAGGCCTGTTCCTGCGGCCCCACCATTTCCAGCAGCAAGACCAATACCATGAGCAGCGCCTGCATGCGAGCCTGCGCGCGGTCCACCCGTTTGCATGGGGCGTGCAGCATCTCGAGGTCGACGTCGAGGCGCTCGCCAGCGGCAAGCTGCGCCTGTTGCGCCTGTCGCTGCGCTTTCCCGATGGCGAGCTGGTCGACGCACCAGGCGACGACGCCTCCGGGGACGACGCGTTGCCGGCACCGATCGACCTCGATCCCGGCGCCCCCGCCGGCCAGGCCATCAGCTACTACGCCGCCCTGCCCGCCCTGAAACCGTTCGGCGGCAATTTCAGCCAGCCGGGGCAAGCGAGCAATGCGGCGCGTTTCGTCCAGGCCAACCAGGACACGCCCGACCTGTACACCAAGGCCGAGCACGCCCAGCTGGCCTATCTGAAAAAGACGCTACGCCTGGTGTCCGAGTTCGAGCCGCGCGACGCCTACACGCACTTGCCGCTGTTGCGCGTGCGCGCACTGGGCGACGGCGCCTTCACGCTCGACCCCGGGTTCGTCGCCCCCAGCCTGTCCATCGAGAGCGCAGCGCCGCTGCACCAGCAATTGCGCGTTTTGCAGGGTGCGCTGCAGGCGCGCGTGGCCGAACTGCTGGCGCACCACCGCGAACCGAACCGCAACGTGATCGAATTTCGCTCGGGCGATATCGCCTCGTTCTGGCTGCTGCACACGGCCAGCGCCGCCTGCGCCACGCTGTCGCACCATCTGCACCACCCCACCCTGCACCCGGAACGGCTGTACGAGCAATTGCTGGGCGTGGCCGGCGCGCTGATGACCTTCTCGAAACAATGGGTGCTGGCCGACCTGCCGGCCTACCAGCATGGCGACCCGGGGCCGTGCTTCGCGACCGTCCACCGCATCATCCACGAGCTGCTCGGCACGGTGATCTCGAACCAGTTCGTCGACATCGCCCTCGAGCAAGTGCGGCCCTGCTATTACCAGGGTAGCTACGCGGGTGGCAAGGTCACGGACACCAGCACGTTTTATCTCGCGGTGGCAGCGGCGATGCCGGCGCTGGAACTGGTGCAGGCGGTGCCGCTGCGCTTCAAGGTCGGCGCGCCGGACGACGTCGACAACTGTGTCCTGTCCGCCACCCCCGGCGTGCGGCTGACCCACGCGGCCGAGCCGCCGACGGCCTTGCCGGTGCGCCCCGGCATGTGCTACTTCGGCCTGGATGTGCGCGGCCCGATGATCGAGCGCATGAAAAAAGCGCAGACGGTGTCGATCTACGTGCCGTCTACCTTCGCCGAACTGAAACTCCAGCTGTTTGCGCTGACCACGTGAGCCGGCCATGAATGCACTCGTCGATCTCCTCGCACTGTCCCAGCATGCGCGCCTCGTCACGCTCGCTTGCGCCACGCAGCAAGCTGTCGCCGCCGCGCTGGTCGCCGAGCAGTTTACTGGCCTCGAAGGCATCAATGCACTGTTCGCGTTCGAACTCGATGCGCTGGCCACCTCGGCCGACCTCGACATCGACGTGCTGGTGGGGGAGGCACTCTGCATCGGCCTGCTGCAGCCGGATGGCAGCCGGCGCGTCTGGCACGGCATCTGCACGTACGCCGGCGCGCTGGGTGCCGATGGTGGCCTGGCGCGCTACCGCCTGCGCATCGAACCGGCGCTGGCGCAACTGCAGCAGCGCCGCGACAGCCACCTGTTCCAGGACATGGATGTCCGCGCCATCGTCGCCGACCTGCTGGCCGACTACCCGGCCGTGCAGTGCGCGTTCGACCTTGCACGGGCGCCGGCGCCGCGCGCCATCTGCACCCAGTACCGCGAAAACGACTACGCCTTCTTGTGCCGCCTGCTCGCCGCCGAAGGCCTGAACTGGCGCTTCGACCATGATGAAAAAGGCCACCGCCTGGTCATCTTCGACGCCGCGGCAAGCGCGCCCGCTACGCCGGGCGGCGCCGTGTTGCGCTTTCACGGGGTGCGCGCAACCGAGGTCGACGACGCCATCGACAGCTGGCATGCGCGCCGCAGCGCGTGTGCGAACGGCGTGGCCCTGTCGAGCTGGGACCCGGCCGAACTGGTGGCGCCGTCGGCGCAGCAGGCGTCCCGGCTGGACGCGGGCGAACTGGCGGCGATGCAGGTCTACGATGGCAGCGGCGAACGTATCGCCAGCGGCCCGGCCACGCCAGGCGGCGCCGCCGACGACCACGGGCAACGGATGCTGCAAGCCCTCGAGCGCGACAACAAGACATTTATTGGCGCCGGCGCAGTGCGACGGCTGGCCGCCGGCCACGGTTTTACGCTGACCCAGCATGCCCATTTCCGAACGGCGAGAACGCGTTTACGGTGCTATGGGTGACGCATGCGGCGCGCAACAATCTGCGCACCGGGATCAAGGGCTCGACGGCGCTCGCGAGCGGCACCTACCGCAACCACTTTGCTTGTGTGCGCGACAGCGTCGCCCTGGTCCCGCCGGCGACGGCTGCGGCGCACCCGTGCACGGTGTCCGGCACGCAGGTCGCGCTGGTGGTGGGTTTGGCCGGCACGGTGGCGACCACCACGCGCGACCACCAGGTCAGGGTCCAGTTTCCCTGGCAGCGTGGCGTCCGTCCCAATCCGGGCGGGCTGGAACACGGCAGCGTCAGCGGCGGCAACGCGCCGGGCGACGCCAGTTGCGGCGCTTGGGTGCGCGTGGCCGAAGGACTGGCCGGCCCCAACTGGGGCAGCCAGTTCATCCCGCGCATCGGCACCGAGGTACTGGTGGCGTTCGTCGAAGGCGACATCGACCGGCCGCTTGTCGTCGGCCAGTTACACAACGGCGTGGCGCCGCCGCCGTTCCAGGGCGGCGTGGATGCCGCCGCCAACCACGCCGGCGTGCTGTCCGGGATCCACACCGAGAATTTCGACGGTGGCGGCTACAACCAGTGGCAGCTGGACGACACCCAGGAGCAGCCGCGCACGCGCCTGGTCAGCAGCAGTGCCGCAGCGGAGTTGAGCCTGGGTGTGCTGGTGGCGCAGGCCGCCGGCTCGTCGACGCGCGGCGCCAGTCGCGGTAGCGGCTTTGAATTGCGCACGGATGCCTGGGTTGCGCTGCGCGGGGCGCAGGGAGTGCTGGTGTCGACCAGCGCGCGGGTAGCGGCGGGGACTGGCGTCACGTCGACGCAGATGGATGTGCAGGAGGCCGTGTCCCTGTTCAAGGGCGCGCACGCGCTCGACGAGGCCTTGACACAATCGGCCGGGCAGCATCATGCGCTGGCCAGCAAGGATGCCTGCAAGGCACAGACCGACTTGATTGCGCTGGTCGACCCGACAGCGAACGGGAAGTATGACGGTCCGGTGAACGGCCAGCTTGCCGCCAAGGCCAGCGCCGGTTCACGTGAAGTCGATGCGGCGCAGCCGGTGGAGCGCTTCGGCGCGCCAGCCGTGCTGTTCGATGCAGCGGCGTCGATGAACTGGGCGACGGCCGCGTCGACCGTGATCAGTGCGGGGCAGCAGCTGCATTGGACCACCCAGTCTGACCTGCACGTGGCTGCCGGGTCCACGCTGTCGTCGGTGGCGGGGAACAACCTCAGCCTGTTCACGCATGGCGGCGGCATCCACGCGATTGCGGCGAATGAGCCAGTGTCGGTCGAGGCGCACACGGACCAGCTGGAGATTGTCGCGGACAAGGAGGTGGTGGCGCTGTCGGTCAATGACGTCATTGCCATCCAGGGCAAAGCGAAGGTGGTGCTGCAGGCGGGGCAGTCGTCGATCACGCTCGAGGGCGGGGATATCACGTTTGCTTGCACGGGGAATTTTACGGCGAAGGGTGGGCAGCATCTCATCGACGCAGGCGCGAAGCGATCAACGGTCTTGAACGAATTGCCTGAATCGCGCGTGGAGCAAGTCGCACTTCATGTGTCGAATCATTTGCACGACGAACAGATCCAGTTTAAAAACAAAAACCAGGCACTTCTCGCAAACGTCAAGTATCAGGTGACGCTTGACGACGGCACCATTCAAACGGGCGTAACGGACAAAGAAGGAAGAACAGCACGAATTGTGACGAGTGAATCGCAGGCTATCGTGGAAGCTACTTTGGTACCAGTCCGACAGGAAGACTGCTGTTCCGCTCGAAAGCAACCTCAAGAAGCTTTAAAAGTAAAAGTAACTGAAGTTTCCACCAATGAAAGGGACATCGGTACTTCGTCAGTAATCGTGCAGACACCGGAAGGAGAAGCCCGTGGTTTGACACCCGGAGAAATCGCCGAGGCCCAAAGCATATTCTTTGATTCGATCGACTATTCGAAGGTGAAGATTCACAATGGCGAATATCTTTGGTTTGGATTGCAACCTGACGATACGGCAATGACGCCAAATGGCGAGATGTATTTTAACCCAAAAGAATTTTTACCGGACTTCTCGACGACGATTCGAGACACACTTTGGTTCATGCACGAAATGGTTCACGTATGGCAGTATCAATTGGGATACTGGGTACGGTTTAGAGGTGCCATACGTATCGGACTTGACTATAGATACACTTTAGATGAAAGAAAAAATCTGTCCTCGTATAATATGGAAGCGCAGGGAAATATTTTGGCCGATTACTGGGCCATAAAAAAATTAGGCGATGGCGCAGCGTTAGAAATTTTTGAGAAGAAACACAAGGATGACATTTCTCTCTATGAGAAAGTTCTCGCAAAGTTTATTTCTAATCCGAGCGATAAAACGAACCTTCCCGGTGGATAAAATGGATCGCGTGAAAAAATGTGTGTCTTATATTGCCCTCGCATCAATATGCTCGCTACATACGTTAGCGACGGCCACATCGCGAATGGGCACGGCAATCGTGACAGAGTCGGACGGACGCCCATGCTTTTCTATTCAATCAGACAATGAAACCAAGAACGGCCTTCCGCTTCACGGAATCGCAGTCTCCGAAAACATTTCCAGCGTTGCTGGGAGATATCCTGAAGAATTTTGGCGCTTTGTGGCTGACGATCCGGCACCGAAAAATCTCATTCTTCCCTCGGAGTGCGTCCGTTACGGCGTGGTTCCAGGAGACGCTACCGAACGAGTGCACAAGCAATTAGCAATGTTTCATGTTTACAGCGTCAGTGTAGTAGCAAGGCATGAAAACTCCAACATGATCGCCTACCGCGCAAATTTTTGTATGAAACCGATAAAGCCCGGAAAGATCGAGATAGTAATCATCCCTAATAACTACCGCGGCAGTAACGATGCGCATGCATTGTGTCACCGATCTCATTAACTGAAAACGTTCGAAGGGAATCCTCATGTCCGGCCCCTTGATCCGCCTCGGCGACAAAACCTCCCACGGCGGTGTCGTCATCGAAGCCTCGCCCCATTCGGACATTGGCGGCATCGGCATCGCCCGCATGGGCGACAAGACCGTCTGCCCGATCAAAGGCCACGGCAGCACGCCCATCATCAGCGGCGACAGCACCTTGATCGTCGACGGCAAGCCGGCCGCGCGCGCGGGCGACAAGACCGCCTGCGGCGCGACGCTGATCGCCGGGCAGCAAACCACCATCGACAATATTTGAGGTGCAACCATGATGACGACGACTGCCGTGCCCCCCTCCCCGCTGCGCAGTTGGCTTACCGGCTGCCTGCTCGCCCTCCTCGCGTTCGGCGCCTGCTGGATCGGCGCGGTTGCCTATTGGCGCGCGCGGGACGGCGATCCCGGCACCGGCGAACTGCTGTTTTACCTGTTTCTGTTGCCGGGCGCCCTGCTGGGCGCCGCGCTGGTCACCCGCAAGCGCCTGGCCGAGCCGGCCAGGGCCCCAGCGCCCGCTCCCGTGCACGACGTCGCAGCCATACCGGTGCAAAACTCAAGCGCCCAGTCACTCGCAATCCGGGCGACGGCGCTGCGTTCGCCCCATGGCGCCTCGGTGGCAGAAGTGGCCAGCAAGCTGACAGACAAGTCGGCGCGCCCGGCACTCGACGCAACGCTGACCGATCCGGACGGGTTACCCTTGCTCACTGCGCGCTGCAGCGGTGCCGATGAACCGGCATTGCAGGACGAGATCACCGCCTGGCTGTCCACCACGGACATCACGGCGCCGTTGCGCGACGAAGACTGGCGCGCGCTGATACTCGGCACCCAGGTCGCGCGCGAACTGGCCGGCCACGCCGTCCTCGCACTGCAGGAGGACGCCAAAGCCACACCAGCGCTGCAACTGGTAGCCATCCTGCCGTCCGACTGGGGCGCCAGCCAGCGCCACGCGGCCGGCATGTGGCTGCAGCACACCGTCGCCCAAGCCGGATGGCCACTGGAACGCATCGACCTCGGCGCGCCCGATGGCACCGACCTGCTCGATCCCGTCCCTGCCGCACTGCTGGACCAGCTGGCCGTGCGCGCCGCAACCGGGCCGGTGACCTGTCTCCTGATCGCCTGCGCGTCCCACCTGGGCGACGACACCGTCGCGGCGTGGTCGGCCAGCGGCACCCTGTTCACCGCCACCCAGCCACAGGGCCGCACCCCGGGCGAAGGGGCGATCGGCCTGCTGCTGACCAATGCCGCCCAGTCCAGCGGCAGCGCCCTGCTGGCGCCACTCCACGTTGGCCGCCGCGACACCTCGGCCGACGCCGCCCGCGCACCCATCCCGCCGCTGCTGACCAACCTGGCGCATGCCGCCGGCGATCCCGCCGCGCTGGCGATGATCGTCGCCGACACCAGCCTGCGTCCCAGCCGTATGCTCGAACTGATGGGCTTTGCCGGCAGCGCAGCGCCGCAGCTCGACGACCAGCAGGACATCGTCACCTTCGGCCACGCCAGCGGGGCCTGCGGTGCGGTACCGGCCCTGTCCGCACTGGCACTGGCAAGTCACTACGCATGCGAACGCAGCGAACCGGTGCTCTGGTTATCCAATGACGATGCATTCCAGCGGGTTGCCGCCGTTCTGCGACCGGCCATGGCGCAGGCATGAAAACGCCCCGCTTCAGCCGGTGGTGTGCCGGCGCGGCATGCGTTCTGGCTGCGGCATGGCTGTCCGGATGCCGCTTCCAGAATGATGCAGCGATGGTGTCGACCGATGTCGCCGCGCTGCAAACAATCGTCCGTCTCGAGGCTCGCCCGGCTTCTGCGCAGTGGGAAATCTTCGGCACGCCAGAATTCACCGGCTGGGTCCCCGGGCCGACCGACTATGTCACCCTTGTTGCGCAGTTGACACCGGTCGATCAGCAAGCGTTCGTCAAGCCGGCCAGCGCAGCAGCGGTATGGATCGCGCCGGAATCGGCAAGGCCATGGCTGGCCGCGCCATTTCGGGACCTGCTCGAGAAGAGGAAGAACACGACCGTCGATTTATCGACGCTCCCTCAATGCCGCGCAGTACAGACGACGCTCACCCGCTCAGGGCGGCCAGTACGGGGCTTGACCTGTCACGCCGCTGGCAAAATCCTGGTCTACCTGACGATCGCCGACAATTCGCCATCCTGATGTGGCAAGCGGGTCACAAGCAGTACAATCGGCACTTGCCAACAGGCCGGCTGCCCCCACTTGTCACCAATGAATGACAGCCATCCCGCTACCGCTACCCACGACTTCCACCCGGCCGTCGCGCGCTGGTTTGACGCCGCCTTCCCCTCTGCCACCGTTGCCCAGCTGCGCGCCTGGCCGCTGATTCAGGCGCGCCGCGCGACCCTGGTCGCCGCGCCCACCGGGTCCGGCAAAACACTCACCGCCTTCCTCGCCGCCATCGATGCACTGGTCTGCGACAGCATCGAGCAAGCCCTGCCCGATGCCACGCAAGTGCTGTACATCTCGCCCTTAAAGGCGCTGTCGAACGACATTCGCCTGAACCTGGACGCTCCGCTGGCAGGCATCGACCGCGAACTCAAAGCCATGGGACTGGCCCCGCACGGCATCCGCAGCGCGGTGCGCACCGGCGATACCACCACCGCCGAACGCAGCGCCATGCGCAAGCGCGCGCCGCACATCCTGGTCACCACGCCCGAATCCTTGTATGTGCTGCTCGGTTCGGATTCCGGGCGCGCCATGCTGGCGACCGTGCGCACCGTGATTGTCGATGAAATCCACGCGGTGGCTGGCAGCAAGCGCGGCAGCCATCTGGCACTCAGCCTCGAACGCCTCGACGCCCTGTGCGGCCGCGCGCCCGTGCGCATCGGCCTGTCCGCCACCCAGAAGCCGCTATCGAGCGTGGCGCAATTTCTGGTCGGCGCGCAGGGCGACTGCGCCGTGGTCGACGTCGGCCACGTGCGCGCGCGCGACCTCGGCCTCGAACTGCCGCCGGTGCCGCTCGATGCGGTGATGCCCAACGAAGTGTGGGAGCGCGTCTACGACCGCATGGCCGAACTGGTGGTCCTGCACCGCACCACGCTCATTTTCGTCAATACCCGGCGCATGGCCGAACGCGTCGCGCGCCACCTCGGCGAACGGCTCGGGCCGGAGCACGTGGCCGCGCACCACGGCAGCCTGGCCAAGGAATACCGCCTCGCCGCCGAACAGCGTTTAAAGGCTGGCGATCTGCAGGTGCTGATCGCCACCGCCTCGCTCGAACTGGGTATCGACATCGGCGACGTCGACCTGGTCTGCCAGATCGGTTCGCCCCGCAATATCGCGGCCTTCCTGCAACGGGTCGGCCGCTCCGGCCACCAGGTGGGCGGCACGCCCAAGGGACGCCTGTTCCCGACCTCGCGCGACGACCTGGTCGAATGCGCCGCCCTGCTCGACTGCGTGCGCCGCGGCGAACTCGATGCGCTGCGCATCCCGCTCGCGCCGCTCGATGTGCTGGCCCAGCAGATCGTGGCCGAAGTGGCGTCCACCGAATGGCGCGAAGACGATTTATTCGCCCTGGTGCGCCGCGCCACCCCGTTCGCACATTTGGCACGCGAGCGTTTTGATGCCGTGCTGCGCATGCTGGCCGACGGCTACACCACCCGCATGGGCGTGCGCGGCAGCTATATCCACCGCGATGCCGCGACCCAGACCGTACGCGGCCGGCGCGGCGGCAAACTGGCCGCCGTCACCTCGGGCGGCACCATCCCCGACAATGCCGATTTCACCGTGCTGCTGGAGCCGGCCGGCCTGTCGATCGGCACCGTCCACGAGGACTTCGCCGTCGAAAGCCTGGCCGGTGACGTTTTTCAACTCGGGAACACGTCCTATCGCATCCTGCGCATCGAAGCGGGCAAGGTGCGCGTCGAAGACGGCCACGGCGCGGCGCCGAATATCCCGTTCTGGCTGGGCGAAGCGCCGGGCCGCAGCGATGAATTGTCCAGCGGCGTGGCGCGCCTGCGCGCCGACGTCGAACGCGCCATGGGCGAGCACGATGGCGCGCCCGCGCTGGAACGCGGCGTCGACTGGCTGCTGGAGCACCTCGGCCTGCAGGAAGACGCCGCGCGCCAGATCGCCGAGTACCTCGCACGCGCGCGCAATGCGCTGGGCGCCCTGCCGACCCAGGACACGCTGATCATGGAGCGCTTCTTCGACGAAACCGGCGGCATGCAACTGGTAATCCATACGCCTTACGGCAGCCGCATCAATCGCGCCTGGGGGCTGGCCCTGCGCAAGCGCTTCTGCCGCAGTTTCAACTTCGAACTGCAGGCCGCGGCGACCGAGGACGCGATCATCCTGTCGCTGTCCGAAGCGCACAGTTTTCCGCTGGAAGAAGTCTGGCGCTACCTGAAATCGACGACCGCCGAAGGCATACTGGTGCAGGCGTTGCTCGACGCGCCCCTGTTCAATGTGCGTTGGCGCTGGAACGCCACCACCGCGCTGGCCCTGCCCCGTTTCAGCGGCGGGCGCCGCGTCGCGCCGCAATTGCAGCGCATGAAAAGCGACGATTTGCTGGCCGCCGTGTTCCCCGACCAGGCGGCCTGCCTGGAAAACATCGTCGGTGAGCGCGAGCTGCCCAGTCACCCGCTGGTCGACCAGACGCTTGACGACTGCCTGCACGAAGCGATGGACAGCGAAGGCTGGCTGGCCCTGCTGCGGCGCATGGAAGCGGGCGACGTGCGCCTGATTGCGCGCGACTTGCCGGCGCCGTCGATGCTGGCGATGGAAATCCTGAACGCCCGTCCCTACGCCTTCCTCGACGACGCGCCGCTGGAAGAGCGCCGCACCCAGGCCGTGCAAAGCCGCCGCTGGGCCGACCCGGCCTCGACCGACGACCTCGGCGCGCTCGACGTCGGCGCCATTGCCAGCGTGGCCGACGAGGCCTGGCCGCAGGCCAGAAACAGCGACGAAGTCCAGGAAGCGCTGGTGGCGCTGGGGTTTATCACGCGCGCCGAGGCGATGCACCAGGACGGCTGGCCAGAATGGCTGGAAGACCTGGCCGAAGCCGGCCGCGTGACGCGCCTGCGCGATGGCGCAGTCGATTTCTGGGTGGCGCTGGAGCGCCTCGACCTGTTGCAGGCAGCGTATCCCCAGGCGTTGGCCACGCCGCCATTGACAGTGCCGGACAGCCACCGCAGCGCCGAGCCGTGGACGCAAGACACCGCCCTGGTCGAACTGCTGCGCGCGCGCCTGTCCGGCTTCGGGCCGCAGCCACTCGCTGTCATCGCGGCCAGCCTGCACCTTGGTCCCGGCAGCGCCGCCATCGCGCTCACGCACCTGGAAACCGAGGGCTATGTCATGCGCGGCCACTTCACACCCGGCGCACGCGACGAAGAATGGTGCGAACGCCACCTGCTGGCGCGCATTCACCGCTACACCATCAAGCGCCTGCGGCGCGAAATCGAACCGGTCGAGCGCCAGGACTTCATGCGCTTCCTGTTCGACTGGCAGCACCTGGCGCTAGGCATGCAAATGCAGGGGCAAGAGGCGCTGCCTGCCATCCTGGCCCAGCTGGAAGGTTTTGAAGCCGCCGCCGGCGCATGGGAAAGCGAGTTGCTGGCCGTGCGCCTGCGCGACTATTCCATCCTGTGGCTCGATGAACTGTGCCGCGCCGGCAAACTGGTGTGGACGCGGATTGGTGGGCGCGGCGGCGCCGGCGGCCCGGTGCGCGCCACGCCCATCGTGCTGCTGCCGCGCCGCCAGGTGGCGCTGTGGCATGGCTTGTCGCCTGATGCAGCAGCACCGGCGCTGTCGTCACGGGCCGGCGCCGTGTTCGACGCCTTGCAGCGCCACGGCGCGATGTTCTTCGACGAGCTGCAACAGGATGCCCGCCTGCTGCCAGTGGAGCTGGAAACGGCACTGGGCGAACTGGTGTCGGCCGGCCTGATCAACGCCGACAGCTTTGCCGGCATGCGCGCCATGCTGCTACCAGCCACCAAGCGCGCCAGCAATGACCGCAAGCGCCGCCGCGGCGCCGGTCCGACGATGGAAGAAGCCGGCCGCTGGGCGCTGGTGCGCAGGGTGGGTGAAGCGTCCGGCGAACCAGCAGTCGATGCGGCCCGGCCTGGCAGAAAACCGCGCATCGATGCCGCGACGCTTGAATACATCGCGTTGACCCTGTTGCGTCGCTACGGCGTCATGTTCTGGCGCCTGCTCGAACGCGAGGCGTCCTGGCTACCCAACTGGCGCGAGCTGCTGCCCGCATTTCACCGACTGGAAGCGCGTGGCGAGATTCGCGGCGGGCGCTTCATCGCCGGTTTTTCGGGCGAGCAGTTCGCGCTGCCGGAAGCCATTCCCCTGCTGCGCGCCATGCGCCGGCGCGAGCACGATGCCAGCCTCGTCTGCATTTCCGGCATCGATCCGCTGAACCTGTGCGGCACCTTGCTGCCCGGCCCCAAGGTGCCGGCGCTGGCCGGCAACCGTATCCTGTTTCGCGACGGGGCGCCGGTGGCGACCGTCATCGCGGGCAAGATCGATTACCTGGAAGATCCAGGGACAGCGCGCGAGGCGATGCACGCGGCACTGGTGGGACGGGTTTATTGAGGCACGCCGCCGAACAAGCTGACCACGCTCGATGGCGCGGTGGCGCCAAAGAACAATTCGAGGTTGCGCGCCGAGACGGCCGCCACCTCGGCGCTGCGCGGGAACAGCGCCGATTCGTACGCGCCCAGCGCCGCCTCGATATCGCCCGGATGGCACAGTATCGCCCTGGCCAGTTCAGCGCCGTCGAGCATGGCCAGGTTGGCGCCCTCACCCGCAAAGGGCGACATCAAATGCGCGGCGTCGCCGACCAGCGTCACGCCCGGCACGCGCTCCCAGCGCATTCCCACTGGTAGCGCGTAGATCGGGCGGAGCACCGGCGCAATCTGGCTCTCGCGCACGAACACGGTCAGCGACGGCGCCCAGCCTGCGAAGGCCGGCGCAAGCTGCAGGTCCGTAAAATCGATGGCCCCGTCCGAACCGAGCGGCTGCTTGAGCGCCGCATAGCCGCGTGCGCTGCCATCGGAAGCGCGATGCACCATGATGCCCTTGCCTGGCGCAGCCGCGATCAGCGTTCCGCTGCCGATCGCGTCGATGGCGGCGCGGTGGCGTGGTTCGCCGGTCAAGCCGATCTCGATGAAGCAGGTGCCGGCATAGGCAGGTGCGAGGTCGGTGAGCAGCGGCCGGATGCGCGACCAGGCCCCGTCCGCACCCACGACCATATCCGCCATGATCGACCGCCCGTCGGCGAAGCAGACGGTGTGACGATCCATGAGGGAAACATTCGTGACCTTGGAATTCCATCGGATGGTAGCGGCCGGCAGCGCGTCGATCAGCATGGCGCGCAGCGCGCCGCGGTCAACCTCCGGCCGCGCGCACGCGGCGTCGCCGGGCTGGTCGAACAAGATCGTCCCGTGCTGGTCGACGACGCGTTTGGCGTCCTCTCCGGCCAGCGTGAGCGAGCTGAATGCATCGCTCAGGCCTGCGTCGCGCAGCGCGCGCTGGCCGCTGTGCGGGTGCATGTCGAGCAGGCCGCCCTGGGTCCTGGCGCTGGCGCTCGCCTCGGCTTCGTAAATGGTGGCACCGATGCCGTTAAGGTGTAATACCCGGGCCAGCACGAGGCCGCCCAATCCTGCGCCAATAATCGCAATGTCGTACTTCATTCAACGCTCCTGGTGTACCTCAGCCGGCCACATGCCGGCTGATGGTGGAGACGCTGGCCGATCGTGCGCGCGGCATGATCGACGTGTACGCGACAGCCGATCAATCGTCGGGCTGTCGTTTTTCGCGGCGCTGCAATGATACCTTAGCCGCGTTTCATCCGCACCTGGAACACACTGACCGCCCGTGACAGCTGCAAGGCCTGCGCATCGAGCGCGCCGGCCGCGGCGGCCGATTCTTCGACCAGCGCCGCATTCTGCTGCGTCACCTGGTCCATGTGCGCCACCGCCTGGTTGACCTGGTCGATGCCGATGCTCTGCTCGCGCGACGCCGCGGAAATCTTGGCCATGATGGTCGTTACGTCTTCCACCGCATCGACCACATTGCCCATCGTGGTGCCGGCGCGGCTCGCGAACGCAGTGCCCTCGCGGATGCTGGTCGCCGACGCTTCAATCAGCGTCTTGACTTCGCGCGCCGCTGCGGCCGAACGCTGCGCCAGGTGGCGCACTTCGCCCGCCACCACGGCAAAGCCGCGGCCCTGTTCACCGGCGCGCGCCGCTTCCACGGCGGCGTTCAGCGCCAGAATATTGGTCTGAAACGCGATGCCGTCGATCAGCGAGACGATGTCGACGATCTTCTGCGACGAGGCATTGATCTGATCCATCGTGCCGACCATCTGGCGCACCGCACCACTGCCTTCGCGCGCAATCATCGACGCCTGGCTGGCCAGCTGGTTGGCTTCCTCGGCCGAAGCCGCATTCTGTTTTACTGTTGCGGCAAACTGCTCCATGCTCGACGCGGTCTGTTCCAGGCTGCTGGCCTGAGTTTCGGTACGGGCCGACAGGTCCATATTGCCGGTCGCGATTTCGCGCGTGCCAGCCTGGATTGCCCCAACGTTGGCGTGCACGTCGCCGATCGCCGCGAGCAGGTTGACGTTCATCTGCTGCAGCGCGCGCAGCAACTGGCCGACATCGTCATGGCTGGTGGACGTGAAGGTGGTCGACAGATCGCCGGCGGCAATCGCCCGCGCCGCTGCAATCGCGCCGGCCAGCGGCAGCACCACGCCGTGATGCAGGCTGGCCCAGAGCGTGCCGGCCACCACCACGGCGAACACGCCTGCGCCGACCGACAGCGCACTGCCCGCCCCGGCGTGGATGGCGCTCGCGGCCAGAGCGATCGATACGGCCATCAGGGTGGTCATTGCAACGCCAATCTTCTGGCCCAGGCTGAGCGACGACAGGCGCGTGAACCAGCCGGCCGCGCCGGTTTTCACCACCTCGCCGTGGTACAGGCGGATACCGCGCGCCTTGCCCTCGCGGATCAGCCGGTAGACCTGATCGGCCGCCTTGATCGCTTCCGGCGCGGCGCGCGTGCGCACCGACATGTAGCCGACGATGCGCCCCTGCTCGCGCACCGGCGTCACGTTCGCACGAATCCAGTAGAAATTGCCATTCTTGCAGCGGTTCTTCACCACGCCTGTCCAGGGCAAGCCCTCCTTCAAGGTGGCCCACATGTCGGCGAAGGCGGCGGCCGGCATGTCGGGGTGGCGCAGGATGTTTTGCGGCGCGCCGATCAGTTCTTCTTCCGAATAACCGCTGACGTCCATGAAGCACGGATTGGCGTAGGTGATATTGCCTTGCAGGTCGGTCTTCGAGACGATCGATTCGTCGTCGCGAATGGGCCGCTCGATGCCGGTGACAGGTAAATTGGTGCGCATGCGGGGCTTCCCAGATAATGCATAAGAGAAACAATTATACTGCCCAAAAATACCTTAGAGCAATTTTATCAACCGGCATGTGGTAGAACTGTGAATCAAATATTACCAACTGTGGCGGCGGCGCTCAGTACAGTTCACTGGCCGCGGCCCGCACTGCATTGAGCAGCATGTCCGCCCCGGGCGAGAGGATGCGATCCTGCTGGCGGATAATCCCGAACGCATCCATCTTGCACGGCAAATCGATCGGCAGCAGTTTTAACACATTCAGCGAGGCGTAATACTCGGCCACGTCGCGCGGCAGCACGTGCAGGGCGTCGGTCTGCTGCAGCAAGGCGGTGACGAACAGCAGCGCCGTGCTGTCGACCACGTTCACCGGCGGCGCCAGGCCCTCCCTGCGGAACATCATGTCGAAGCGGTGCCGCAGCACGCTGCCCGGTGGCGGCAAAATCCACGGCAGGCTGCAGATATCGGCCAGGGCCAGGTCGGTGCGCTCGAGCAGCGGATGGCCCGGCCGCACCACGGCGCAGGCTGGCTCCTCGGTAAGTTCTTCGTAAATCAGGCCGGTGCTGTCCTGCTTTTCGAGGATGCGCCCGATCATGAAGTCGAGCGTACCGTGCTGCAGTTTGCCCATCAGGACGTTGCTTTGCTCGAGCTGCACGCCAATACGCAGCAGCGGCGCCTGTTCCTTGATGCGGGCAATCGCGCGCGGCAGCAGCGCCATCGCTGGCGCCATGATCACGCCCACTTCCACCTGCCCCGCCATGCCGGCCTTCAAAGCCACGATGTCGTCGTGCGCCAGCGACAGGCTGGTCAAGGCCATGCGCGCGTGGCGGATCATCGTCTCGCCATAGATGGTCGGCTCCATGCCGCGCGGCAGGCGCTCGAACAGGCGTACGTCGAGCATCTCCTCGAGATCCTTGAGCTGTTTCGACGCCGCCGGTTGCGTCATGTGCAGCTCGTCGGCCGCGCGGTGGATGTTGCGGAAATCGTCCAGCGCAATCAATAGCAGCAGCTGGCGCGTTTTCAGGCGCGCTTTCAGGAACCAGTTGGGGTTGAGCATATCCATCACTCGATCATATCATTTATGATATTGATATCGTGATTTTTAGTACATATATGCATCACTACCCACCCGCTGACGGCGTGTCGCTTCACGTCTTTGTGACCGCCAGCACGCGCTGCACCACGCAGAACACGAACAGCAGCGCACCGATGACGATACGGGTCCACCACGAACTGAGGGTTCCGTCGAAGGCAATCAGGGTCTGGATCGCGCCCAGCACCAGCACGCCGGACAAGGCGCCGGCAAGGTAGCCGTAGCCGCCGGCCAGCAAGGTGCCGCCGATGACCACCGCCGCAATCGCATCGAGTTCGGTGCCCTGGGCGTGAAGACCGTAACCGGACAACATATAGAACGCGAACAGCACCCCCGCCAGCGCCGCGCAGAAGCCGCTCAGCGCGTACACGCCGACCCGCGTGCGGGCCACGGGCAGTCCCATCATCAGCGCCGACTGCTCGTTGCCGCCAATCGCGTACACGGCCCGTCCGAACGGGGTGTACTGCGCCACCCAGATGGCCACGCCCAGCACCGCCAGCGCCACCAGCGCGCCGGCCGAAATGAAGCCGCCCGGCAGCGCGAACTGGGTGCGCGACATGGCCACGAAGAGCGGGTTGTCGATGGTGATCGACTCCACGCTGATCAGGTAACACAGCCCGCGCGCGAGAAACATCCCGGCCAGCGTGACAATAAAGGCCTGCAAGCGGAAATAATGGATCAGCGCCCCCATCGCGCCACCGAAGCCGGTACCGAGCAGCAGCACCAGCGCGATCACGGCAGGCGCCGGCCAGTGCGCCACCTGCAGCAGCCAGGCGCACAGCATGGTCGACAGCGCCAGCACCGCGCCCACCGACAAGTCAATGCCGCCGGACAGGATCACGAAGCCCATGCCGACTGCCAGCACCAGCAGGAAGGCGTTGTCGATCAGGAGGTTGAACACCACCTGCTCGGACAGGAAGCCGGGGTAGGCCAAGCCGCCGGCACCCAGCATCAGCACCAGCAGGGCCACCGTCACCAGCGACGTAAAATAGGGCGAGGCCGCCCAGGCCTTCATACTGCCCTCCGGCGCACAAACAGCTGGCGAAACTGTGGCGACTGCGACAGGCACACCAAAAACACCACCACGGCTTTCACCACCATGTTCACCTCGGGCGGCACGCCCAGCGCGTAAATCGTATAGGTCAGGGTCTGGATGATCAGCGCGCCGATCACGCTACCGGCCAGGCTGAAGCGGCCGCCGGCCAGCAAGGTGCCGCCCAGCGTGACGGCCAGGATGGCGTCCAGTTCCAGCAGCAGGCCGGCGTTGTTGGCGTCGGCGCTCTTGATGTTCGAGCAGACCATCAGGCCGGCGATACCGGCGCAGGCGCTGCAGAACACGTACACGAAGAAGGTCAGCGCGGCCGTGCGCACCCCGGCCAGGCGCGCCGCCACCGGGTTCACGCCGATGGCCTGGATGAACAGTCCCAGCGCGGTTTTATGCAGCAGCAGCGCGGTGGCGGCGAACACCACGGCGACGATGAACAGAGAAAATGGCAGCCCGAACAGGTAGCCGCTGCCGATGAAGAAAAACGGTTGATAGTAAACCGTGACGATCTGGCCATCGGTGAGCAGCTGGGCCAACCCGCGTCCGCCCACCATCAGGATCAGGGTTGCGACGATCGGCTGCAATTTCAGGCCGGCCACCAGCACGCCGTTCCAGGCGCCGCACAGCAGCGCCGCCCCGATCGCGGCGGCCAATGCGTAGCCCATCGGGATGCGGCTGACGTAGGAAGGCACGCCGTTCTCGATCACCAGCGTGCCGCCGACCAGCATGGCCGCGACCGTGCCGGACAGCGCAACCACGGCGCCGACCGAGATGTCGATGCCGCGCGTGGCAATCACCAGCGTCATGCCGATTGCGGCCAGCATCAGGGGTGCTGCGCGGTTGGCGATGTCGACCAGGCTGCCGTACAGGTGGCCGTCGCGTATCGTCAGGTTAAAAAAGCCGGGCACCAGCGCAAAGTCGACCAGCAGCAGCAAGGCCAGCGCGACCAGTGGGCGCGCCACCGGATGGCTTCGCCAAGCCATGGCGACAGGTTGGCCGGCGGCCTTCAGCGACACGACACTCACGCCGCCTCTCCGGCAATGGCGTGCAGCACGGTGGACTCGTCGAGTTCACCGCGCAGGTAGGTGCCGCAGCCCTTGCGGTCGCGCAGCACCAGCATGCGGTCGGACCAGCGCAGCACTTCGGGCAGCTCGGACGAGATGAACAACACGGCCATGCCCTTGCGGCATAACGTTGAAACAAATTCCATGATTTCCTGTTTGGCGCGCACGTCAATGCCGCGCGTGGGTTCGTCGAGGATCATCAGCGCCGGCTCGGTGGCCAGCCAGCGCGCCAATAACACCTTTTGTTGGTTGCCGCCCGACAGTGAGCCGATCGGCGTCTCGATGCTGGCCGTCTTGATGCCCAGCCAGGCGACGTAATCGTGCGCCATGGCCTGCTGGCGCTTGAGCGGAATGGCGCGCAGCATGCCGCGTTTTGCCTGCAGCGCCAGCACCAGGTTTTCGCGCACCGACAAGTCGAGGATCGCGCCTTCATGCTTGCGGTCTTCCGAGCAAAAGCCGATGCCGCGCGCGATGGCGTCGCGCGGCGCCGTCAAGGTGACCGGGCGACCCGCCACGTCGAGCGAACCGGCGTCGCGCCGGTCGGCGCCAAATAGCAGGCGCGCGGTCTCGGTGCGCCCGGACCCGAGCAAGCCGCACAGGCCCAGCATCTCGCCCTGGTGGATCTCCAGGTCGAGCGGGAGCAAGGCGCCTTTCTTCGCCAGGCCACGCGCGCGCAGCAGCACCGGCGCTGCCGGCGCGGCGCCGGGCGGCGGCGCCATGGCGTCGACCGACTCGCTCGCCAGCGCGCCCACCATCTTGTTCACCAGCTCGCGCCGCGACAGCTCGCGGCACAAATATTCGCCTTCGCGCTCGCCGTTGCGCATCACCGTGATGCGGTCCGAAATCGCGTAGGTCTGCTCCAGGAAATGGGTGACGAACAGAATCGCCATGCCCTGCTCGCGCAGGCGGCGCAGCACGCCGAACAGCAGCTGCACTTCCGCTTCGTCCAGGCTGGAGGTGGGCTCGTCGAGGATCAGCACGCGCGCATGAATCTGCAGCGCGCGCGCAATCGCCACCATTTGCTGGACTGCCAGCGGGTAGTCGTGCAGCGGTCGCGTGACGTCGATGTCGACCTGCAGCTGGGCCAGCAAGACGCGCGCATCGCGCCGCATTGCGCGCCAGTCCACCATGCCGAAGCGGCGCGGATAGCGGCCGATGAACAGGTTTTCCGCCACCGACAGATTCGGGCACAGATTCACTTCCTGGTAAACCGTGCTGATGCCGATGGTCTGCGCCTCCTGCGTCGAGCGCGGCGCAATCGGCGCGCCATCGAACACGATGGCGCCGCTGTCGGGCGCATACACCCCGGTGAGGACCTTGATCAGCGTCGATTTGCCGGCGCCGTTCTGGCCCATCAGGGTGTGGATTTCGCCGGCATACAGGTTGATGCCGGCGCCGGACAGCGCTTTCACGCCGGGGAATTGCTTGCTGATGCCGGACAGCGCCAGCACGGGACGAACTTCCATGGCCGCCTGTCAGTAACGGCGGTTCGGGAATTCCTTCGCGGCCAGCTCGGCAGGGAAGATGCCTTCAACTGTCGTGATCCGCTTCGGTATCGGTTTGCCGGCGACAACGTCGCGCGCGGCCTGCATCAGCTGCGGCCCGAGCAGCGGGTTGCACTCGACGGTGACGTTGAGCTTACCGGCCATCATCGCTTCGAACGCGCCCTTCACGCCGTCGATCGAGACAATCAGGATATCCTTGCCTGGTTTCAGGCCCGCTTCCTCGATCGCCTGGATGGCGCCGATCGCCATGTCGTCGTTGTGCGCGTACAGCACGTCGATATTCTTGCCCTGCGCTTTAAGGAAAGCTTCCATCACTTCCTTGCCCTTGGCGCGGGTAAAATCGCCGGTCTGGGAACGCACGACGGTGAGCGCAGGATTGCCCTTGATGGCGTCGGCGAAGCCGGCCTTGCGGTCGATCGCCGGCGCGGAGCCGACCGTACCTTGCAGTTCGACGATGTTGTACTTCTTGCCCGGATTTTTCGCCGCTTGCGCGACCAGCCATTCACCGGCGTGGCGGCCTTCGAGCACGAAGTCCGAACCGATGAAGGTGACATACAGCGATTTATCGGTGACGTTGACGGCGCGGTCGGTGAGGATCACCGGGATTTTTGCGGCTTTCGCCTCGCGCAGCACGGTTTCCCAGCCCGACTCGACCACTGGCGAAAACGCGATCACATCGACCTTCTGGGCGATGAACGAGCGGATCGCCTTGACCTGGTTCTCCTGCTTCTGCTGGGCGTCGGCGAATTTCAGGTTGACGCCATCCTTTTTGGCGGCGTCCTTGATCGATGCCGTATTCGCGGTGCGCCATTCGCTTTCGGCGCCTACTTGCGAGAAACCCATGGTGAGGGGCTTGGCGGCGAGCGCCGGGATGCTGACTGCGGCGGCTGCGGATGCAAGGGCGCACAGCAGGATTCTGCGGGTAAAGGTCATGATTGTCTCCGATATTGTTGTGGCACCATCTTATGAGGAGGTCTTATACCCGTCCAATCACTAATTTAATATTTTAGATACCAATTTTGATATCGACTCCTGGTAGGCGGCTTGCCCTGCCCAGGTCAACGCGCAGGGGCGAGCCGCAGCAGGCCGTCCATCGCCAGGTTCGCGCTCGCGATCAGCAACCCACCTAGCATCGTTGCTGCCACACGATCTGCCAGCATGCCAGCGCCGATGGGGCCATGGGCATCCATTGCCAGCAAAATCAATGGCGTCGACAGTGCGCACCAGGCTGCGTAGTTGCCACGGCGCGCCACTGGCGCCAGGGTGCCGCAGAGGCATAGCAACATGAGCAGGGCCGCGTACGGCAAGCCGGCATATACCACTGCACCGGCGAGGCCTACACCGACGAGCGTACCGAGAACACGCTGCGTGACGGCAACCGGAAGATGTTCGATGGTGCGCGGGGTCATCAGCACGATGACCAGTACGAGCCAGTCAACGTGATGCTGTGGCCAGATCGCGCGCACTGCGCAGGCGGCCGCAAGGCCGGCGGCCAGACGCAGCGGATATTGCCAGCCCTGCAGGGTCTTGAGTTGACGCCGCAGGTGCGCGCGCCGCTGGCGTGGTGTTGGCACGCGCCGTGCTGCTGTGGCCGGAACCGGAACCGGAACCGGAACCGGATCAGTCTGCCAGTATCGGCCCAGCAGTTGCAATGCCGTGCGCCACAGCACGCCGCTGCCGAACAGCAGCGCTGCGCCGCCGTGCACCGCGTGGGGACCAATCAGCGCCAGGGTCAATACCAGAACGACGATGAAACGCAGGCCCGCGAGCGCCGCCGGACGGCTGTAATTGACCAGTGCCGCGGCGCCCGTGATGAGAGCGATCATCAGAACATCCGCGTCCGGCAGGCGCGCCAGGACGCTGGCCGCGGCCATCGCTGCGCCGGCCGGGAGCAGCGCGCCCAGTATCGTGCCGTCGTCAGAGGCACTGCCTGGCGTTGGCTCGGGCGCCAGCAATACCGCGCCGAGCGCGACGATGGTGCCGCTGTCGGGACGTTTCAGGAGGACGGCGGCGGCGATGGGCACGGCTACGGCCAGGAACGACACCAGCATCAGGCTGCGCTCGACGCGCGCCGCGCCGGACCACTGCAGAACTTGTGCAACATGGCGGCGCAAGGCGACCGGGTTGGTCATGGCGTGCCTCCGGCCTGTTCGTGTCGTTCGCTCAATTGCATCTGAATATCTCCGAAGAACATCAGTGAATGCCGTGACCATATAAAAACTATAACGCGATTGCGGCCCTTAATGTGCAAACCGAGCCAGCATGCATAGTCTGTGCAATCGCGGTGTCGTTTCGCCACAGAAGCGCCTCGGACATCCAGCCTTGCTCGGGTATCATTTTGGCTGCGCCCCCCCCAAGCCGGCGACCATCCTGAGGATTGCCTATGCATCGCACGGAAATCAAACCGGTTTCAATCGCCCTGATGGTCTTGCTGCTGTTCGCCACCCAGGCCTGCACCGACATTTTCCTGCCCGGGCTGCCGGCCATGGCGCGCGAATTCGGCGTTCCGATTGGCGTCGCGAACCACCTGATCTCGGCCTACAACATCAGCCAGGCCTGCGTGGTGCTGTTTATCGGTGTGGTCAGCGATCTGCATGGGCGCCGCGCGACCCTGCTGGTGTGCCTGGCGCTGCACATCGCGGCGTCGATCTGGATTGCGCTGTCAAGCTCGCTGCCGTGGATGATCGCCATGCGCGTGCTCCAGGCGGCCGGCAGCGCCGCCGTGTACATCGTGCTGCGCCTGGTGATCAAGGATACGCTGGACAAGCAGGCGCAAATCCACGCCACCGGCCTGCTCGTGATCGGCCTGGTCCTGTCTCCCATCCTGGCGCCGGTGGCCGGCGCGGCAATCATCCAGGCGTCAAACTGGCGCAACTGCTTCTGGGCCATCGCGCTGGTCGAAGCCGCACTGTTCCTCTGGGCCTGGACCGCTATCCGGGAAACCAATCAGCAGCGCGCCCGGTTGCGAGCGGCGTTTACCTGGCGCGGCCACTTCCGGCACTACGCCAGCGTGATGCGCGACCGCTATTTTCTCGGCCTGGCGCTGATCGTCGGCGCCGCCTTTGCGGCGTTTTACGCCTTCATCGGCATTTCCAGCTACTTGTATATTGGCCAGCTCGGGGTGGCGCCAGCGCGCTATGCACTGGTGTTCATCGGCGTTGCCGTGTTTTATTTGCTGGGTAACCGCATCATGAGCGGCCTGAATGCGCGCGCGCTGGCGCCGCAGCGCATCGTCGGCGCCGGCGTTGCGGTGGCGCTGGCCGGGACGGGCGTGCTGTGCGTGGCGCTACTCACGCCAGACACGTTTGCGATCCTGGCAGCGGTCACGCTCGGCACCTGCCTGCTGCGCCTTTCCACCGCGCTGATCAATCCGCCGGTGCAGGTGGTCGTGATGAACCATTTTGCGGCCCAGGGGTCGTATGCTCTGGGCCTGCTGACCTGCATTCAGTACGGTTTTGCCGCGCTGGGCACGGTGCTGGTCACCAGCCTGCCGTTCATGCCCAGCGCCAGTTTTACCATCAGCACGCTGTTGTTCGTGCTGCTGACGGCTGCCGGTTATGCGTTTGCGTTCAGGTCCAGCCGGCGTCGACGACAAAATCCTGGGCGGTGCACATGACGCTGTCGTCCGCGGCCAGAAACAGCACCATGGCCGCCACGTGTTGCGGCATCAGCGCGCCCGGCAGGCACTGGGCCTTCGCGATCTCCACTTTGGCGGCGTCGTCGACCCACAGATCGACCTGGCGCTGGGTCATCACCCAGCCTGGCGTGACGGTGTTGACGCGGATATTGTGCGGCCCGAGGTCGCGCGCGAGTGAGCGCGTCAGGCCGATCACGGCTGCCTTGGTGGTGGCGTAGACCGGATAGCCCGCGCCCTTGGCGTGCCAGGACATCGAGCTGAAGTTGATGATCGAGCCGCCGCCCTTCTTCTGCATGCCGGCCAGCACCGCCTGCGCCGTAAAAAACATCGGTCTCTGGTTGATGGCGATGCGCTCGTTCCAGTAGTCCAGCGAGACGTTGGCGATGTCGTGGCGCTGGTCGTTGGCGGCGTTGTTGACCAGGACGTCGAAGTCGCCCAGTTCGAGTGCCAGTTCGGCCATGGTGTGCTGCAGCGCCGGGATGTCGGTGATGTCGCAGTGGCGGTAGACCGGCGCGTGGCCGGCCGCGCGCAGGCGTTCGCACAGCGCCTCGCTGGGCGCGTCGGCGATGTCGACAAACGCCACGATGGCGCCCTGTTCGGCAAGCGCCGTGACGATGGCTTCACCGATGCCGGTGCCGCCGCCGGTGACGAAAACACGCTTGCCCTGAAGGCTGGGGTAGCGGGCTGGGTGGTTCATATGGTCTCCTGCGTGTTGATCTGTTTGTATTCGTGAACGTGGCGCCGTCGTTCCGGCGCAAGCCGGAACCTATACTGAAGTGCGGAATGCGCAAACGGCTGCGCTTCGCTCACCTCAGCATGGATCCCGGCCTGCGCCGGGAGTCACGTTCGCCAATGGCGAGCGTGACGTGCTGGCGCTGGCGAGGGAACGTGGGCCGCAGCCGTTCAGGCCTTTCCCAGGGCCCCATCCACGCGCCGCCACGTGCCGGCCGCATTATCGTCGCGCAGCACGCCTGGCAGCAAGGCCTGCGGCATGTTCTGGTAGCACACCGGGCGCAGGAAGCGGCTGATCGCGCCGGTTCCGACCGAGGTGCTGCGTCCGTCCGAGGTGGCCGGGAACGGCCCGCCGTGCACCATTGCGGTCGACACTTCCACGCCGGTCGGAAAGCCGTTGACCAGGATGCGGCCGACTTTGCGTTCCAGCACCGGCAGCAGCGCAGCGGCGTCGGCGTAGTCGCCTTCGTCGATCTGCAAAGTCGCCGTCAGCTGCCCTTCCAGCACATCGGTGACAGCGCGCAGTTCGTCGGCGTCGCGGCATACCACCAGCAGCGACGCTGGCCCGAACACTTCGCCTTGCAAGGCATGGTCACGCAGGAACGCCGCGCCGGTGGTGCGGAACAGGGCGGCCGCGCCCTTCCCGTCCACGGGTTCGTTGTGTGCCAGCGTGGCCACCGCTTCGTGGCCGGCCAGTGCGTCGACACCGCTGCGATAGCTCGCGGCGATGCCGGCTGTGAGCATGGTGGCGGCCGGAGCGCCGCGCAAGGCGGCAGTGGCGCTCTCGCTGAAGCGCTCCAGGCCTTCCCCTTCAATGGCGAGCACCAGGCCCGGATTGGTGCAGAACTGGCCGACGCCCATCACCAGCGACGCGGCAAAGCCGGCGCCGATCGCCTCGGCGCGCTGCGACAGCGCGTGCGGCAACAGGAACAGCGGATTGATGCTGCTCATTTCGGCATACACGGGAATCGGCTGCGGGCGGCTTGCCGCCACCGCCATCAGTGCCAGGCCGCCGGCGCGCGAACCCGTAAAACCCACCGCCTGGATAGCCGGATGGGCGACCAGCGCCTGGCCAAGGGCGTTGCCGGTGCCAGTGAGCAGCGCAAAGACGCCGGCCGGGAGGCCGCACAGTGCCGCCGCTTTCACGATGGCGCCACCAACCAGCTCCGACGTGCCGGGATGCGCTGGGTGGGCTTTCACAACCACCGGGCAGCCGGCCGCCAGCGCGGAGGCCGTGTCGCCACCAGCCACCGAGAACGCCAGCGGGAAATTACTGGCGCCAAATACGGCAACCGGGCCGACACCGATCAAACGCATGCGCATGTCGGGACGCGGCAAGGGCGCGCGCTCCGGCAGCGCGCTGTCGATGCGCACGTCCTGCCAGGAACCTTCGCGCAACAGATCCGCGAACAGTTTCAGTTGGCCTACGGTGCGGCCGCGTTCTCCCTCCAGGCGCGCGCGCGGCAGGCCGGATTCTGCCATCGCGCGCTCGATCAGTTCGTCGCCAATGGCCACGATCTGGGCGGCGATGGTTTCGAGGAAGGTAGCGCGTTCTTCGTTGCTGGTGGCGCGGAACGGGTCGAACGCGGTTTGCGCCAGGCTGCAGGCGCGCGCGATCTGCTCGTTGTCGACGGTGTGGAAGTCGCCCTCGATAGACGCGCCCAGCGCTGGATTCCAGGCCTGGAAGGCTGCGCCGTTGCCGCGTTCAGCGACGCCGTTAATCAGGGATAGGCCAAGGATGCTCATAAGGTTTTCACTTTCACGGGTGCAGCGTCAAGGACGCTCAATTGGTTGCGCAGCGGCGGGCCAAACACGGGCGCTTCGATCTCGAACGCCTCGCCGCTCTGGACGCTGATGTTGTCGGCAAAGCTGAGTGTCGCCGTGCCAAAGAAATGGATGTGGACGTCGCCCGGGCGCTGGAACAGCGGGTATTTGAAATGGTGATGTTCCAGGTTGGCGATGGTGTGCGACATATTCTGTTCGCCACTGAGGAACGGCTTTTCCCAACGCACCGCGCCGTCCACGCCGATGATGCGCGAGGTGCCGGCCACGTGGGCCGGCAACTCGCCCACCAGCAAGGCCGGGCCGACGGCGCAGTTGCGCAGCTTTGAATGGGCCAGGTACAGATAGTTCTGGCGCTCGGTCACGTGGTCGGAGAACTCGTTGCCGATGGCGTAGCCGACCCGGCATGGCGCGCCATCGGGGCCGACCAGGTACAGGCCGGCGATTTCGGGTTCTTCGCCGCCGTCGAGCGCAAAGGCTGGCATCGGGATCGTGGCGCCGGTGGTGCGCACGATCGAGCCGTCGCCCTTGTAAAACCATTCGGGCTGGACGCCAGCTTCGCCGGACTGCGGCTTGCCGCCTTCCACGCCCATGCGAAACATTTTCATGCTGTCGGACAGGGCTTCGACAGCGCCGCCGATTTTCTTGTGCATGGCGTCACGGGTGTCGGCGCTGCCGAGGTGGGTGAGGCCGGTGCCAGTGACGTAGCAGTGCGCCGGGTCGGGGTGGTCGATCGGCGCCAGCAGGCGGCCAGCGGCCAGGACGGCGGCGTAGGATTCGGTGGCGCTGCCGGCATGGTCGCGGGCCAGCTGTTCGAGCGCGCTGCCGCTGTCGATGGCGTGTTGGGCCAGGGCGAGCGTGGTGGCGAAGCCGTCGATGGCGGTGATGCGGTCTTGATCAAGGATGCCGACGCGGCGGGTGTGGTGCACGTCGATGTATTGGATGAGTAGCATGGGTGTCTCCTTTAGCCACCGTCATCCCCGCGCAGGCGGGGACCCATACCATGTGAATTCTGTGACGGGTGATGGGTCCCGGCCTGCGCCGGGATGACGGTTTTAGGGGTGGTGGTGCTAAAAATGAAAGCTTAGTGCGAGTGCTTCGGCACCGCCGAGCCGCGATTGCCGACCAAAAAGTCGAAATCGCAGCCTTCGTCGGCCTGCAGCACATGGTCGATGTACAGCTTCTGGTAGCCGCTCGCCATGCCGGTCGCGGGAATCTGCGCGCGGGCGGCCAGGCGCTCAGCCATCTCGGCTTCCGAGATATCGAGGTTCAAACGACCGCCGGCGCAGTCGAGTTCGATCCAGTCGCCATCCTTGACCACGCCCAGCGGGCCACCGGCCATCGCTTCCGGCGCCACGTGCAGCACCACGGTGCCATACGCCGTGCCGCTCATGCGCGCATCCGAGATACGCACCATGTCGGTCACGCCCGCAGCCAGCAGCTTCGGTGGCAAGCCCATATTGCCCACTTCCGCCATGCCGGGATAACCCTTGGGGCCGCAGTTTTTCATGACCAGCACCGAGTCGGCATCGACCTCGAGATCGGGGTCGACGATGCGCTGCTTGTAGTGATCAAAATCTTCGAAGACCACGGCGCGGCCGCGGTGCTGCATCAGGCGCGGGGTGGCGGCCGACGGTTTCAGCACAGCGCCACGTGGGGCCAGATTGCCGCGCAGGATGCAGATGCCGCCATCGGCCAGCAAGGGCTGGTCCAGTTTGCGGATCACTTCATCGTCGTAGATCGGCGCGTCGACGCAGTTCTCCCACAGGGTCTTGCCGTTCACGGTCAGCGCTTGCGGGTGCGGGATCAAGCCGCCCTCACCCAGGCGGCGAATCGCGCCCGGCAGGCCACCAGCATAATAGAACTCTTCCATCAGGTAGCGTCCGGACGGCAGCAGGTCGACGATGGTCGGGGTGCCGCGGCCGACCGCAGTCCAGTCTTCCAGTTCCAGCGGCACGCCGATGCGGCCGGCAATCGCCTTCAAATGGATCACGGCGTTGGTCGAGCCACCGATGGCGGCATTGACCCGGATGGCGTTCTCGAAATTCTCGCGCTTGAGGATTTTCGACAGGCGCAGGTCTTCATGCACCATCTCGACAATGCGGATGCCGGACATGTGCGCCAGCACGTAGCGGCGCGCGTCGACGGCGGGAATGGCGGCGTTGTGCGGCAGCGAGGTGCCCAGCGCTTCGGCCATGCAGGCCATGGTCGATGCCGTGCCCATGGTGTTGCAGGTGCCGGCTGAACGCGAATGGCCGGCTTCGGCCGACAGGAAATCGTGCATCGAAATCTGGCCGCCCTTCATCTGCTCATGCAGTTGCCAGACGGCGGTGCCGGAGCCGATGTTTTTACCGTTCAGCTTACCGTTCAACATGGGGCCGCCGGTGACGACGATGGTCGGGATGTCGACACTGGCCGCACCCATCAGCAGCGCCGGGGTGGTCTTGTCGCAACCAACCAGCAGCACCACGGCGTCCATCGGATTGCCGCGAATGGATTCTTCGACGTCCATGCTGGCGAGGTTGCGGGTCAGCATGGCGGTCGGGCGCAGGTTCGATTCGCCGTTCGAGAACACGGGAAACTCGACCGGGAAGCCGCCAGCCTCGTAAATGCCGCGCTTGACGTGCTCGGCCAGCTTGCGGAAGTGGGCATTACAAGGGGTCAGTTCCGACCAGGTGTTGCAGATGCCGATGATCGGCTTGCCATTGAATTCGTGGTCCGGAATGCCCTGGTTCTTCATCCAGCTGCGGTACATGAAGCCATTCTTGTCCTGCGTACCAAACCATTCTGCCGAGCGCAGCTTGGTCGTTTTCTTTGTTTCCGACATGCATTTCTCCTGTTGTTCTGGTGCCGGGGCTTATGACGGCCCGGTCGGCTGCGTGCAGTCTAAAAGCTGCAGCGATATCTTTCCAATCAATTATTATTCATTATCCATATCAAAATCGGTATGCCCGCACGGGCGGCGCATCGTCAAATGGCGTTTGCATCCGTCGAGAAGCGCCAGCGCGACGACGTGGTGTAGGTGGCGCCGGGGCGCAGGATGGTGCCCGGGAAGCCGGGCTGGTTGGGCCCATCCGGGAAGTGCTGGGGCTCGAGGCAAAAGCCGCTGCGGCGCGCGAAGCCTTGCGATCCATCGAGAAAGTTCCCGCTGTAGAACTGCACGCCGGGTTCCGTGGTGAACAGTTCCAGCACCCGGCCGCTGACCGGCTCAAGCACGCGCGCGGCCAGTTCGGTGGCACCGCTCAGCACAAAGTTGTGGTCGTAGCCGGCGCCGTGGCGCAGCTGCTTGTCGGGCTGGCCGATACGTTCACCGATGCTGCGGCTGCTGCGAAAATCGAAGGGCGTGCCCGCCACCGGCACACGCGCACCAAGCGGGATCAGACCCTCGTCGACCGAGGTAAAGGCATCGGCGTACAAGGTCAGCTCGTGGCCGAGGATATCGCCCTGCCCGGCCAGATTGAAATAGCTGTGCTGGGTGATGTTCACCGGCGTGGCGCGGTCGGTGACGGCATGCACGCGCATCACCAGTTCATTGCTGTCCAACAATTCGTACTCGACCGTGGTGACCAGCGTGCCGGGATAACCCTGCTCGCCATCGACGCTGGTGTACTGCAGAACCAGGGCGGTGCCGGCGATGTGCGCGTCCCACAGCACCTTGTCAAAGCCGCGCGCGCCGCCATGCAGGTGGTGTGCGCCATTGTTGACAGTGAGCTGGTGGTCTGCCCCATCGAGCGTGAACTGCCCGCGCGCGATGCGGTTGCCGTAGCGGCCGATCAGGGCGCCGAAGTAGGCGCTGCCTGAAAGATACGGCGCCAACGCGTCGAAGCCCAGCACCACGTTGGCCAGGTGGCCGGCGCGGTCCGGTACGGACAGTGAGGTGACAATGCCGCCGAAGTCGGTAATGGTCGCCACCATGCCGGCCGCATTGATCAAGGTGAACAGGCTTGCTTCGCGCCCGTCCGGCAGGCGCCCGAAAGGGGCGCGGGTAATGGCGTGAGCCGGAGATGCCAGGCGATTCATCGCTCTCCTGATGGTGGGTCGGGTTGCAGGTTCGTGCGCAATACTAGCGACCCATTTGACATCGATCAAATCAATTTTAGGCAGGAGTTGATACCGAATTCGATATCAGGCCCTACCTGCGCAACAGTCGCCGCATGAACGGCTTGATCCGGCTGGCGCAGGCGGCGCGCGCGCCGTCGAAACGGACAAAGGCGCCCAGCAGGCTGGTACGCCAGCCGCCGCGCCGTGCGATCAGTACGTGGGCGCGCGTGTGGAGGGTGTGCGTGGCGCCGAACTGGTGGCCTGGACGAGCGAAGCCCAGGTCGGCCGATGTCAAGGCAAAGTGCGTGATCACGTCCTGCAACGCGGCGTGCAGGACCACGGCGCCGGGCGCCAGATGGCGCCAGGCCGGTGCAGACAGGATCTGCTGCACGTGCCAGGTGTCGCCGTAGCGGCTGCCAACGATGACGGCAATGACTTCGTCGTCACTACGCAGGACGTACGACAGCAGCAGGCGGTTCGCTGCCAGCACCCGGTAATCGCGCGCCGGATCGCCATGCGGCGCCAGCGCACGCACGCCCTCCACCAGCGCTTTCACTGCCACCGACCGGTCGACGCGCTCTAACTGCAAGGGGCCGCTGGCTTGTTCAAGAAGGCGGTACTGGCGTTCCAGCTTGTGGCGCTTGCTGGCGCTCAGCTGACCCAGGTAGGCGGGCCAGTCGTCCGGCAGCGCAATGGTGTGGCAGGCGCGCCAGCCGTGCAGCAGCAGGGCGCGATGGCGGCGATCTCCGTACAAGGGCGCCTGCATCTCGCTGGGAAACGCCGGCATCGAGACGGCAGCGCACGCGGGAAAGGTGCGCAGCAGGTGCGCGCACAATTGGTGCAGCAGGGCCGCAGCGGCAGGCATCAAGGGCACACTGCCGAGGATGCGCACGACCCGCGCCTGCCACGCGACCACCCCGAACTCAAGCGCGATGGTGACAATGCGGACCGGCACGATGCCGACCACCTTGTCCTGGCCACGCTGGGTGATCAGGAACAGTTCGAACTGGTCGGCGCCGGCAGTGCGGGTGTCGACCAGGAAGCGGAAAAACTCCGGCGTCTGGTAGATTTTCTCGGGGCTGAGGCTGTCGGCCAACAAGCGGCGCCAGGCGCCACGCCATTCCGGCAGACCAGATTGCGCCGTGATGCAGGTGATCTCGAAGTCGCTATCGACATCTGCATCCGCTGCCAATCCTGGCGCAGCGCCGATGCGTTTTTCGTCAGGCAGACGAAACCGGCGCGCAAGCTGGCATTGCAGGCGCTTGCCATACCAGACTTGCCCAGCCAGATTGATGCGTGAAGTCGATGCCATTGACCGCTTTTATTGTATGTACAGTGAATACTAACGTCATTGCGAAGTTGTATCCAGTAACTTTCAAGTTCCTGTACGCATTATAAGCGCTTGGACGACCTCCCCTTCGATGTCCAGGACATTGTCAATTCTGCTGCGCCTGTGCCGCCAGCACGCGCGCCAGGGCCGCGTCCGGGTCGAGGCCTGCCATCATGAGGTTGATGATTTCCTTCTTCCCTTCGCTGGAGAGCGCGTCGCAGGCTGCCCGATGGGTGCGGAAATAGGCGTACCAGGCGACATCGGCCGGACGCTCGGCGCGCGCCTTGAAACGGACAGGCACAGCCGCCTGGGCGGTTTTCACGAACGCTGCCAGCTGGGCGGGGTAGCCGGACGCCGCGTTTTGCCAGTCGAATGGTTGCGCGGCGGCGCCGTCGACCAGGCCGGCGAGGTTGGGATAGCCGTGCCGCTGGCAGAAGGCCGCAACGAATTGCAACTTTGGCGCGATGCCGAGCACCACTGCACGCGCCAGTTGGGCGTCGCGCGGGTGCGCGCTGCGGGCCAGCCCCAGCAGGTCGGCGGCGGCAATGGGCGCGCCCGAGCTCGCCGCGTGCGTGAATAATGCGGCGACCAGGCGCGCGCCGACGGCGATGTCGGTGGCGGTCCATTGCAGCAGTGGTGCGGCGCGATCAAGCATGGTCGCCCCCACCCTGACGCGCTTTGCCAGGCAGCGCCTGGCGCGAACGCTTGCGTTGTTCCGCTTTTGCGTGGCGATCGCGCTGCTCGTCTGTAATAAGTTCGATCGGCGGCACCGCCACCGGCTTGCGGTTGGCATCGACCGCCACCATCGTGAAGTAACAGCTGTTGGCATGGCGCGCGGTGCGCTTCTGGATGTTCTCCGTGAGCACGCGGATCCCCACTTCCATCGAACTGCGCCCGGTGTAATTGACCGACGCGAGGAAGGTCACCAGCTCACCCACATGGATCGGCTCGAGAAACATGACCTGGTCGACCGACAAGGTCACGACATAGGTGCCGGAATAGCGGCTGGCGCAGGCGTAGGCAACGCTGTCGAGATACTTCAGGATCGTGCCGCCGTGGACGTTGCCGGAAAAATTGGCCATATCCGGCGTCATCAGCACCGTCATGGAAAGTTCGTGGGTCGGGCGGCCTTGCTGGTCGTGCATGTCGTCTCCTGGACAGTGGCGGATGGCGCATGTTACCGCGCCCGGGTGGCGGCCGGGAAGCAAGCGCGCCAGCCACCGCCGCTGGCTACGCAGAATGGCCTGGCAAATGTGGCATATACACAAGGTATTCACGTTACAACCCGCTCGCGTCCGAATGCATTTTTTGCATTCTCTGAGGCGCATAAAGACTTATCGTGAACGCAACATCTGTACTGCAGTAGTTTCCACGTGGAAAATATTGTTCGGCACTGGTGCCCGCTTGTGCATGCGAGCCGTTTGCATCCGGCAGAAAGATGCAAAAACCATCACGACAATTTTGCAACAAAGTACTTAATTTAATCACGGAAATAAGACTGTATTGATGAATACTGATATCCTGTAGGACTCATCCTACCAATAAATACGCCATGGATTTCCGCATCGGTTACCGTCGCCCGCTACGCACCGCAGCCCTGCTTCGCAAGAAGCGCCAGCGCGCCCACGTGCTGCTGGGCATGCTGGCAGCCGTCGCCATGGTCGCCGTGGCGGCAAACCGGGAACCAGCGCCGGCTGCCAGAGTCTCGACAGGCGCAGCGGCGCTGATTCCGCACGTCGCCCTGAACAGCACGGCAGCCACCGAAGCGGGCACGGCGTCGCGGATTTATCCATATTCGATCGTACCGGGCGGCGTCGCCACGCGTGCCGACCTGGAGCAGCGCGTAAAGAACGACCAGGTGGTCGCGCGCCACTACGCGTCGTTCGACATCAAGAAGGCGCACGCGGTCACCGTCACCAGACCACGCGCCGTGCACGTGTCGTACCGCAAGGGCGACAAGGTGTACTGGACCAAACACAAGATTATGCTGGCTAAGGGGGAAACCCTGCTCTCGGACGGTACCAGTGAAATGCGTGGCCGCTGCGGCAATCGCATTTCGGACACGGCCATGTTGCCGGTAGCGATGGGTGAGCCCAGCGCCGCCGAGCTGGACGAGTCGATGAATGTGGCGCCCGATACGTCCGCAGACGGCGCACTGCAGAACGCCAGCTTCGTTTTCAGCGACGATCTGCCGTCCGGGAATCCGACCCAGTCCCGAAGTTTCCCGGGCGTTGCGCCGACCAACACTGCGCCAGCCGAGCCTTACAAGCGCGGCGGGATGCCATCGGTACCGATGGGCGCGCCGAGCGGCATGGGCCTGCTGCCAAGCCGTTACGTGACGCTGGCCGATACGCCGGCCACGCCGGCCACGCCGGCCACGCCGGCCACGCCGGCGCCGACCGTGACGCCGCCGGTCGTGCCCGATGCGCCCGTCATCACCTTGCCGCCGGTGTCGTCCGAAGCGCCGGTAAAAGACGTGCCGCCCGTGGTGGCGAAGCCGCCCGTGGTGGCGAAGCCGCCCGTCGTGGATGCACCGCCGAAGACGCCGGTGCCGCCGGTGACGGCAATCCCGCCCACCGAGATTCCGGAACCGGGCACGCTGCCGCTCATCGGCGTGGCGTTCGCGCTGATGCTGGCAGTAGCGGGCAAACGCGCGCGCCGCTTTGGTCAGGCGAACTAGCGGCGCAAGACATCCCGCACGGACAGCCCGAGCGCGCGCGCAATCGCCGCGATCTGCTGGCGCGCACGATCCCGCTCCTGCAGCTGGCGTTGACGCAGCTCCAGCGCAACGGCCAGTTGCAGGCCTTTCAGCTCGGCCAGGTTGTAGTCGGACAGGTCGATGTCACGCATGCGGGATTTCCTCTGCAGCCAGGCAAACGCCAATTGTAGCGGCATCGGCCAGGATGCGCGCCGCCCGCGCCACGCGCTCGCCAACTGAACCGGCCAGCAAGGTGTATGCCACACCGCGCCGCGCCAGTTCGGCCAGGTACCATGCATGCTGGCGCTGCCGGAACGCGGCATCCTGCCGGGTGCCATCCTGGACAAAGTCGAACTCGGGTGCGCAAACCAAGGTGACTGCATACGGCCGCTGTGACAGCTGTTGCAAGCCCGGGTCGACTGCGCCGAACAACGCCTCGCTGTAGAAGGCCGTTACCAGTGGACTGGTATCGCACACCAGCCATCGGTACGCCTGCTGTGCCAGCACCTGCTCGCGCGCGCACTGCTGCTGGCCAATCTGCAGCATGTCGCCGAAACCGAGGACACCGCCGCGCTGCTCCCACAATTGGCGCCCGTACTCCGGCACCCAAACCGTAGCGAGTTGCCGCGCCAGGGCGCGCGCCAACGTCGTCTTGCCGCTCGATTCGCCGCCCAGGATGGCGACCCGCTGCACAAAACTGGCATACACGCGCGGGTCGAGAAAGTGCCGCTGGGCGTGCGGGTCGGCGCGGATGGCGGTGCCGGAAATCGGCACCGCGGCGCGCGCCTGGTCGACGCTGACATGCGTGACCGGCGCGCCAAAATACGCCGTCAAGGCCAGCGCCAGGCCGTCACCATAGTCTTCGCTGGTGAACACGGCATCGACCGTGGTGCCCAGCTTTTCGCTGCACAACCAGCCGGTGAAGTGGCGCTGCACCGCATCAAGCGCGTCGTTGGACGGCATCCCGTGCGCCACCACCAGCGCGCGCACCCCGGGATACAGCGCGTGCAGCCAGCCGGCGCGCACGTCCGGGCTACAACCGGCGAATTCGGGATTGGTCCAGCTGAGGATGAACACCTCATCGCAGGCCGCCAGGGCGGCGTCGATCAGCACCATGTGGCCGCGGTGCAGCGGGCAGAATTTACCGACCACCAGAGCGCGTCGGAAGCGGGCAACGCCGCTCACACCAGCGCCCCCGGCAAATCGGAGCTGTACTGGATGGCCTTGTCGTCGCAAGCGAGCGGTGCGAGGCGCACCTGGCCGGCGCCGAACAGGGACGTCAGCGCTGCCACGGCGCCAGCGGCGACGCTGCCTGCAGCGAGCTGCAGTGTGACCATTCCATCGGCGCCCTGGTGGAGCCGGAATTGCGGGATCGCGCAGTCTTTCAGGGCGTGCGTGATGTCGACATTGTTGAGCCACCTGCCGCGCGCCAGAAAGCGCAGCGGCTGGCGCCCCGCCAGGCCCACCAGCGTCGGCGCTCCCGCATGGGTCGACAAGGCAGCGTGGTCGCCAGTGCGATAGCGCAGCAGGGGCAGGCAGAAATTGAAGCCGCCCGTCACCGTCACCTCGCCCCGTTCCCCGGGCGCCACCGGCATGCCGGCGCTATCGACGATCTCCACGTACAAGCGGTCCTGCAGCAGCAGGTGGCCGCCGGCGGCGGCGTCGAATACCCCCACCGGCCCCACCTCATTGAGCGAATAAATGTCGAGAACCGGGCAGCCGAAGCGCTGCTCGAGCTGCGCGCGCAAACCGGGCAGCAGCATCATCGAGACCGACAGGATGGCGCGCGGCGCCCTGGCGATGGGCAGCGTCAGGTACTCGGCCAGCGAGACCGGGTCGCCGGCAACGATCTCCGGCGCCATCGCATCGAGCCAGGTGCTGCGGTGATGCGGATCGCGCCAGTCGTTGGGATGCAGGTTGATCTTGGCCAGGCCCGATTCGTCCATCGTCGGCGTCACCGACACATACGTGAAACAGCGCTGCTGGAAGCCGAGCAAGACCACGCCGACCTGACCGCTGCCGTAGTCCGGCGTGATCCCGGCGTGCGCCAGTGCGCGCTTGTGGTAGGCAAGATAGCGGCCCGCAACCAGCGGGTGCGACGGGACGATCATCGGGTGGCCGGTGGTGCCGGCCGTGTGAAAGCAGATCATGCGCGCCGTCTCGACATGGTCCGGCACGAAAGAGGCCACGTCGCGCGCCAGGTCGGCGCGCGACGTCGTGGCAATCTCCTCGAAGCGCAGCGGGGCCGGCCCGCGCTGTCTGAAATGCGGCACGCTGGCAAACACGGCGCCGACAAATTCGTCGCGCCAGTCGGCTGGCCCGCGCGGGTCAAAAGACAAGACACTGCGTTCAAACACGCGCAGTTGTGCCACTTCGCTGGCGAGCAGCTTGTTGCCGCTCTGGTTGCGGAAGATGGGCGCGGCCGGATGCTCGCGCATCCACGCCAGGGTGCGCCGGCCTTGCGCCGTCAAGGTCGGGTAGAGCAGGTCTTCAGGGGACGTATCCGATGCGCTCATTCGCGCGTCCATTTGTCGGCACTTTCCTGGGCCGCCTTTGCCGCCAGCGCGGCGCGGATTTTACGGGCGCGCCGTTCGGCCGCGCGGCTGGCCGCCAGCAAGGCGAGGCGCTCGGCCCCGCTGATCGCAGCCAGGCGGTCCTGCGCCTGCTCGGCCGACTCCCCGGCCGGGAGGATTCCCAACTGCGCCAGCACGACGCGCACGCATTCCTCGCGCCGCTCGACGTCGGCGATGCTCTGCGCCGCAGTCGTGACCGGCGCCAGCCGGGCCGGCGCCTCGGTCAATGCGCGCAGCAGGTCGACCTGCGCGACACGCGCGTCGATGAACCAGGGGTCGGCCAGCAGCCAGGCGCACAGGGATGCCAGTTGCAGACGGTTGCGCGCAAGCGTGCCCGCCTCGGCCTGGAAGGCCTGCAGCGGGCGTATGTCGGCGCGCTGGCCGTGCAGCAGCAGGACGTCGTTGACCAGCGCCGCCACTGCCAGCTCACCGTCCTGACCAATGCGCGGCGCGGCCAGGAACTCGGCGGGCGTGTCGGCCAGCCGGTGGGTCAGCAACGCCAGCGCGGGACCCGGGTGCGCCATCAGCCCGGCCCGCCGTGGTAGTGGCGCGTACTGAAACCGCGCGCAAACGCCAGCAGGTCTTCGAACTGCGCGACCGGGTGGATCTCCCAGCCCTGCTCGCTGCGGGCCCGCTTGATGGCATCCCAGGCTGGCGCATTCCAGCCGCTGTCCTGCTCCCAGTCGGGCGCCAGATTGAGCGCCATCGTGCCGCCGGCGCCGCCCACCCGCAGCGCCTGCGCCGCGATGGTCCAGCCGCTGGTGCCGCGTTCATCGTCGTCGAACATGGTGCTGATACCGTCGTCGGAAATCATCAGGATGTGGGTGGGGCGCGCGCGCGGCACCTTGCCGGCATACGTCTCGCGCAGGCGGTGGATGGGAAAATCGGTGCCGCCGCCGAAGAAGCCGGTCAAGACACGCAGCACCGCGTCGCTGTCGCGCACGAAGCCGTCGGTGACCTGCACCTGGTGTTTTCCGCTCCATAGCGTCACTTGTACGCTCGACCCGGCGCGCAGCGCAGACAGCGCGACGATGGCGCCGGCCAGCGCCAGCCACGACACCTCGGACTGGGGATTCGGCATCGAGCCGGAGCTGTCCACGTACAGGTCGAGGTCGACCGGAACGGCGTCCAGCGCAGTCGACGGGGCCTGGTCAAACACTCGCCGCATGGTGGTCACGCCGGGGATCGGCACCGGGCTGGCCAGCACGCTTTGCAACCAGTCGATCTCGTCGAACGGGCCGCCCACGTCCCACGGCTCGACGCCTTCCATCTGCGGCTCGGGCGCGTCAGGCGCCGGTTTGGTCGCGAACGGCACCAGGTGCGGCAAGGCGCGCTGGCGATAGTAACGCACGGCGATCTCGTGATCGCTCAGCTTGACACCGCCGAGCTTGAGGATCTCCCCGTACTCGAACGGGTCGCGTGCCTGCCCGCGGGCCTTCCCTGCCGGCGCGGCTGCACTCTCGCCCGGGGCTTGGCCGGTGACGCGCGGATCGTCAATCGGATGGAGGTCGCCCTCCTCCTCGTCCGCGTCGATGTCCTCGATGCCGCCCGGCTCGCAACCGTCCGCCGCCGTGCCCGTGTCGAGCAGCGCCTTGAGCACCGGCTCGCCGGCCGCGTCCTGGACGAGGTAGGGCAGCAGCAAGGCCGCGAAGCGGGTGGCGCCGCGCAGCGGGTCGCCGGCGTACACGCGCACCAGGCGCGCGCCCAGCCAGGCGTCGGTATCGAGCGCCTTGGCGGCCGCGCCACCCAAACTGCCCGGCTCGAGCTGCCACAGGTGTTCGTACATGCGCAGATACAGTTGCCACACGCCGCCTGGCGCGGGGGCGTTGGCCTGAATCAGGCGCCGGTAGATGTCGGCCATGCGCAGGCCAGCCTGGCGCTGCAGGTGGTCGTTGATCAGCAAATCCGTGTACAGGTTGGCGACCATCGCGCTGCTGGCCTCCAGAGTCGGTAGCGCGCGCCGGATGCGCGCGAGCATGCGGAAGTGTTCGGTCGCGCTACCCGGCGCCAGTACGTGGTGGCCGATCTCGTGGGCCAGGATTTCGACCGCATAGTCGTCCAGCTGCAGTGTGTGCACCGCTTCGAGGTCAATCACCACGCGCTGGTCGAGCAAGCGGATCATCGCGAAACTGCCGCGCAGCCCTGTTTTAGAGGCCGCGATGGTTGAATTGCACAGCGTGGCGTCGCCGATGCGCGTGTACTTGCTCCACACCGCCAGTGCCTGCGGCCAGGCGGCGCGCCACTGCGCGACACGCGGGTTCATCGCAGTGGCAGCACGCGGATTGCGTGCGTGTACGGCGAGGTGACGGCAACCAGGCTGGCGTTGCAGCAGGCGCGCAGGCCAGTTGCCGGCAGGTCGAGCAAGACCCGGCGTGCGCCGGTGACGAGGGTGCTGTCCTCGAACGAGGCAAGTTCAGGATAGCCGCCCTCGGCGGCAGCGTCGAACTCATCCCGGCTTGCGGCCAGCAGCACGGCGCCGCAGGCGTCCGCCACCAGCAGGAAATGCCGGTCAGCGGAGGCGACCATGAAGCCGTCGTGGCAAGAGCGCACCTCGGGCGGCTGCGCAAACATCCCGTTCAGGCCAATAAATGCGCCCAGTTCCTGCTCCGGCGCGCCGTCGCCAGGCGCATGCCACCATGGATTGCGCGCCAGTTCGGCGCGCAACGCCGGCCAGGAAGGGCCGGCGCCAAACGCGGCCAGCGCCAGCGCTGGCGCCAGGCCGTCTGCGGCATCGATGGCGCCGGCGCGGAAATGGGCCGCGCCGGCGCGCCAGGCCAGCACCAGGCCCACGCCACGCAGCGCGTGCGTGGAGGTCACCTGCGGCGCCAGCGCCAGCATGCGTTCGAGCCACTGGGCCGGCCGCGCATTCGGCAGCGCCTGCAGCCGCGCCACCGCGTTCACCAGCAGGCCCAGGGTTTCATGGGGTGCACGCGCGACCAGCGCGCCATACGCCGGCGCGAGCCGGGTCCATACCTGCGCCGCTACGTCATCCGGGCGCTGCCGGCACAGCACCAGGGCGATATCGAACGCGGCCTCGGCCACCGCCTCGACGTTCTGCGGCACCACCCGCACCAGCGGATCGACACAGTCGGCCAGAAAGCGGGCGAAGGCATCGACATCGAAACCCGGTTCGCGCGCCCTGGCCTGCGCCACGCGCGCATTGAACCAGGCGCGGCGCAGATCCAGGGCGGCAGCGAAGGCAGGAGACAGCATCTTATTGCGCACGCAGCCAGGCCAGGTAATTGGTGTAGCGCTGATGCAGGTATTTCAGTTTCAGCAGCTCGTCATATAAAGGACCATACAGTTTGCGGCCCTTGGTGCGCTCACCGATCAATTTTTCGATCTTTGCCAGGCGCGCACGGGTCTCGCGCTCGGTCACGCCGTCGAGACCCTGCGCGAACAGCGCGGCCAGCTCGCCCACCGGGTCGTTGCGGTCCAGGTCGAGGCGATTGAACTCGTCGTTCGACAGGTCGAACAGCCGGCGCAGCCAGCTGACCCGGTCCAGCTTGTAGGCGGCGTTTTCCGGCACGTTGAAAAACGGCGCTTCCAGGTCCGGCTGCAGCTTGTCGTGCAGGACGAACGGCAGGACCTGGCGCAAGTCTTCCAGTTGCACCTGGTCGGCGCCGTGAAAATACGCCATCGCCTTCGCGTAAATGAGCAAGGTACTGAGGTTACGGACCGAGACGCCGTTGCGGGTCTGGCAACCCAGGTCCTTCAGGCGATCGCGCCCGCTGTCCTGCGCCGTCACTTCGCGCCACGGCACGCCGGACAGGCGCGCCGTATCCTTGCTCATGTATTCAAACTGCACCCCCGCGCCTTCCTGCAGTTCAAACTGGCTGGCAAAAAACTCCAGCCTGCGCCGCACTGCCACCGGGATTCCGATGGCGCGGATGGCCGCGCCCATGCGGTCGACCTCTGCCTCGGTAAAGATCAGTTCAGACGGAACCAGTTCTTCCGGGCGCACATCCTGCTCGACGCGCACCAGCAAATCGTCGAGAAACAGCGGATTGAAGGCAAGCGCCTGGACGACAACGTCGATGCGGTCGCGCAGCGCTTCGATCACCTGGTAAGTGCCGCCACCCTGGTCGTCGTTGGCCGTCAGGAACCAGGCCGACTCGGGACATTCGAACACGTGGTCCAGCACCTCGGCGTAGTTGTCGCCCATGACGGTGAGCAGGGCACTCTGGGTGCGGGTGGGGATGCGGTTGTATTCATCGACGATTTTCACGCGCATCGACAACCATGCGCGCCACGCGATGCGGATGTCGTCCATGCTCTGGGCGCCGACCAGGTCGGCCGGCAACGGGTTGCCGAGCAGGTCGGCGACGGTCATTTGCGGGTGCCCGTGCTGCATGGCGCGTTTCACATCGCGCACCGGGGCGCCCGCCAGCACGCCCATCAGGATGGCACTGGCCGTCTTGCCGCGGCCCGGGCCGCCGATGAAGAGGCACTTGCGGCGTGCAGCAAAGGTCAGCAGCGGCAGCAGGACGAAGCTGGAATAACTCTGCGCCGATGGCAGGGTCAAGGTGCGCTTGCTGTCGCCCACCACGAAGGTTTGCGGCGGCCCGTCGTTGTATTCGACATCGTAGTGCGGGCTGATGATGGCGTTGTTGACGATCCAAAAATAGGCCTGGCGTAGCTTTTCGTCGAGGGGCGCCGCTTCGCCGGCGGCCAGCGCGTCGGCTGCGGCAACCGGGCCGCGATACAGGTCGGCCACATCGAACTGGCGCGCCGTGGGCGCACTGCGCGGCTTGGTCGGCGCGCGCGAGATGCGCTGAAAAAAATCGAATGCCATGGCTGTGCTCCGTTGATCGATGCGGGGGAACCCACCCTATTCTAGTTGAGGTCGCGGATCGACGGTAAGCGCAGGCACGTAAAAAAACCCGCCGCGGCGGGTTGATTCATGCAAACAAGGTAGTCAATTAATAACGTTCGAGCCAGGCCGCATACTGCGCCGGCAAGGTCCACGCCGCTTTTTCGACGCCCAGTTCTTTCGCTGCAAAGTAGGCCCAGTGCGGGTTGGCCAGGTGCGCCTTGCCGACCATCACCACGTCCAGCACTTCTTCCTTGACCATCTGCTCGGCAATGGCCGGCGTACCGAAACCCCAGGCCGACGAGACCGGCACATCGGCTTCCGTGCGCACCCGTTTGGCGACCGGGCCCATGAAGGCCGGGCCCCATGGAATGGCGGTGCCGGGAATGGTGAAGCCCATGCTCACGCTGATCATGTCCATGCCGGCGTCCTTGAACTGGCGCACCAGGCCAATCGAGTCGAGCAAGGTCTGTTCGTCGCGGCCGTCGTATTCGATGACGCCGAAGCGCACCGTCAATGGCAGGTTTTCCGGCCACACGGCACGCACGGCGCGCAGCGTTTCGAGCAGGAAGCGCGATCGGTTTTCGAGGCTGCCTCCGTAGATGTCGTCGCGCTGGTTCGAGTGTTCCGAGAAGAAGCTTTGGGCCAGGTAGCCGTGGGCGAAGTGCAGTTCCAGCCATTCGAAGCCGGCTTCGCGGGCACGAATGGTGGTGTCGACGAAGTTCTGTGTGACGCGCGCGATATCGGCAATGGTCATGGCGCGCGGTACTTTTGGCAAGTTTTCGCCGAACGCAATGGCCGACGGGGCGATGGTCTGCCAGCCGCGCGGGTCGCCTTCGGCGATATGGTCGTCGCCTTCCCAAGGCTTGTTGGCGCTGGCTTTGCGGCCGGCGTGGGCGATCTGGATGCCCGGCACCGCGCCGGCGGCCTTGATGGCGCGCACGATCGGCACGAAGGCCTGCAACTGCTCGTCGTTCCACAAGCCCGTGCAACCGGGCGTGATGCGCCCTTCCGGCGCCACCGCGGTGGCTTCCACCACCACCACGCCGGGGCCGCCGCGCGCAATGCTGGCGTAGTGCGACAGATGCCATTCGTTCGGCACGCCGTCCACGGCGGAATACTGGCACATCGGCGGCACGGCGATGCGGTTGCGCAGGGTGACGCTTTTCAGGGTGTAGGGCTGGAACAATGCAGACATGGGTTTCCTCGGTATCAAGTGGCGTTAGTTCGAATATTTACGAACAATGGAACGAGTATAACCCAAGGTGTATGATGCTGCTCATGCGCCCTTACAAACATCCACTTGCCGACGATTTCCTGCTCGAGCGCGTGCTGTACGCCCTGAGTGATTCGATTCGGCTGGGCATCGTGCGCCATCTCGCGCAGCTTGGCGCGTCCACCTGCGGCGCACTCGACGGCGGGCGGCCCAAGTCGACCATGTCGCACCACTTCAAGGTCCTGCGCGAAGCCGGCCTGGTGCGCACCGAGAGCAATGGCACCATGCACATCAACACGCTGCGCCGGGACGATATCGAGGCGCGTTTTCCGGGTTTGCTGGGGGCGATCCTGGCACAGCCGGCACCCTTGCCTGCCCCTACGCCAGGGTAGCGCGGGTTTTATCGAGCAGGGCGCGGGCCGCCTCTTTGCCGTGCTTCGAATCCTGCATCGCCATGTGCCAGTGTCCAAGTACCCGCAACAACTCGGTAGCGTCGGCCGCTTGCCGCACCCGCGCCACCACCCCGTCCGCCATGACGCCCAAATAGCGTTCGGCTGACTGAATCAGTTCGGCCTTGATGGCGGCCAGTGCGGGCGCTTCCGGTGCCGGCGACGCCAGCCCAGAGGCTGCGGGGGCAATCAAGCCCAGTCCCATGAGCGCGGCCAGGATCGGGGCAACCTGGTCGGACGGCATCAGGGTTTCCAGCACGCGCGCATCGCGCTGGCCGTCGAGCATGATCAGCGCGGTCCGCTGGCGCGCGTTCAGGCCGGCGCCGCGGTGGCCGACTTCGTGGCGCCCCACGGCGGTCTTGGTGTAGACGAGATCGACGCTGGGAAGCGGCTTTGCGCTGGAAGTCGATTGCATGGGATTCATTTCATTTTGGAATATTTCGATTCTATTGAGAAATTATTACGCCCGCGTGTCAGCCGGCCACACTGCGTTCCTGTTCATCGAGCCACTGCCCCAGTTCGACATTGCCCGCTTCATCCAGGCGTCCCAACATGGCGGCATACCAGCGCAACCCCGGTTGCCGGCCGAGCGCGGCCAGGACGATCGGTGCGCTGCGCTCGAGAAACTCGTTGAACAGCGGCATGCGGTTGGCAAACAGGACCGTGGGGTCGGTGTCCCGACAGGCACAATACGATTCTCGGATTTCGTCGAGCCAACGCATGGCCGCAGCGGGCCGGCCCGCCGCATCGAGCGCACTGACAAAGGTCGTCAACAAAGCCAGCGGCGGCTGTTCGCGCGTGGCGGCATTCAGGGCGCGCGCGCGGCCGAACCAGTCGTGGCCGGCCTCGAACGCGCCGGCCATCACCGCGCAGGCGGCCAACTGCAAGGCGTTGCGCACCGCCGGCTCGTCGTCGAACACGGCTTCCCAGAACGGGCCGGCCTCGACCCAGCGGTTCTGACGCATGCAGCACAAGGCGCACAGCCGGTTCGCTTCCAGGCGCAGGCCAAGCTGCGGCGACTGCACGTGAACCAGCGCGCGCAGGTACGCATCGGCGAAGCGGGCGGCCTGGAACAGGGCGCGCGGGCTGGCCAGTTCCGGCGCTGCGGGGGCACCATCATCCTGCGTGCGGGCGGTGCGCGGGTCGGCGCGCACGATCAGCTTTTCGATCAGCGCGTCGAGATCCACGCCGGGCAGACGCAAGGCCACCACCACAGCCTGCGTGGTGCTGGTCGAGCCGCGCCGGGCCCGCACATTCCAGATCGAGACATACGCAATGCCGGCGTGGCAGCGGTACAGCGTCACCTCGGCATAGTCGGGCGCTGGCGCGCTCCACGCGGTCAGCACCGATGGCAGCTGTTGCGGCGCCTGCTCCAGCAAGTGTGCCACTTCTGTGGGCTGGTCGATGCAGGCGAACTTGCGCCGTACGCCGATCTGTTCGGCCCAGTCCCCGGACGCTTCGCAAAACGGTTGCACGGCCCGCCCCTGCCCCAGCCCCGGCGCCATCTGGACCAGCACGAACGCTTCCATCAGCCACACCGCCACCATCGGCAACGCACCCAGCCCCCAGGCATTGTGCAGCGCCAGTTCGGTGGCGGCCGCCAGCAAGGCGCCCGGATGCAGCGCCAGCACGGCGGCGCTCTGCACCAGCATGCCGGTGTGCTGGCGCTGCATGGCCATCGCCATCCAGACCGCCCATTGGAAGTACCAGGCGCACAGCGCCAGCGCGATGGCAAAGCGCACGACCCAGACGCGATTCCGGATCCTGGCCTTGAGCGCCACCAGGTCGACCACGACGGCAATCCACAGGCCGAACATGAGCAGCACAATAAAATTGATCCAGGCCGGCGCGCGCATGATGGCGCAGGCATACAGAAAGGCGCCCGGCACGATTGCCAGGCCGTAGCCCATCCCGATCAGCAGCGCGCCGCGCGCGACTTTGCCGGAAGGCTGGTAGTACGCCGATTTCCCGGCGTGGACGTCTGGCGTGGCTGGCATTGCAACTCCCGTGGCAGGTGGCATGTGCCACGATACCAAGCCGGGAGAAAGTTGCTTGATGGAATTAGGTATTGTTGGTTTGGCTCAATTAGACGGGTGCAGCCGGGGTCGGCCCGGATGCCGTCCATACTCAGCAAATCGCATTGCTACAACATTCCACTGACCTGCGTCAGAAATTCCTTGATTTAATATGACGACAATCGCACCGATACTGCGTCACACCTGCTCGCAAGGCCCCGGCCTTGCCGTGCTTTGCTCCTTGTCTCAGCGCGATTTCGTCACATTGGTAATTCGACGAATTTCCAATGCGGGACACTAGCTCTGCTTCGAATTAGTCCAGCGTCGGGTATTAGAACCCGCCGTATTATTCATAAGTGAAACTGGATGTTGCCCGGGTACCTTTGTTAAAGGTTGCGAATAGGCGGATGGAAGCGCCGCCACCGTTATCCAGCAGGTAGTCATCCATCGCAATTCCCATATTTTCGGAAATCGGTGTTGATGGCCGGGGAACATTGCCATTGCTACCCGCCACATTAAAATCGAGATCGCCTCCGATTCCGGAATTGACCGTGCTGATCCCTAAACGCAAATTAGCAGGATTGGCTGAGAGAATTTTTTTGGTAGCGTTGAAACGCTTCTTGTACTCTTTCTGGCTCAAATTTCCCACCGTTAAATCATGTAGTTTTTCCCTGAAGAGGTCCGCTTTCTTAAGCGTTTCGATATCGTCCAAAGGCTTCAAGCTCCTCGACACGAATTTAAGCAGACTACCTTTGACTGCCTTGCATGTCTTCAAATCGTCCAGTTCACTGGAGATCACTGTTTTCTGAATCATCACACCCAAGATACTGTCGGCAATTTTATGGTTGCGGCTCATATTCAGTTTTTGCAGCGAAGCTTTACTCGCTTTACCAAATTTAACTTCTGAATCAGTGCGCATATCCGCACCCTTCTTGCCATGCCAGCCTTTACGTCGGGATTTGTTAAAGGCCACAATTTTGCTGGCGGCTGGCAGACTCGAGCGCTTGTTGAAGAGCGCTTCCTTGCCATCTCCCCGCTTATCATCAAACATGAAATCCAGCGTTCCTCCACTGGCTTTAACCCACCTCGTTATACACAACTCTTTAGTGCGCCCATTTCACGTAACGTGCGTATCGTTTCCGCCGCCACGTGAACATCC
>NZ_JAQQPS010000014.1:0-171679 GCF_036688685.1 Massilia sp. S19_KUP03_FR1 | reverse complement strand
GCGCCGATCATGTATGTCGTCACCGGCATGGCCAGCGTGCGTATCAACGCCCTGCCGCCAAACGACTGGACCACGCCGCTGGCCGCGCCCGAACTGCCTGAAGCATTCGTGCCGCAAGCGATGCGCTTCGGCCAGGCTAGCAGCGCTTTCGACCAGGGCATGGACGCCCCCGGAGAAGCGCGCGACAAGGCGCGCCAGCGGGAAGCCGGCGATCCGTATGCAGGCGATCGCAAGGTACCGAATCACGCGACCAAAGAAGCGAAGTTGAAAGGCACCGACGCCGCCGCCGGCGATGTTGCCAGTGAAGCCGCGCTGCGCTACGAGCATCACGCCATGTTGCGCATGGATGCGAAGCGCGAGGGTCTCTACAAAAACACGGACAAGGTGACCGAAGAAGACTCGCCTGCGAGCGCCAGCGCAAAGTATACGGCGTGGCGGAACGACAAGATCAGGGACGCGCTGGCCGACAACATCGACACACACGCAACCGATCACTCGACCATCATGACCAACGGCATGCACGCGCAGAAGGCGCTGGCGTATGACGTGGCCATTGGTGTTTGCCGCGTAAAACAAGAAGATCTAGCCACACTTCGCAGGATCGCCGACTGGCGTTATTTAAAAGGCATGGATATTGAAATCACTAGTGTAGATTTCGCCGAATATTTCTTGAAGGGGCAGTTCCGAAAATTATCTGCAATCGATTGGGCCAACAAAACGGACGAAGGCAGTATGCCCTCCAAAATCATTAACAAACGTGAAATTTTTTCAAAATGAGAGGCAAATATCCATGACCATCTTTATTCGAACGTGGGGGCGGCGCACGGCCTGCAGCATCCTTGTACTTGTTATGCTTTTCTCACTCACGGCATATTGGAGCTATCGTAGCGAAGCCGACGGCACACGCAGGCTAACTAATGGGGAACTGAACATGCGACTTTTTGCGCTTCCGGCACTCGGGGCCGGAATTGCTCTGGTGGTGACGACCCTACTGGCAGCGAATTCCACCAAAGCAGTGCCCGCTGTTTCCACCACGCCCCAGCCAGTTCGAAAGCTGCACATGGCTCAGGTCGTGGGCTTGCAATGGCTGAATCCCCTTCAGCGACGCGATTACCCTACCGAATGGCAATTGCTATGGACTATGGGGCTGATCGGCCCGAATAAAGATGACGACAAAGTAATATCGAACCCAAAAAAATATAGCTCTTTGCAAGCAATATCCTATATAGCGGATGGAAACAATGGGAAAGCAAGCTTCAAGTATTACCACTATCAATATATCGAACAAATAACCAATTTATTCCGAGACATCTATTTCAGCGATTCCGACTATTTCTATAATGCACATTCATTGAAGGATAAAGCCACTTGGCGGGAGCTTGCCGGCATCCACGTGGAATATGCTCTTCCTGACGGGAAGCTTGATCAAGTCGATGCTGCTGCCGTTACGCGCGATAGCATCATCGACAGCTTTGATATCGGAAGCAAAAGCTTCCCGAATTCCTGGACCCGAAGCACCCCACCTGACGTGCGCATCAAGATGGGAGGACCGAACGCCGGTTTTACCTCGCTCGCGGCAGGCCTCGACTATCTGCAACTGCACCCTGACGAAACGGTCTGGGTAATGAACTGGGACGCCCCTAGTCACCCCAAGGATGCGCAAATCAACGAGAACATGGTCCTGCTCGTCCTGGCCGGCCAAGACTATAAAACTGACCGCGCATCACTGGCATGGCTGCCCTACCCCGCCGTCAGAAAAGCCAGCGCATTCGAGGCAAGCGACAACGGCCAGTCACGCCCCCTGCAAGTCTGGAAAGCCGCGCTCGACAAGGCCGCCGCGAACGCCGGCATCCAGAAAACCTCGATCGGCTTCGTCATCCACGACGCTGCCAACCTGCACCGCGACTCGTCCGACCGCCTTGCCGTGCTGGCCCGCACCATGACCGAAGAAGTCCCCGAACTCGACTTCATGAAGCAGACCTTCAATACCCCCGCCCTGCTTGGCGAAATGGGGGCAGGCACGGCCCTCACGAATCTCGCGCTGGCGATTGCCTACGCTAACCACTTCGGCAAGAACGTGCTGGTGGCCGGCACCACCGACCAGGAGGAGCTTACCGCCACGGTCGTGCTGCCGCCGCCCGTCGTGCGGCCGATCGTGCCCGGCGCACCCTGGTTCCGCGCCCGGGGCGGCAACCATGCCTATTTGCCGTGGTGGGGCTTGCGCCATGATGCACCGCGCTACCCGCAAGGTTTTTCGCAGTGACCCACCACGAAAGGACATGCCATGCGTCGCGTGATTCGATTGAACGATCCAACCAGCCATGGCGGCAAGGTCGTCGCCGCCGCGCCTAATACGACCGCGATGGGCGTTGCAGTGGCGCGCAAGGGCGACCGCTGCTTTTGTCCGATGAAAGGCCATGAAGTATGTGTGATCGCCGAGGGCGATCCGCATGTCCTGATCGACGGCGTACCGGTTGCGTTCGAGGGCCACGCCACGAGCTGTGGCGCGACGCTGATGTCAACCGTGCCGAAGAGCGGCTGCGGCTGAGCGCAGAATCAAAAAAGGTGCACATCAGGCGCCGTGATCAGGAAACGCTGCCCGACATAGTCGAAGGTGATCGCTTGATCCTGGAAAGGCACCATGCCGATCGTGCCGAACAGGCTCGAGCCCCCAAATGCCGGCTGCTTGTCAATCGTGCAGAACGATGCCCCGGTACCGGTACCTAGCCCAATCGGCCCGATATGGAACGCAGCGCGGATCGGTGCCGTGCGACAGAGCATCGGATGATTCCACGACATCGTTGTTACCGCCACCGCATCGCGTGCGCCGGCTGGCCCTACCAGCGCCAGCCAATCAGGTTCGTGAAACACAATCAATTGTGCAGGCGCGCTGCCGGTGTCGACGATCAGGGAAACGCGGCGCCGGTCAGCGAGCGTGACTTCGATGAGCGGGACCTGCCCATGCCCTTCCTCACTGGTCGTCATCGTGAAGGGCACGCTATTCGCATCCGTTGCGACGAGCGCAGCGGCGCCTTCGATAAAGCGAAAGCGGGCATGGCGCAAGTCCAGCGTCAGATTACCGTTCGCGAACAGATCGTTGCCGATGGTGCCCACCAGGGGGCCGACATCGGTCAAACGGCATCCGGTTTCCCGGTGGGCTGCATCGTCGGGGTAGATCAGGTTGAAGGTACGCCGTCCCAGCATGGCACCGACGCCGAACTGGCCGATCACGAGCTGCCCGGCGTTCGCGGCGTAACGCACTGGCAAGCCCGAGCGATACAACCGGCTGGTGCCTACCGCTGTGTCGAGCTGCATGCTGCACGCGTTACCGTCGAGTGTGACCGGCAGGACGATGGCGACTCTGTCTGTCACGAAACCCGGCTGCGCCTTGATCGCCCAATTGAAAGGATACCAATCGCTCGCCGCCGCGGCAGCAGTGAGCCACGTGAGTGCCAGTATCGGCACGCAGCATCGAAGCAAGCACATCATCATCGAATCAACCTTCTTGTTGAGCATGTTCTTTCGATGATAATTTATAAGTTACCAGAAAGCAAAAAAGGCGCCCATGAGGCGCCTTCCCTGTTCAGTTGGTATGCATTACACCGGGACGGCAACGCCCCCTTCAGTCAGGTGTTTGATGGCCTGATGGTCATGCTCGTGTACTTTTTCCTTGTATTTCATGACCTGGCGGTCGAGCCGGTCGATGAGCGCATCGACGGCGGCGTACAGGTCGTGCGAAAGGCTTTCGACGTGCAGCAATTTGCCGGACATTCGAAGATTGATTTCTGCTTTTTGTCGTTTGTCTTTTTCCGTCAGATTGTCGACGGTGAGGATCACGGCGATGTCGATCACTTGATCGAAGTGGCGGCGAATGCGTTCCAGTTTGGCCTGGACATATTCGCGAATGGCGGGGGTTACTTCAAGATGATGTCCACTGATGGTGAGATTCATACATAAACTCCTTTGAAGAAATGCCACGCTCGGTGCCGTACGCGATGCGCGCCGGTCGAACGCCTTACATGGACTTGCGCAAGGTAACAGGAGGGATCTTTAATGCTTCACGGTATTTCGCGACCGTGCGGCGCGCGATGACCATCCCCTGTTCCCCCAGCATGTCCGCGATCTTGCTATCAGAAAGTGGATTTTTAGGGTCTTCTGCTCCTGTGAGTTGCACAATCAATGCCCGGATCGCCGTCGAGGATGCTTCTCCTCCCGCATCGGTGGCGACGTGGCTGCCAAAAAAGTACTTCAGCTCAAACATGCCGTGTGGGGTCAGCATGAATTTCTGGGTGGTGACACGTGAGATCGTGCTCTCGTGCAGACCTAGTGTATCAGCAATCTCCCGAAGAACAAGTGGCCGCATGGCAACAGCACCGTGCGAAAAGAAATTCTTTTGGCGCTCCACGATGGCCTCGGAAACGCGCAGGATCGTGTCGAAACGCTGGCGCATGTTCTTGATCAGCCACTTCGCTTCCTGCAGTTGCGCGCCCATCTGGGCTTCGCTCTTGCCCTGCTTGAGCAAGGCGGCATAGGCGCTGTTCACGCGCAGGCGCGGCATCACGTCCTGGTTGAGCATGCACACCCACGCGCCCTTGACCCGCTTGACCACCACGTCGGGCACGACGAAGTCCGACACGTTCGACGCAAACACGTTGCCGGGGTGCGGATTGCAGGCGCGGATGACCACTTGGGCCTCGCGCAAATCTTCATCGTCGCAATCGAGTGCTTTTTTCAGCTTGGTGGTTTCGCGCTGGGCGAACCAGGTCAGGTGATTTTCGACGATGGCCAGCGCCATGCGCCGCGTAACCATCGGGATGCCCGCCATGCGCCGGATCTGCAGCGCCAGGCATTCGGACGCATCGCGTGCACCCACGCCGACGGGATCGAAACTCTGCACCAGCGACAGCGCCGTTTTCAGTTCATCGAGATCGATCTCAAGTTCTTCCGGCAGGCGCGCGTGGATGTCGTCCAGCGACTCCTCCAGGTAGCCATTGTCGTCCAGTCCATCGACCAGGATTTCGACCAGCGCGCGGTCGCGCTGCGACAGCACCGCCAGGCGCGCCTGCTCCATCAGGTGCTCGCGCAGCGTGGTGCCGGACGCTTCGATCTGGGGGCGCGATTCTTCGTCGTCGCTGCCCTTGGCGCGGCTGCTGTCGCTCCAGTCAGTGTCGCCGTCGTGGCTGACCTGCGCTTCTTCGCCGCTGCCGCCGCCCTCTTCTCCGCCACCTTCGGCCGCGCCTTCAGCAGGCGCCGGCGCATCCTGGCTGCCTGGCGCGGGAGGGGCTTCGCTCTGCGCGCCTGGTGCGTTGATGGCGCCGTCGCCCAGCAGCCGCACGGAGCGGTCGAGCGGGTCGTCGAGGCGCTCCAACAGCGGGTTGTCGGACAGGGCCTGCTCCAGCTCCTGGTGCAGCTCGAGCGTCGAAAGCTGCAACAGCCGGATCGACTGCTGCAACTGCGGCGTGAGCGCCAGGTGCTGCGAGGTCCGAAGCTGGAGTGATTGTTTCATCCCTTACATCCGGAAGTGTTCGCCGAGGTACACGCGCCGCACCGACTCGTCCGCGATAATATCGTCGGGACGGCCGGAGGCCAGCACCGCACCCTGGTTGATGATGTAGGCGCGGTCGCAGATGCCGAGCGTTTCGCGCACGTTGTGGTCGGTGATCAAGACGCCGATGCCACGCTCTTTCAGGAAGCGCACAATGCGCTGGATCTCGATCACGGCAATCGGGTCGACCCCGGCGAACGGTTCGTCGAGCAGCACGAAGCGCGGATTGGTGGCCAGCGCGCGCGCAATTTCAACGCGCCGCCGTTCACCGCCGGACAGCGACATGGCCTGGTTCTCGCGCAGTTTTTCGATCTGCAGGTCGGCCAGCAAGGTGTCGAGGCGATCGTTGATCTGGGCCTTCGACAGCGCCTTGCCGTCCACGGTCTGCAGTTCGAGCACGGCGCGGATATTGTCTTCGACGGTCAGCTTGCGAAACACCGACGCTTCCTGCGGCAGATAGGACAAGCCCATGACGGCGCGCCGGTGAATCGGCAGGCTGGAGATGTCGACGCCGTTGATTTCGATGGCGCCGGCGTCCGACGGCACCAGGCCGACGATCATGTAGAACGACGTGGTTTTGCCGGCGCCGTTCGGGCCCAGCAAACCAACCACTTCGCCGCATTTGACCTGCAGCGACACGTCGCGTACCACCAAACGTTTGCCATAACTCTTCTGCAGCCCCCGCACGATCAGGGTGCTGCCGCTGTCAATTTCCGCCATTATTTCTTACCCGCTGGGGCTGGGGCTGGGGCTGGGGCTGGGGCCGCAGCTGCGGCGGCCGCCGTTTTACGGGGTGCCAGGATCAGCGTGCCGCGGCCTTTGCCGACACGGCTCTCGCCACTGACGTCATTGCGCACCAGCGCGACTTCCTTGCGGCTGTCGTAGGAAATGAATTCGCCATCGACCTGGTTCGACAGGCGCGTGCCTTCCAGGTTTTTCACGGTCGCGTTGTTAAACAGCTTGGCCATCTCGGTGCGCTCGTCGTATTCGATGCGCTGGGCCTGCCCCTCCACCCACAGGTCCGGGCCGCCGTCCTTCTTCTGGCGGAATGTGGCCATCTTGCCCGGCACGGTGGTGAGCGTGACGCTCATGTAACCGTCGGCCGACGCCTGCAGCACGGCCTTTTCCGATTTCATGATCAGCGTGCCGCGCGTGAGGATCACGTTGCCGGTCAGGATGCGGGTCTGCGTCACTTCGTCGACGTCGGCCGAATCGAAGTCGATCACGGCCTGTTTCAGCGAGTCGGCCTTTTCGGCGCTGGCATGGAAGGCAAGCAGCGACAGCACGGCGGCGGCGAAGATTTTTTTCATGGGAATCAATCCTGGTTCAAAGGGCATGTGTCGGTTTTTATCGTTGAATTATTTTGGCGTCCGCGGCTGCGACACGATCTGGCCCTGGCTGACCACGTGCAGCTTCTGCGTTGCATTATTGGCCAGCATGCCGACGCCCGTCAGCCTGGACGTGCCGAGCAGGATCTCGACCGGTTGATCGGTCTTGACGATTTCATCGTCCGGCAAGGCGCTCAGCGCCTGACTGTGAATCTGCAGCGCCTGCGTCTTGCCAGAGGCGGGGCGCAGCACTTCCACGTCGCCCTTCATGTCGACCTGGTTCTGCTCATGCAGCACCTGCGCCGTTTTGGACGTGACGGTCATGCTCGGACGGCCGGGAGTCATGCTGCGCATCACCGGCTTGTCGATGTCAGAGACATCGGTATCGGGCCGGTGCGACAGCCTGGCGCCGGAAAGCACGTAGTGCGGCAGGCCGGCGGGCGACATGCGCACGTAGCTGAAGTTTTCGACGATGTAATCGGGCTCGCTCGATTTCACGTCGACGTTCTGTTCGCCCTGGTCCTGCGTCACCTGCACCAGCCAGAAGCTGCCCAGCGCCAGGAACACAGCGCCCAGCATCAGACCGATCAGGGGCCAGCGGTGCGCGGTGCGCTTGGAATGACTTTTTTGGCTGTTGGGCATGGGCTCAGTAACCAATCACGCGTAATAAGGCGCAAGCGCCGCATCATACGTGCCCTGGGCGCGCATCACGAGATCGCACACTTCGCGCACGGCGCCGCGGCCGCCGGCCGCGCGCGTGACGTAGTGGACGCGATGCTGCACGTCCGCATGACCGCTCGGCACGGCCACCGCAAAGCCGACCTTGGTGAGCAGCGGCAGGTCGATGACGTCGTCGCCGATGTAGCCGCATTCATCGGCCGTGACGCCGGTCGCCTCGAGCAGCTGGGCAAAGGCGACGCGCTTGTCGTGGATGCCCTGGTAGACGTGGGCGATGCCGAGATCGGCGGCGCGTTTCACCACGATGACCGATTTGCGCGCGCTGATGATGGCCGTGACGACCCCGGTTTTGGCCAGCAGCTGGATACCCAGGCCGTCAAGGACAAAAAAGGTCTTGCTCACTTCGCCGTCGGCGCTATAGGTCAGGCTGCCGTCGGTGAGCACGCCGTCGACGTCGAAGATCATGACTTTGATGCGTTTCGCGCGCTCGATGTGAGCAAGTGGAGGGGTCGACATCATCAGATCACCTTTGCACGGGTCAGGTCGTGGATATGCAGGGCACCGACCAGCACGCCGGCGGTATCGACCACCAGCATCTGGTTGATGCGGAATTCTTCCATGATGGCCACCGCGTCGACCGCCAGCTGCTCGGCCTGCACGCTGCGCGGGTTGGCGTGCATGACATCGCGCATGACGATGCTGGAAAAATCGTGGTCGCCGGCGATCAAGCGGCGCAGGTCGCCGTCGGTGAATACGCCGAGGGGGCGCTGGTCGGCGTCGACCACGGCCGTCATGCCCATGCCCTTCTGGCTGATTTCGACCAGCGCTTCGAGCAAGGGCGTATCCGGCGCGACCATCGGCAAGGCAGCGCCGCTGCGCATCACGTCGCGCACGTGGGTCAGCAGGCGCCGGCCCAGCGCGCCGCCCGGGTGCGAGCGGGCGAAGTCAGACTCCTTGAAACCGCGCGCGTCGAGCAGCGCCATGGCGATGGCGTCGCCCAGCGCCAGCGTGACGGTGGTGCTGGCGGTGGGGGCCAGGTTCATCGGGCAGGCTTCCTTGGCCACGAACACGTTCAAGTGCACATCGGCCAGCAGCGCCAGGCTCGATTGCGGCTTGCCGGTCATGGCAATCAGGGGCGCGCCCATGCGCTTGACCATCGGCAGGATTTCCATCAGCTCGGCCGACTCGCCCGAATACGACAGGGCGATGACGACGTCGTGCGGCGTGATCATGCCCAGGTCGCCGTGCGCGGCTTCGGCCGGATGGACGAACATGGCCGGGGTGCCGGTGGAAGCGAGCGTGGCGGCGATCTTGCGCGCGATGTGCCCGGACTTGCCGATGCCGGACACCACGACGCGGCCGCTGCACGCATACAACAGCGCAACGGCGCGCGCCACGCTGTCGTCCTGGTCGAGGCGGGCGTCGAGCGCACGAATGGCGTCGCCTTCAATAACCAGGGTTTCGCGCGCCAGCATCAAGGCGCGGCGCGCCTGCTCGGCGTCGAAACTTTTCAGCATTATTTTTCCATCGGTTACACTCATCGTGCCAGTATAAACGAATTGCGAAAGCAAAAAACCTGCCAGTGATTTTCTGGCCTCGAGACTGTGCATTCCTCTTCATTTTTCGCGCAGGGCACATGGTTTCAGGACTCGAACTAACCCTTCTTCTGTTAGGCAGCGCGGTACTCGGGGTGGTGGCGTTCCGGATGTTGCACCTGCCGCCGATGCTCGGCTACCTGGCCGTCGGCGTCCTCATTGGCCCGCATGCGCTGGGCCTGGCCGAAGAAAACCACACCACCAGCGCGCTGGCCGAGTTCGGCGTGGTGTTCCTGATGTTTTCGATCGGTCTGGAATTCTCGCTGGCCCAGTTGCGCGCGATGCGCCGCATCGTGTTCGGCCTGGGGCTGGCGCAGGTGGTGCTGACCATCGCCGCCGCCTTGCTGTTCGGCTGGGCCATCAACCGCTTTTCGCCGTTTGTCATCAGCTGGCAGGCCGCGTTCGCGCTGGGCGGTGCGCTGGCCATGTCGTCCACCGCCATCGTCTCCAAAATGCTGACCGAACGGCTGGAACTGGAAAGCCAGCACGGGCGACGCAGCATCGGCATCCTGCTGTTCCAGGATCTGGCCGTGGTCCCCTTGATCATCATGATTCCGGCGCTGGCGCAGAGCCCGGAAAAGCTGGCGGCGACGCTTGGCTGGGCCGCGCTGAAAGCCACGCTGGTGCTGGTGCTGCTGCTGTTTTTCGGCCAGAAGCTGATGCGCAAATGGTTCACCATCGTGGTCAAGCGCAAGTCGCAGGAATTGTTCATGCTGAACCTGCTGCTGGTGACGCTGGGCGCGGCCTGGATCACCGAGCACGCCGGCCTGTCGATGGCGCTGGGTGCCTTTGTCGCCGGCATGCTGATCTCCGAGACCCAATACAAACACCAGGTGGAAGAAGACATCAAGCCGTTCCGCGACGTGCTGCTCGGGCTGTTTTTCATTACCGTGGGCATGCTGCTCAATGTCGAACTGGTGCTGCAGAACTGGGCGCTGGTGCTACTCCTTTTGACCGTGCCGGTGATGTTCAAGTTCGCCATGATCGCGCTGCTGGCCAAGGCTTTCGGTTCATCGACCGGCGTGTCGGTGCGCACCGGACTGGCGCTGGCGCAGGCCGGCGAATTCGGCTTCGTGCTGCTCAACCTGGTGTCGAACGCGAAGCTGATCGACCCGTTCATCATCCAGCTGGTGCTCGCCTCAATGGTGCTGTCGATGCTGCTCGCGCCGCTCCTGATCGCCAATTCCGACCGCATCGTGATGAAGATCGCGTCGAACGAATGGATGATGGCGTCGCTGCAGCTGACGCAAATTGCCAGCCGCACGATGGCCGCGCAAAAGCACGTGATCATCGCCGGCTTCGGGCGCAGCGGGCAAAGCCTGGCGACCCTGCTGGCCGAAGAAAAGCTGGCATACTATGCGCTCGACCTGGATCCGGAACGGGTGCAGGAAGCGCAGGCAGCGGGCAAGAATGTCTCGTACGGCGACGCCGCGCGGCGCGAAAGCCTGATCGCGGCCGGCATCAACCGCGCCAGTGCGATGGTGGTGTCGTTCGCCGATACGCACGCCGCTTTAAAAGTGCTGCACCTGGTGCACGAGCTGGCGCCAAGCTTGCCGGTGATCGTGCGCAGCCATGACGACACCGACCTCGATGTCCTCAAAAAGGCCGGGGCCACCGAGGTGGTGCCGGAAGCGCTGGAGGGCAGCCTGATGCTGGCCTCGCACGCGCTGGTAATGATGGGCGTGCCGCTGCGGCGCGTGGTGCACCGCGTGCAAAGCGCGCGCGACGAACGCTACGCGTCGCTGCGCGGTTACTTTCACGGCGCCAGCGACGCCAGCGACGAGCCGGATCATTTGCTGCGGCTGCATTCGGTCACCTTGCCGGACGGGGCGGCATCGATCGGAAAGCGCTTGCAGGACCTGGAACTGGCCGAGGTGGGGGCCGAGGTGACCACCCTCAGGCGCGGGCGCGCGCGCGTAGAAGTGACGCCGGCGCTGGTGTTCGAGGCGGGGGATGTGGTGGTGCTCAGGGGGGCTGCGGATGCGGTGACGCGGGCGGAAGGGCGGCTGCTGCAATAGCCTGGTTTGCGGTTTCTGACACGGGTTATGGGCCGCGGCTTCGCCGGGGCCCATGCTGAGCGTCAAAACACCGTGAAGATGGCGCCCTGTCAGCCCACAGCGTGAGCCAAAGTGCGCTCCACACTGGTCACGACCCGATTTCGTCCACCCTCCTTGGCCCGGTACAGTGCCGCATCGGCCTGCGCCACCAACTGCTGCGCCACGCCTTCGATCGCATGGTCGCGCTCGAAGTCTTCCAGCGTCGCCACGCCTATCGACACCGACACATCGATCGCCTTCCCGCCCGATAAACTGAACGGCGTATTGGCCACGCTGGCGCGAATGCGCTGGGCGACCATGCAGGCACTGTCCAGATCGGCGTCGATCAGCAGCACCACGAATTCTTCGCCGCCAAAGCGCGCCAGCGCATCGGACAGGCGCAGTTCGGCCTTGATGCGCCCGGCCACGTCGCGCAGGACTTCGTCGCCGGCCAGGTGGCCGATGCTGTCGTTGACGTTTTTAAAGTGGTCGATATCGATGTACATGCACGAGATGCGGTAGCCCTGCCGGCGCGCGCGCGCGACCTCTTCGATCAGGCGGCGGTCGATGTAACGGCGGTTGTAGACGCCCGTGAGGGAATCGGTCAGACCGATATATTTCAGCATCTCGTTGCTGATCACGTTTTCCAGGCAGATGGCGATGATCGACGCCATGTGCTCGATGAAGTCGGTGCCCAGCGCCGGCGTGAAGCGTTCGACGTCGCGGCTGCCCAGGTTCAGGCTGCCAATGATGCGCTTGTTGCGCACCAGCGGCACCAGCGCCACGCTGGCCAGGTTCGCAGGCGCGTGCAGGAACATGGGCTGGTGCGCCGCCGCATCGAAGCCTTCCAGGCGCGGCTGGACGCCATCGAAGCCCAGCTCGGCGACGTCGTCGCAAAAGTGCAGCCCGGGCAGGTCGTCGAACTCGACGCCGAGGCGCCCCATGACGGTGAAGATATCGGCATTCGGGTCGAGCAGCGACAGCGTCACCACGTCCAGGTCGGCAATGACCGGCAATTGCCCGAGGATGGTGCCGACCAGTTCCGGAAAGCTGCCGGCGCCGACGATTTCCAGGTCGAAGGCCTGGTGCCGGCACATGATGGCGTGGTTGCGCTGCGCCTGTTCAAGCAGCCAGGCCATGCGCGCGCGCAGGTCGTCGTTTTCGGCCGCTAATTGACTGTCCATTCCGTCCGGTGCATGCATCCTGACTCCTCTTCGCATCTAACCCCGAACATTACGCGAAGTTCACCCGAATGAAAACGAAAATTGATGCGCATCGGATGATAGGTGGCCGTTCCAACAACATCTAGCTAAAAGGCCAGTTCGGCCTCGAGTTCCTGCCCTACACAGAGCTCAGCGCCCTCCCCCTCCGTCACGATGCAATTCATCCCGAAACAGATGGCCCCATCCATGCGCGCGTTGGCGCGGTAGGTTCCCAGGATGTCGAGCAGGTCCGGCCCCGGCATACCGCTGGCCTGGTCGATCGATGGAATCGGGCAGCGCGAGCACGGTTTGACCGGCGCGATCAGCGCGCCACCGACTTTGAATGTGGCCGTGTAGTCTTCCTCGAACGGGTCGATGCCGTCGATGACGAGATTGGCGCGGAAGCGGTTCATTGGCACGGCATCGCGCCCGGCCGCGCGCAGGCGCGCGTTCAGGTCGGCCAGGGACGCGTCACCAATGGCCAGCAGCGGATAGCCATCGGCAAAGCGTGTTGCGGCAGCCACGCCCCCGGTCCACTTGGTGCTGGTGCTGCGCACGACGTTTTCGCGGAAGCGCACCAGCCGGCACGGCGTGCCGATCACCTGCGTGAACCAGGCCGCGGCCACGTCGCCGCAATCGGTGGCAATCACGTGGTCGTCCCATACCGCCACCAGGCACGTCGCGTCCTCGGGCAGATGGCGCCGTTCCAGCGGCAAGGCCGCCATGTCCGGAAACGTCACGCTGACCAAACCGTCGCGCACCTGCGGCTTGATGCGCGCCATGCGCGAGAATTCGCGTTGGGTTAGGAATTGCCCGCTCGGGTCGACCACCATCCACTCGCGGTCGCCCACGCCCTTGTAAACCAGGCCAGCCGTGGTCAGCGTGGCGTGCTCGACGGACAGGCCGGCGCAGGATTTGATGGGATAGATGACTAACTGGGAAATGGTCGGCATGGGGGAGAACGTGAAAAGTGGCGATCAACGCAGTATCGCATTGGATGCCCAGGTAAATGTATCCGATGTATCCAAAGGTTTCAGTTCCGATCAGCAACAAATTGGCAATGTACTATCCGGCCCATACCAAAACATTGTTCGAGAGAGTTTCCGATGCCCCGCCACTATTTCCATGTCCCGCCGCCATATTCCAACCTGATCGGGCGCGTCACGCTGTGCGCCTTGCTGCTGGCTGGCGGTAGTGGAATTGCGTGGGACGTCTTCACGGTGCCGCAGTCCGAGATGGGCGGCATCAATCAACAACTGCTGGCCGCGAATGACGCTTTGGCGACGCGCGCGGTGACCACCCGGGCAGTGATTCGCCAGGACAGCGCAGCGGCCGTCGCGCTGACGCCGTCGGATGCTGCCAAAGATCCGGAGGCTGATGCTGCCGCAGAGACCACGGTCGTATTTGGATCGGAAAAAGCGTTCGCATCCGTCGCCGTCGACTGAGCCAAGCGCGCGCCCATAAAAAAACCCCGCAAAATGCGGGGTTTTTTTATGGGCAGCGAAACTCAGACGTTGAACAGGAAGTTCAACACGTCGCCATCCTTGACCACATATTCCTTGCCCTCGGCGCGCATCTTGCCCGCTTCCTTGGCGCCGGACTCACCCTTGAAATTGATGAAGTCGTCGTAGGCGATGGTCTGCGCGCGAATGAAGCCGCGCTCGAAATCGGTGTGGATCACGCCGGCCGCTTGCGGCGCGGTGTCGCCCACATGGATGGTCCAGGCGCGCACTTCCTTGACGCCGGCCGTGAAGTAGGTCTGCAGGCCCAGCAGCTTATACGCCGCGCGGATCAACCGGTCCAGACCCGGCTCTTGCATGCCCATATCGGACAGGAAGGCGACCTTGTCTTCGTCTTCGAGGTCGGAGATTTCCGATTCGATCGACGCGCAGATGGCCACGATCGGCGCGTTCTGCTCTTTCGCGTAGGCGGTCAACTGGTCCAGCAGCGGGTTGTTCGTGAAGCCGGTGTCGGAAACGTTGGCCACGAACATGGCAGGCTTTGCCGTGATCAGGCACAGCGTCTTGATCATGTCCATTTCGTCGGCGTCCAGGCCCATGGTGCGCACTGGCTTACCCTGGTCCAGGTGCGGCATCAGGCGTTCGCAGATGGCGACCAGTTTGGCGGCATCCTTGTCGCCGGAGCGGGATTTCTTGTTTTCGCGGTGGATCGCTTTTTCGACGGCAGCCATGTCGGCCAGCGCCAGCTCAGTCTGGATGACTTCGATGTCGTCCAGCGGGCTGACCTTGCCGGCCACGTGGATCACATTGTCGTCTTCGAAGCAGCGCACCACGTTGATGATGGCGTCAGTTTCGCGGATGTGCGACAGGAACTGGTTGCCCAGGCCCTCGCCCTTCGACGCGCCCGCCACCAGGCCGGCGATGTCGACGAACTCGACGATGGCGTTGACCATGCGCTCGGGTTTCACGATGACGGACAGGGCGTCCATGCGTGGGTCCGGCACTTCGACCACGCCGACGTTCGGCTCGATCGTGCAGAAGGGGTAGTTTTCGGCCGGAATGCCGGCCTTGGTCAAAGCGTTGAATAAGGTGGACTTGCCGACGTTAGGCAGGCCGACGATGCCGCATTGCAGACTCATGGGGAAACTTTCATTCGATGTGGACGCGGAGCGCGCACACACGGCTGCCCCGAAACCCCATATTGTAACCCCGTTCGGTGCGACGAAAAAAAACCGGCGTCGAACAGCACGCCGGTCAACCACTGGCAAGCGGCTTATTTTGGCATCAGCACGGTATCGATCACGTGGATGATGCCGTTGTCGGCGACGATGTCGGTTTTGGTGACGGTGGCCTTGTCGACCATGACTTTCTTGCCTTTGACGGCCACGGTCAGGCTGCTGCCCTGCACGGTTGGTACGGCGCCTGGCTTGACGTCGGCAGCCATCACTTTGCCGGCGACCACGTGGTACGTCAGCACCTTGGTCAACGCGGCCTTGTCTTTCAGCAGTGCGTCCAGCTTGGCTTTTGGAATCTTGGCAAATGCGGCGTCAGTTGGTGCGAACACGGTGAACGGGCCCGGGCCTTTCAGCGTGGCGGTCAGGCCGGCCGCTTCGACGGCTGCGACGAGGGTGTTGAAACCGGCGCCCTTGGCGGTATCGACGATATCGGCGGCGTGGACAACACCGAAGGACAGCGCCATGGCGGCAGCGGCAAAGATCTTTTTCATATTTAACTCCTGATGGACTACATGAATGAATCCGGGCGGTTCGATCTTGTCCGGGACGACACAATGTAGTTCAGTAATGCGACAACGTCTATTGTGTGAACCGGTATAATGGACTTTTGATGGTTCACTATCGGGTCAACATGAATAGCCAAATAAATATCGAAACTGCAATTTCCCAGAATGACAGCGCCATGCCAACCAGGCGCGTGGTGACCTATCGCAGCGGTGTGGCGGCACGCCTGGCTGGCCTGTCGGTGGAGACCCTGCGCGTCTGGGAGCGCCGCTATAACCTGTCGGACACGAGCCGCTCCGCCCATGGACAACGCCTGTACACGCATGAACAGGTGCGTCACCTCGGCCTGCTGAAACAACTGGTCGACCAGGGTCACGCGATCGGCGTGCTGGCGGGCCTGGGCGCCGAGCAGCTCAACGACCTGCTCGAGCCGGCGGCACCGACCGACGGCGCCGACATGGCGGCTACCGTCGCACTGGTCGGCGAGCACCTGATCCAGCGTATCGCCTCGTCCGGCACAAATGCGCTGCATATTGCCGGCAGCAGTCGCCGGCTCGAGGACGCGCTCACGAAACTGGCCGGGGTGCGCGCCGATCTGTTGCTCATTGAACTGGCTGAACTGGACACGAATGCCATCGCGATGATTGCCGCGGTGCGCCAGGCCGTGGCGCCCAGCGCCGTCGTCGTGCTGTACCGTTTCTGCGCCAGCGCCACCATCCGCGAGCTGCGCGACCTCGGCTGCCTGGTGTCGCGCGTGCCGCCGGAACTGGGCGAGCTGGTCATGCTGTGCCGCGCGGCACTGGGTGGCCAGCGCCTGAAAGTGCGTCCGGCCGACGTCGCACCGGCGGCGCCGCGGTTCAACGAGCAGGACCTGGCACGCATCACCAGCGCGGCCAACACCCTGATCAGCTGCGAATGTCCGCGTCACCTGGCAGACATCCTGATGACGATTGGCAGTTTCGAGCGCTACAGCACGAAGTGCGCCTCGCGCAACAACAAAGATGCACAACTGCACCGGGATCTGGAAGTTGCCGCGGGTCGCGCCCGGGTCATTCTTGAATTGGCCCTGGAACGGCTGGCCATGGCCGAAGGCTTGCCGCTGCCAGGCAATTAAAGCGGCAGGATGCGCTCTGGATCGGGCTGTGCCACGAAGGCGGCCAGCGCGTCGCGCAGGCGCGCGCCCTCCCCGATCGCCTGCGCCCAGGCGCGCGCGCGGGCGTCATGGTCGAGTCCGTAGTGCTGGAAGTCGCTGCGGTCGGGCAGCCTGGTGCGCGGCAGCGTGGCCAGGAACGCCGGCGTGGGCGAGACAATCAACACATTGTCGAGCCAGGCGCGCTGGGGACCGCGCGCCACGCGGCGCCACGGCATTGCCTTGTCGAACCAGCCGGGCACCACGTGCTCGTTGAAGTGCGGGTACAGCACGATTTCGCTACCGGACACGGCGCGCTGGTACGGCAAGGCCAGGTGATAGTCGATCAGGCCGCCGTCCCAGTAATGCCCGTGCGGTGCACCCGCGATGCCGGTCACCGCCGGCATCAACAGCGGCAAGGTGCCGGACGCCAGCAACGCTGCCTGCAGGCTCGCGGAGGTGAGCGGCGCCCTGTGGGTGGTGAAGGCATCGAAGCCGGGCGCCAGCCAGGCGGCGCCGGCGCGCGCATCCGCCAGCACCACCCGTTCGAGCACGTGGCGCAGGCGCGCCCGGCCGGTTGCATTGCGCAGCGCCGCGTTGACAAATCCGGCCAGCTCGGCGCGGCGGTGCAGTGGTGCGGCCAGGGCGCCGCGGCCGCGTGCAGCCACCACGTGCAGGCGGTGATGCGGGTGGCGCAGGATGTCTTCTTCGTGGCCCTGGACAAAATCGTGCAGCAGGCGCTTCACGACCACGCCGATCTCGGACTGGGTGGGCTTGGTGCTCAGATAGCGCTGGCAGGCATACGCCTGCCCCAGCCGGGCAAAGGCGGCGACCGGGTCGCGCTGGCACGCTGCTGCCATGCGCCAGGCGCCGATGGATGAACCGATCAGGATGCGTTCGCGCGGCGCGGACGGCAGCCAGTCGCCAAACAGCCATTGGTCGAGTGCCTGGAAAATCAGGCCTTTCGGACCGCCCGCCGCGGCAGGGATCACGGCCACGTCGCTGGCGCGCAAGCCCTCGGCGCGGATGCGGGCCAGCGCGGCCGGGCCGGCGTGAAATTGGAGTGCGTGTGTTTCGCTCATGCGCCATTATCGCAAGAGTCGCGCCTTATGCCCTGCTCGTAACACAGCGCGTCGATCGGATGCAGATCGCGGCCTTGGCCGGAGCAAGGAAGGCGGTACAGGGCGTAACGAATCAGTTCACGCGCAATCAGGTCTTTGGCGTATCAAGCTTCGCCAGCGCCTGCCTGGCCTTGTCGAACGTGGGATCGAGCGCCAGCGACTGCCTATAGCTCGCGCGTGCCTTGGCCTTGTCGCCAAGCTGCTCGTAGGCCATGCCTTTGCGCCACCAGGCACCAGCGGGAGGCGCCACCTGGACTGCAGCGTCAAAATGCAGGTAGCGGTCCAGCAGTGCTATCGCCTCGGTGGCTTCATAGCCGCCGTCGATGCGGGTCCTTGCCGCTTGATAGACTGACGGTGCATGGCCCGGATTGCGGTCATACAGCTTGGCGGCGCCGCGCAGGTCGCCGCGCATCACCAGATCGAGAGCTAACATCATGTCGGAATCGGCCTGCACGGCCAGTTGCACCGGTTTGCCGTACAGGAGAGCCTCGATCTTTTCAGCAACGTCGCTCGCGCCCATGCCCGTGTTGGAAAGGACGATGACCGTATAGCCGCTGTCCTGGTAGCGGCGGAACACCGCATTGATGCCGGGCGCGCCGCCACTATGGCCGATGACGGTATCGCCGAAGGCGCTCGTGCGCTGCCAGCCGAAAGCATATTCCTTGTCCGGTCCCACAGGGGTCCACATGGCTGCCTTGCTCGCTTCGGACAACAGCACCGTTCGCTTGAGCGCCTGATCGAAGCGCAGCATATCCCGAGTGGTCGTGCGCATGCCGCCATCAGACGACGGCGGCGGTACTGAAGCCACGTTGGAGCTTATGCTGCCATCGCCGTTGCGGGTATAGCCGATCGAGCGATTAGGCAGTGGCTCGTCTTCCAGGGTGAGGGAACTGTCAGTCATGCCGGCAGGCTTGAAGATGTGGTCGCGCAGGTAGTCGCGGTAGGACTGGCCACTGGTCTTTTCGATGACGGCGCCGAGCAGCACCATGCCCGAATTCGAGTACTGGAATCGGCTGCCGGCCGCAAAGCTGGGAGGCTGGTCGTAAATTAGGGGCAGCAAGGCGTCAATGGTGCGCAGCTTGCCCTTGCTCGCGGCGAAGTCCTTGTGCGCCATGTAGTTGCCGGTGCCGGCAGAGTGGTTCAGCAAGTGGGCGACGGTGATCGTGTCCTTCTCCGCGTAAGGGATATTGGGCAGGAAGCGCGATATCGGGTCGCTTGGTTTGAGTTTGCCTGCTTCGGCCAGCTGCATGATGGACACTGCGGTGAAGGTTTTGCCGATGGAGCCGATGTTAAAGCGCGTGTTGGCGCGGTTTGGCACATTGGTCTCGCGATTGGCCAGGCCCACGGCCGCTTCGTAAACGGGCTTGCCGTCATGCGCCACCAGCACCGTGCCAGCGAATATGCCGACCTTACCGTAGCTTTGTACGATGGCATCGAGGTCGCGCTCGATATTGTCAGCCTTTGCAGCGGTACCGACCATCAAGAGACAGGCAAGCAAAACTCGAAACATATTGTTCTCCATTTAACCGCCCACCGGGCGCGTGAGTATGTTGCCGTATTTTCGTTGTAAAATCCCTGCCGATTGATATGCATACGTGCAAAGCTTTCACAAAAACGGCGTTCGACCCCGCCTATCCGGGAATCGCCGTCGATTTTCCCGCGCTCTCAACGACGTGGAGCCGTGTCGAACGCGCATACTCTTCCTGGTAAGGTAGAGTGGAAAGAGTAAGTGCCAGCACGCGCTCGTCGATCCTGGCGACACATTGCGGCGGCACCGGCGTGAAATTGCAGTGGCGTCATGGCGGCCATGCGCCATGATGACTACTCGTAACGCAGCGCGTCGATCGGATTCAAATTTGCCGCCTTCGCCGCCGGCATGATGCCAAACAGAATCCCGACCGCGCTGGAAAACCCGATCGCCATCACGATGGCCCACCACGGCACCACCGCATCGGGAAAATTCGGAATCATCTTGGCCGCGCCGAAGCCGAGCAGGTAACCCAGGCCCAGCCCGACCAGGCCGCCCAGCACCGACAGGGTCGTCGCTTCGATCAAAAATTGCAGCAGGATGTGGTGGCGCTGGGCGCCGAGCGCCTTGCAGATGCCGATCTCGCGCGTGCGCTCGGTGACCGACACCAGCATGATGTTCATGATGCCGATGCCGCCCACCAGCAGCGAGACACTGACAATCCCGCCCAGCACTGCCGTCATCATGGCGATGATGTTGTCGAACGTCTCGCCCAGCTGCGCCGCGGTCTGCACTTTAAAATCGTTGCGCTGGCCGGGTTTTAGTTTATGGGCCGTGCGCAAGAGGCCGGTGAGGCGCCCCTGCACGGCATCGAGCTCGTCGATGTTATTGACCGTGAAGCTGATGCTGATACTGAGCTTGGCGGCGTTGCCGGCCATGGCGCTGCCCACCGAAAACGGGATCAGCGCAAAGTTATCCTTGCTGATGCCAAATGTTTCGCCCTGCGCTTCGTTCATGCCGATGATCTTGAACCATTCTCCGCCAATTTCAATGAATTGCCCGACCGGGTTTTCCGGCAGTTGCAATTCGTCGCGCAGCTTGGGGCCGATCACGGCCACGCGGCGGCGCGAACGGTCGTCGTCCGCGCGAATAAAGCGGCCGTACTGTGGAAACGACTGACTGGCATCCTGGTAAGCGGCGGTGACGGCTGTGATGCGCGAAAACGTCGACTGGCCGGCGTGGCGCACGGTGGTGCCGAAGTCGCCAAACGGCCCGAACGCCGGCGAGACATTGCTGATGTCGTCGATGTGCGTGACGATCCGGTCGAAGTCGAGCAAGGTCAGGACGTTGCGCTTGCCTTGCAGTTGCTGTTCGAACGGCGTGTCGGCAAATACGGTGAGGCTATTCGCGCCCAGGCCCTTGAACTGGTTGCCGATCGAGGCCGACAGGCCCTGGATCAGCGACACCACGGCAATCACCGACGCCACGCCGATGATGATGCCCAGCGATGTCAAAAAACTGCGCAGGCTATGGGCCCGGATGCTTTGCAGCGCCGAGCGAAAACTTTCGATGATGCTAAACATGCGTGCTCTCCCGCGCGCGATACGCCAGCCGCTCGGTGTTGACGATGTCGGACAGGACCTTGCCATCGGCCAGGCGCACGGCGCGCCGGCAATGCGCCGCAATGTCCGGCTCGTGGGTGACGATGATGACGGTCTGGCCCTCGGCGTGCAGGGTGTCGAACAGGGACATGATGTCGGCCGCGGTCGACGAGTCGAGATTGCCGGTCGGTTCGTCCGCCAGCAAAATCGACGGCTCGCTGCACAGCGCACGGGCAATCGCCACGCGCTGGCGCTGACCGCCCGACAATTGATTGGGCAAATGGTCCATGCGCTCCTGCAAGCCCACGCGCGCCATCGCCTCCTTTGCCCGGCGCGCCCGTTCGGCCGGGCGAATGCCGCGGTAGATCAGCGGCTGCATGACGTTTTGCAGCGCGGTGGCGCGGGTCAGCAAATTAAAACTCTGGAAAATGAAGCCAATTTCCACATTCCGGGTCGTGGCCAGCTCGGTTTCGCTCATCCCGGCCACATCCACGCCGTTGAGGAAATATCTGCCGTGCGTGGGGCTGTCCAGGCACCCCAGGATATTCATCATGGTCGACTTGCCGGAACCGGACGAGCCGATGAAGGCGACGTACTCGTTGGCCGCAATGTCCAGGTCGATGCCATTGAGCGCGGCGATGGTTTCGCCGCCCATCTGGTAATGCTTGGTAACGCCTTCCAGGCGGATCAGCGCGGCGCCGTCGCTCATGCGGGCGTGGCGGCCGGGGTGGCGGCGCTGACGCGGTCGCCCGGCTTCAGGTGGCGCAGGATTTTATAGGGTCCGGTGATGACCGACTCGCCCGCTTTGACGCCGGTAAGGATTTGCTGCTGGCTGTCATCCGACACGCCCACCGTCACCACGCGCTTTTCCGCCTTGCCGCCGTTGTTGATGAAGACCCAGCTCTCGGTCTTGACCTGCACCTTGTCGCGCGAGCCTTTTTTCCTGGCCACGTCGGTGGTCTCGTCATTGTTCGACAGCACGGCTTGCAGCGGCAGCGCCAGCGATTTACCGGAACTGGCCGTAAAGATTTCAGCGCGACAGGTCATGCCCGGACGTAAACTCAGCCCGTGGGTATCGGCCAGTTTCACTTTCACATTGTAGGTGCGCGCCAGCGATGCGCCCGACTGCGCCGCACCCGTGGCCTGCTTGGGCGACAGGGGAATAATGGCAACCGCGCCCTTGAGCTGCATGTCCGGATAGGCTGCGGTATGAATCGCCACTTCCTGGCCGACCGCGATCTTCGCAATATCGGCTTCGTCGACATTCACCTCGGTCATCATGGTCGCCGTGTTGGCAATGGTCATCAGGCTCGAGCCGGCAATGCCCACCTGGCTGGCAACGGCCGTTTCGCCGACCTTGATCTCGAGCGCGGTGATGGTGCCGCCGATCGGCGCGCGCACCGTGGTCTTGGCCAGCCGTTCATTCGATTGGCGCAGAATCGCTTCCGCCTGTTCCAGGCGCGAGCGGCTGTTGCGCAGCTCGATGCGGGCGCCATCGACGGCGAAACGGGCGTCGTCGATGACGGAGTCAGCAATCATTTTCATGCGGTGCAGCTCGACCTTGCGCTTGTATTGGCTTTCCTGGTTCGCCACATTCAATTGCTGCTGTTCGATGCTGATGCGCTGCTGGCGCACGGCCGCTTCCTGCTGCGCCACTTCGGCCCGGTAACTCTGGTCGTCCAGGTGCAGCAGCACCTCGCCCTTGCTGACCTGCTGCCCTTCCTTGACGAAAATGGTACTCACCTTGCCGATCACTTCGGGCGAGAGCAGCACCTGCTCTTCATACAACAAATGGCCGGATGCCAGCACCGACAGCTTGATGTCGCGGTAGGCAATCTGCTCGACATCGACGGCGCGCGCCGGCTCGGCGCGCGTGAATTTCAGGATCACCGGTACGGAAAACAGCAGCGCCAGACCAACCCAGAGCAGGTACTTTTTTTTCATGCCGCCTTGCTCGCTGCGTAGGCAAACCATGCGCCGTAGACCAGGACATGGGGAATCAGCACGACCAGGATCGCCGTGGAGCGCTTGACCTGCGCCCAGGTTTCAAAACCGATCACAAGCAGCACGATGCTCCAGATCGACGTCAGGCTGAGGGCGTCGGCCAGCGACGCGAACCGGTTCGCCATCTCGTAGTGGAACACCAATTGGTTGAGCGACACCGGGTTCAGGTCGGAGAAGCCGAGCTGGCCGGAGGAGGACAGCAGGATCTGCAGGGCGCCCAGAGGAAGCAGCAAGATCGCGGGAATGCCGGCCCACGCTGCGAGCGAGAAGCTTTTACCGAAAGACAAGCCATGCGACAGGGTTTTGGAAGCGATCATCAGGTAGGTGCCCATGATGACGAAAAACAGCGGGTAGAACACCAGCGTGCTGACCAGAGACGAAATCTGCAGAAAGTTTTTCGACATCACTTTGGCAGCCTGTTCGCGCTCGGCGGCCGTCTTCATCGAAGCGAGCATCTGGTCGAGCAGCCAGGTGAAGTCCACCACCGAAAAATACCAGAGCATCAGCACCGTGGTCGTGGCCATCAGCGCCAGCATCGGAAGCCAGCCTTGCGGCTTTTCCTGCAGCCCCCGAAAGGTCGCGGCGGGCTCGTACAACATGGTGGTGAACGTGCTCATGGTCGAGGCGCGGGCAGTCGGTATGTCCTTGATTGCTTCCAATTATATTCTCCATGAATAACGGCAGCCAGGGGGTGGCTCATGGAGAATAGCAGTAAATGTTGATGTTTAAAAGATACCTCCAGGAAGTATTTTTTGGTGCTGCGCTACACCGTATGCAACTGCATGGTCGCGATATCGAGCTTGCCTTCGCACGCCAGCGGCATGATGCGCACGCTTTTGTCGATGGCTTCCTCGATCAGGTTCTGCTCTTCCTTGCGCGGGCGGTGCAGCACGAAGTCGGCCACCGGCTGCTGGATGCCCATGGTGCGCGGATGGCCGATACCAAGGCGCAAGCGCCAGTAATCCTGGGTACCCAGCGCCGCGGTGATGTCCTTCAAGCCATTGTGGCCGCCCGACGAGCCGCCCTTCTTCAGCTTGGCGACACCTGGCGCGAGATCGAGTTCATCGTGCACGACCAGGATTTCATCGGGCAAAATTTTAAAAAAGCGCGCCAGGCCGCCGACCGACTGGCCGGAACGGTTCATGAAGGTCTGCGGCTCGAGCAGCCAGACGTCGTTGCCGGCGATGCTGGTTTTGGCGACGAAGGCATTGAAGCGCGCTTCGCGCTGAAGGCGGCAGCCCGGCAAGCTGTTGGCGAGCTGGTCAACCAGCCAGAAGCCCGCATTGTGGCGGGTCTGTTCGTATTCGGGCCCGGGATTGCCGAGGCCGACGATGAGGCGTATGGACATAGGCGTTGCGTCAGGGATGGGTGCGGAAAGGCAGCATTATAAAGGCCGGACGTAAAAAAACCCGCCGGGCCGGAGCCGCAGCGGGTTTTCGGTCAAACCGCATTGCTGCGGTTTTACATTACTTCTTTGGCTCTTCAGCAGCAGCTTCGGCTTCAGCCGAAACCTGGCCAGCTGGAATGGCAGCGGTCGCAACGGTCAGGTTCTGGCCGTGGTTCAGCGCGGTCACGCCTTTTGGCAGGACCAGGTCATCGAGGTGGATCGAATGGCCGACATCGAGGTTGGCCAGGTCGACTTCGATGAACTCTGGCAGGTCAGCTGGCAGGCACGAAACGTCCAATTCAGCCATCACGTGCGAGATCACAGCAGCGTGCAGTTTCACCGCTGGCGAGGTGTCGCCGTTGACGAAGTGCAGTGCGACTTTCGCGTGCATAGGCTGGCTGGCATCGACGCGCTGGAAGTCAGCGTGCAGAACCAATTGCTTAAATGCGTGCATCTGGAAGTCACGCAGCAAAACTTGCTGGGTAACGCCGTCGATTTCCAGGTCCAGGATCGAGCCGTGGAAGGCTTCTTTCTTCAGGGCGTGCCACATGGCGTTGCCGTCCAGTGTGATCAGCACTGGTGCAGCGGTGCCGCCGTAGATGATGCCTGGGGTTTGGCCAGCCTTGCGCAGGCGGCGGCTCGCTCCGGTGCCCTGCAAAGTGCGGTTGTATGCGATAACTTTCATGTGTTGCTCCAAAAATGCAGGCCAGGCCTGCGTAAATGAAGGCCCCCGCGACCAGGGACCTTCGTGGTCGGGTGCAATACGCACCCGAGAATTCTATAAAGCGGAACGGCGCGCCGGCAAAAAAATCGCCTGGCGCGCCGTGTTGCAAATAATTTTACTGCTTAATCCATGAACAGCGACATCACCGAGTCGCCCTTGACGATGCGCTTGAAGGTTTCGGCCAGCAGCGGCGCGCAGGTCAGTTGGCGGATCTTGCCGCAGGCGGCAGCAGCGGCCGACAGCGGGATCGTATCGGTCACGACCAGCTCGTCCAGCGTCGAGGCGGTGATGCGCTCGATGGCAGGGCCGGACAGCACGGCGTGGGTGCAATACGCGACCACTTTCTTGGCGCCGCGTTCTTTCAACACTTCAGCAGCCTTGGTCAGGGTGCCGGCGGTGTCGACCATGTCGTCCATAATGACGCAGTTGCGGCCTTCGACTTCACCGATGATGTTCATCACTTCCGACACGTTCGCCTTCGGGCGGCGCTTGTCGATGATGGCCAGGTCGCAACCGAGGCGCTTGGCCAGAGCACGGGCGCGCACCACGCCGCCAACGTCCGGCGAGACGACCAGCAGGTCGTCGTAGTTGCGTTTTTGCAGGTCGCTCAGCAGCAATGGCGAAGCGTAAATATTGTCAACCGGGATATCGAAGAAACCCTGGATCTGGTCAGCGTGCAAGTCCATGATCAGGACGCGCTCGACGCCGGCTTCTTCCAGCATGTTGGCAACCACCTTGGCGGAGATTGCAACACGGGCCGAACGCGGACGGCGGTCCTGGCGTGCATAACCATAATAAGGAATCGCGGCGGTGATGCGGCCGGCGGAGGCGCGCTTCAGGGCGTCAACCATCAGGATCAGTTCCATCAGGTTGTCGTTGGTCGGTGCGCAGGTCGACTGCAGCACGAAAACATCTTTGCCCCGCACGTTCTCGTTAATTTCGACCATGACTTCGCCGTCCGAAAACTGCGAAACCACGGCTTTGCCGAGAGGAATACCGAGGTTTTTTGCGACCCCTTCTGCCAGCGCCGGATTAGCGTTGCCGGTAAAAACCATCAGGTTTTCGTAAGCCATGGGAGTCCCAAGAGGTAAGCGTTGATGTCTTTGATATTCGCTGACCGGGTGTCCGGACAGCGAGGAATGCCTAAAAAAACTAAAGGCAGATCCACGAGTGCGGTATCTGCCTGGTTCGCCTGCTGGACGCAAACATCGCATCGACAGACCAGACTAAACGAATGGCAGGGGAACAAGGATTCGAACCTTGGTATGCTGGAATCAAAATCCAGTGCCTTAACCAGCTTGGCGATTCCCCTACGCAACTTGCTGCTTGCCGTTCTTCATCCGCATTTTAGCTTCAAAATCACGACAGGCCGAATTTTATTCTACAACGCAACCATTATGCAAGAGCGATTTGAGTGGATGCTGCTTCAGCGAACGGGCTTTCCAGCCCTGCCACACACCTGCCATGTCAGCAAGTACCTGGTCCGCTTCGGCTTGCGTGGCAAAGGCGCAAAATACACATGCACCTGACCCCGTCATCCGCGCATCGCCGTAAGATGATAACCAGTCGATCGCTTTTGCGACAGGTGGAAACAGCGTAACAGCAACTGCTTGCAAATCGTTCCTTCCAAACCCCGTCAAACCCATGCTGCCAGTGAGGTGTCTGGAAAAGTCCGATATTGTGACGGGATTTGTGTTTCTTGTCAAACCCGTTGCGGAAAATATCGCCGGGGTTGGTACGGCGACGCCTGGCTCGATGACGACAAACCACACATCGGGGCCGGCCACGGCCTGCAAAGCTTCACCCACGCCTTCGGCAAAGGCGGTCTCGCCGAAGATAAAAAACGGCACGTCAGCCCCCAGCGGCAGCGCCAGCGCCATCAGTTCTTCCCTTGTAAAACCGGCTTGCCAGAGGTGGTTGGCGGCGATGAAGGCGGTGGCGGCGTCGGACGAGCCGCCACCGAGGCCACCGCCCATGGGCAGGATTTTATGGACAGCGACATCGATCCCGGGCGCCGGCCGGCCGTGACGCTTTTGATACGCACCTTGCAGCAGGCGCAACGCGCGCACGATCAGGTCCTGCTCCGCCGGCACACCAAGCACGTCGGTGGTGCGCACGATCTGACCATCAGGCCGCACGTCGAAGTCGAGCGTGTCGCCATGGTCGAGCATCTGGAACACGGTTTGCAGCAAATGGTAGCCGTCGGCACGGCGGCCGGTCACGTGCAGGAACAGGTTCAGTTTGGCTGGCGCGGCGCAGCCGTGCAGGGAGCTTGGGGCCATCGTCACTGTGTCTGGATGGCAAAGCGGATGGCCAGATCCTCGCGGTCGGCGTCGATGCGCTTGGGCTGCGGCACGGCCGCGGTATCGTCCTGCCAGGTAACGAAGCGCAGGCGCCAGCCATCCTTGGTGACGACCGTGTTGTTGGCCGGCGACGCGATAAAACGCTTGCCGTCGGCACCGGTGGCGTAGCCCTGCAGCCAGTCGCGCAGGCCGGACACCGGCAGCGGCCAGCCCAGCGCATCGTGGGTCAGCGTTTCCAGGTCTTTGGCCACGCGCGGCGCGCGCTCGGCCTGGGTCAGGGTGGCAGATTCGGGCGTGACGACAATCGTCGCCATGGTCTGGCCCAGCGGCGAGGCCAGGCTGACCTCGACCCGGCCCGGCGTCTGCTGCCAGTCGAATTTACCCGTGAGCGGCTGGGGCTGGCCATCTTTCTGGTAAGTCACCGACATGGTGCCGGCCAGGTTGATGGTCTCGCGATACGCCGCGACAGGGGCCTGGGACAGCGGCCCGCTGGGGGTAATAGCGCAGCCGGCCAGAACAGCCGCGCAGGCGGCGAGAGCGAATACACGACGGATCATCGGCAACAATCGTAAATGGAAGACCGGGCTATTTTACAGGGCTACAGTACCTGGTTCAGCCGCGCCAGCGTGGTGCGCAGCGAATCGTTGCGCGGGTCCTTGGCCTGGGCCGCACGCCACAGCTCGCGCGCTTCGTCTTTCTTGCCCTGCTTCCACAGCACCTCGCCCAGGTGCACGGCGATGTCGGCATCGTTGCGCAAGCCATACGCACGGCGCAATTGCGCCTCGGCTTCATCGAGGTTGCCCATGCGGTAATGCACCCAGCCCATGCTGTCCATGATGAAGGGATCGTCGGGCGCCATGCCCTGCGCCTTGCGGATGAGTTTCAAGGCTTCCGGCAAGCGCACATTGCGGTCGGCCAGCGAGTAGCCGAGGGCGTTGTAGGCGTGCTGGTTGTCGGGCGCCTGCACCATTACGCGGCGCAGCGTTTTTTCCATCACATCCACGCGCCCGGCCTTCTCGGCCATCAGCGCAAAGTCATACAACAGGTCGGGGTTTTTCGGATATTTGGCGGCGGCCTGTTCCATCAATTTGTAGGCTTCGGCGGCTTTGCCAGCGTCGGTGAGCAGTTGCGCTTCGACGCCAATCAGCTGGGCCTGCTCGGCCGGTTCGGTCGGCGACAAGCCCGTCAGGATACGGCGCGCAGCCGGCAAGTCGCCCTGCCGGGCCGACAACTGGGCCCGGCGCACCTGCACGGCCAGGTTCATTTTCGGGTCATCGCTGCCGACCTTGTCCAGCCAGGCCAGCGCCCCCTTCAGGTCGCCGCGCTCTTCGGCCAATTGGGCCAGCATGACCAGCACCTTGGACGGGTCCTTGTCTTCGGCATTGCTGCTGCTCAGCACATCGAGGAAGCGCACCAGCAGCTTTTCGGCCTCGGCCGGCTGGTTCATCTGCATGGCCAGCACACCCAGTGCGTAGATGTGCGCGGGGTTGTCCGGCTGGGCCTTGGCCAGCGCCAGGAACTCGTTGCGGGCGCCGGCGTAATCCTTGCGGTTGACCAGCACGCGGGCATATGCGCCGCGCACTTCCAGCGACTTCGGATAGCCGTCCAAAAATTCTTTCAGCAGCACGCCGACTTTGGCGTCGTCCTCCATGGCCTGGGCCAGGCTCAGGATGGCGAGTTCGGAATCGGGCTTGATGGCCAGCGCCGCTTTCGCTTCGCGCGCGGCGTCCGCTTTGGCGCCACGGGCAAACGCCCCTTGCGACAGCACCACGTGCGCTTCGAGCGTGTTGCCGTATGGCGCCACCAGGCGCACCAGCATGGCGCTGGCGGCCTCTTTATCGGGGGCGCGCGCCAGCAACTGCTGCGTCTGGAACAGCGCCAGGCCGCGCGCTTCCGGCGGCATGCCGGCCAGGCGCGATCGCAGGATCGGCTCGGCGTCGGCAAAATTATTGGTCAGCACCACCAGGCCCAGATAGTACTGGGCCGCTTCGTCGGAGTCGGGGGCGATGCTGCGCCACAGGCGCAAGGCCGCCAGCGCATCGTCGGCCTGTTTCGCGGTGATCGCCATTTCGGCGGCGCGGCGCGCCAGGCGCGGGTCACGCGTCTGCTGCGCCAGGCTCAGCATCGTCAGGTACGGCCCCTGGTATTCGCCACCGCGAAATTCGAACTCGGCGCGGCTGAGCTGAAACAGCAGGTTGCCGGTCAGCTCGACGTTGGGCAAACCGGCGTCCGGATCGGGGCTGGCCGCTTCCACCACCGGCGTGGGGACGGGCGCAACGGGGGCGCTGGACGGCACACTGGCGCACGCCGCCATCAAGCTGCTGAGAGTTACAATAACGAAAGCGTTTTTCAAGGCAGGTCCGGGAGTCTGGAAAGATCACCGATTCTACGCCCAAGCCCCGCATCCCGTCGTCCGCTGCGCCATCATTTACTTAAACCCGAATATTCATGCCCGAACTCCCAGAAGTCGAAGTGACCCGGCGCGGTGTCGCGCCGCATTTGGAAGGCCGTATCGTCGACAGCGTGGTGCTGCGCCGCGAAGGCCTGCGCTGGCCGTTCCCGCCCGATTTGCACGCCATTCTGGCCGGCCGGCGCGTCCTGCACATCGGCCGGCGCGGCAAATATCTGTTGATCGGGTTCGAACATGGCACCTTGATCGTGCACCTTGGCATGTCCGGCCACCTGCGCGTGATTCCACCGGCCACTGAACTAAAAAAACATGATCATTTCGATCTCATCGTCGACAGTCCGGACGGCAAGCAAGCGCTGCGCCTGCACGATCCGCGCCGGTTTGGCGCGGTACTGTGGCATCCATACGACGCTGGCGAACTTGATCAGCACGTGCTGTTGCGCGGCCTCGGCGTGGAGCCGCTGGAACACGGTTTTGATGGTGCAATGTTGTTTAAAGCGACACGCAAGCGCAGTGCCCCGATCAAGCAAGTGTTGCTGGCAGGCGACTTGGTAGTAGGAGTAGGAAACATCTACGCGTGCGAGAGTTTGTTCCGTGCCGGCATCAATCCGAAGACTGCGGCAGGCCGCATCAGCCGGGCCCGCTACGACCGCCTGGCCGATGCCATTCGAACAATTTTGGCCGAGGCGATCGTGCAGGGCGGCAGCACCCTGCGCGACTTTATTGCCGTAAATGGACAATCGGGCTATTTCCAACAGACTTATTTCGTCTATGATCGTGCAGAAGTGCCGTGCAGAAACTGTGGCACACCGATTCGACAGATCAAGCAGGGTCAGCGCTCGACATTTTATTGCGTCAACTGCCAGCGCTAGGGTCAGATGAATACCAGTAATAAAACATTTGCAGCGAGACAATGATGGTGCAGAACTTTGAACATTACGGCGCGTGGCGCCAGGGCGTCACCCGTGCACTCGACAGCTACCGCGACTGGGCCAGCGCCGCCGAACTGCTCGACGCCGGCACCGCCCAGCGCCTGGAGACGGCCCGTTCCAGGTTGCAGGATGATCGTCTCTCTGTCGCCTTCGTGGCGGAATTCTCGCGCGGCAAATCCGAGCTGATCAACGCATTGTTTTTTGCCGATTACGGCCAGCGCATCCTTCCCTCCTCCGCCGGCCGCACCACCATGTGCCCGACCGAGCTGATGTACGACCCGGCATTCCCGCCCTGCATCCGCCTGCTGCCGATCGAAACGCGCGCACTGAACCTGTCAACCAGCGATTTTCGCGACGACCCGGATGCGTGGACCACGCTGACCCTGAACCTCGATTCGCCGGGCCAGATGCACGACACGTTCCAGCAAGTGAGCCTGACCCGGCGCGCCAGCGTGGCCGAAGCAAAAAGCTTCGGCCTGTACGACGAGGACGACCAGGATCTCGCTGCCACAGTCGATGCCAATGGCACTGTGGAAATTTCCATGTGGCGCCATGCGATCATCAATTTCCCCCATCCGCTGCTGAAACAAGGCCTGGTCATTGTCGATACACCGGGTCTGAACGCCATCGGTACCGAGCCAGAACTGACGCTGAACCTGATCCCGAACGCGCACGCGGTGCTGTTCATTCTGGCCGCGGAAACCGGTGTGACGAAGAGCGACATCGAAGTCTGGCGCAACCATATCGGCCCAGGCCCGGGCCGCATTGTCGTGCTCAACAAGATCGACGCGATGTGGGACGAACTCAAATCGGACGCCGCCAACGACGCTGAAATCGCGCGCCAGCAGACCAGTGTGGCGCAGATGCTGGCGCTCGACCCTGGCCAAGTGTTCCCCGTGTCGGCGCAAAAAGCGCTGGTAGGGAAGATCAACGGCGACATGGCGCTGCTAAAAAAATCGCGCCTGAACGCGCTCGAAACGGCGCTCTACCAGGAACTGATTCCGGCGCGCCAGGAAATCATCCGCACCCAGCTCTCAAGCGACCTCGATGCGCTGGTCAGCGCCCAAGGCGTGCTGCTGGGCGCGCGCAGCCGCGACATGGTCGAGCAGTTGCAGGAACTGAAAAGTTTGCGCGGCAAGAACCACGGCGTGGTTTCGCACATGATGAAACGCATCGACGTCGAGAAGAAGGAATTCGACGCCAGCCTGTTCAAATTGCAAGGTACCAGGGCGGTGTTTTCCACCCTCTCCAACGAGCTCTACACCACGCTCGGCATGGACGTGGTGCAGCATGAAATCGACACCGTGCGCGCCGCCATGCAGTCGACCCGTTTCACCACCGGCATGCGCACGCCGGTGCGCCACTTCTTCGACCAGGCACGTAAAAACCTGACCCGCTCGGAAGCGCAAATCGTCGAAATTTCCGCGATGATGGAATCGATGTACCGTAAATTCTCGGCCGAACACGGCCTGTCGCTGGCCATGCCGATGGGCCTGTCGCTGACCCGCTATCGCGACGAACTGAACGCCATCGAAGCCGTCTACGACAAGCAGTTCGGCACCGCGACCTTGCTCATGACCAGCCGTAACACGGTACTGGAACGCTTCTTCGACTCGATCGCCTCGCGCGTGCGCCGCACCTTCCGCGCCGCCAACGCCGACGTCGAAGCATGGCTGAAAGTCATCATGTCGCCGCTGGAAGCGCAGATCCGCCAGCACAAGGATCAATTGAAGCACCGCCTGTCCTCGATCCAGCGCATCCACGACGCCACCGACGGGCTGGAAAAAAACATCTCGGCATTCGAGGCGCGCCAAGGCGATATCGACAAGGTCCGCGCGCGCCTGCAGCAACTGGCCGGCGCCGTCACGGCGGCAATGGATGCTCCAGCACCATTGGCCAAAGCCGCCTAAAATGGGCGCATGAACCGACTCACCGCACCCTCCGACCTCGCCGATCCCACCTTTTCCGACGCTGTCATCTCATGGCAGAAAATCCACGGCCGCCACGCGCTGCCGTGGCAAAACACCACCGACGCCTACCGCATCTGGCTGTCCGAAATCATGCTGCAGCAAACCCAGGTGGCCGCCGTGCTGGGCTACTACGCGCGCTTCCTGGAACGCTTTCCCGACGTCAAAACGCTGGCCGCCGCACCCAGCGAAGACGTGATGGCGCACTGGGCCGGCCTCGGCTACTACACCCGCGCGCGCAACCTGCACGCCTGCGCAAAACGCGTGGCCGCTGAATACGACGGCGTGTTTCCCGGCGACCCGGCACTGCTGGCCGATTTGCCCGGCATCGGCCGCTCCACCGCCGCGGCGATTGCAGCTTTTTCCGGCGGCTTTCGCGCGGCTATCATGGACGGCAACGTCAAGCGGGTGTTCGCACGCGTGTTCGGCATCGACCAGTACCCGGGCGAGAAGCGCGTCGAGGAAGCGCTGTGGCGCCGTGCCGACGCCCTGCTGCCGGTCGCGGGCATCGAGTCTTACACGCAAGGCTTGATGGACCTGGGCGCGACCCTCTGCACGCGCAGCCGGCCTGCCTGCGAGCGCTGTCCGCTGCAGGATCGCTGCGTCGCGTACGCCACCGGCCGCACCGCCGAGCTGCCGATCCGCAAGCCGAAAAAAACCATCCCGGAAAAGCACACCCAGATGCTGGTCATCGTCGACGCTGGCCAGGTCGTGCTGCACCAGCGCGTGGCCAGCGGCATCTGGGGCGGCCTGGTCTCGCTGCCCGAAGTGGACGGCCACCTGGCCGCGCTCGACACGGCGCCGCAGGATGAGGCCATGCTGCGCGCCGCCGGCATCTTCGGCGCGGTCGAGGAAATGGAAGCACTGCTGCCGCTGGTGCACGGCTTCACACATTACAAGCTGACCATTCAGCCGTTTCGCGTGGCACTGGCACAACGGAACATCCTGCCAGCCGGCTATCTCTGGCACGACATGGCCACCATCGAGGACGCCGCGCTGCCGTCACCGGTCAAGAAACTGCTGGCACAACTGGCGCTGCCGAGCCTGTTTAACTGAGACGGGCCCGCCTGCGCACGTACCATTGACCCACAGCGCATGCTAGGATGAAACACCAAATTTACATTCGTCCATCATGCGTGACCACGGCCCCCTGCCCAGCCTGTTCAAGTTCGCTGCCATCCCGGCCTGGATCGCCTGTGCGCTGGCCTGCGTAGCGGCGCTGGGCTACGTCACCGGCAGCATCACGCTGATCGCCTTCCATCCCGGCTGGAAAGCCATGTCTCCTCTCACCGCGCTGGGCATTGCCGCGCTGGCCGTGCCGCTGATGTACCGTTGGCGCGGGCACCGGCAACGCTGGACGGCCCTGGCAAGCGGCGTGTGCGCCATCGCGCTGGCCTTGCTCGCCAGCCACCTCCTGTTTCACGGCGACGTGCTTAATCCGGCGCTGACGCGCGCGCTTGGTATCCCCGCAGCGCTCAGCGGCAAGACCTCGGTGGCGACCGCCCTGTGCCTGCTGTTGCTGGGCGGCGCCAGCATCGCGCGCCAGCGCCGCGCACTCGTGCCCATCGAGTTGCTGGCCAACGCGGCCTTGCTGATCGCCGGCAGCGCCCTGCTCGGCTACGCGTACGATATCTCCGACCTGTACAGCTACTACATCTTCAACACGATGGCCCTGCCGACCGCGTTGTCGATGTTTTGCCTGTCGATCGCCATGCTGCTGTCGGAACCGGAAAGCCGGCTGGGCATGGCCGCGCGCCTGCCGCACGCGGGCGGCCGGCGCATGCGCCACATGCTGGCCTTGACAGCCGTACCGGCGCTGCTGTGCTGGGCCCTGCTGCATCTGCGCAGCTTCGCGCTGCTCAACGACAGTTTTACCATGGCGCTGCTGGTGATGGGTACCAGCGTGCCGATGTTTTATTTGCTGCTCGAATATGCGCGCACCAGCGAACTGCTCAACCGCGCGCGTGAGGGGCAGGCGCGCGCGCAGGCCGCCCAGGCCGCGCTGCTGCAGGAAGAAATCGACCGCATCACGGCACGCCTGGCGCTGACCCACCGCAGCGAAGTGGCGTCGCTGGCAGAGCTGGAACGGGCCAGGCGGACCGAAGTCATTGCCCAACTCACCGGCAGCATCGCCCACGATTTCAACAACTTGCTGATGGTAATTGGCGGCAGCGCGCAACTGATGAAGTTGCAGATGCCGGCCGGCCATACCTTGATGCGCCACGTCGACAAGATCGGCACCACCGTCACGGCCAGCGCCCGCCTGACGGCCCAGCTGGCGGCATTTTCGCGCACCCAGCGCCTGGAAGCGGAACCGGTCGCGGTCGACGAGGTGGTGCGCGCGGCCATCAACGACAACCTGGACGCCCTGCCGTCCGCGATTCGCCTGTTCCAGGATATGGGCGCGCCCGACGCCTGGGTGCTGGGCGACCGCGCCCAGCTGCAACTGGCGCTGGGCCACCTGCTGCGCAACGCCAGCGAAGCGCTGGGCGACCATGGCACCTTGCGCATCAGGACCAGCATTGAGCGGGCCGACACGCGCGAAGCGAACGACACCGTCAAGATTTCCATCCAGGACAATGGCTGCGGCATGTCGGCCGAGGTGGCCGCGAATGCGACCGAGCCGTTCTATACCACCAAGCCGGGCAGCAGGCACCAGGGCCTGGGCCTGGCGCAAGCCAGTTCGGTGGTGCACCAGGCCAGCGGCAGCCTGCACCTGTCGAGCGCCCCCGGCAGCGGCACCCTGGTCGACATCTGCCTGCCGCGCCATACCCCGCAAGGGCGGCCGCTGCGCCCGGGCCAGATGGAGCATGCGCCGTCGCTGACCAGCACTGGCAACCGGCGCCTGCTGGTCATCGACGACGACCCGGAGGTGCGCAGCGTCATCGTCGAGCTGCTGCGCTCGATGCATTACGAAGTGGCCGAAGCGCACGATGGCGAAACCGGCCTGCGCAAACTGGAAGAGCTGCAGCCGGCGCTGGCAATCATCGATTACCTGATGCCGGGCATGAATGGCGGCGAAGTGGCCAGAAAGGCGCGCCAGCAATTTCCCGCGCTGCCGATCCTGTTCATCAGCGGCTATGCCGACTCGGAGGCAATTGCCGCCATCCCGCGCGCGCAATTGCTGCGCAAGCCGATCTTGCCGAAGGAACTTGAAAAGGCCGTCAGCGGCGCGCTGGCAGCGTCGTGATGCAGGCGAGTACGTCCTGCTCGCGGCCAGCGGCGATGGCGGCAGCCGGGGTCATGCCGCCCAGCGCCGGCAAGGCCTGCTCCATCCAGGCGCTGGCCGCATCATCGCTGCCCAGCACGGTGCGCACCGCGTGCATCGCCGTGTAATACGCCTGCGCCTTGCGCGACTGCTTCTCGAAACTGGCCTGCAGGGCGGCGAAGGCGCCGGGGGTGACTTGCTTGTCGTCGCTCATGCTTGTCTTCAATCCAAAAACCAGCATCATACGCCGCTGCGGGCCTCTTTATGCGCGGCGGCGGCGCAGGCCAGCAATGCCCAGCAGTGCGGCGCCGAACAGCGTGATTGTCGCTGGCTCCGGAATGGCCGAGATCGAGAGGTCGTCGACGCGGATCGTCACGCTGTTATCCAGGTTGGCCGTGCGGAAACCGATCGTGCTGAACGACGCCACCGACGAGGCGCCTCTGGCTTGCGCGTCGGGCCTGGTCAGCGAGAGCATGTCGGCGTCGCTTGGATTGAGCCAGGCATCGAAATTGTTATAGGTAACGCTGGCGCCGGTTTTGTACAGGTGGCCAAACAACACGTAGGTCTGTCCCGCCACCATGGCGCTGCCCGCCAGGAATTGCGAGTTGGTGCCGAGGCGGATGAAACCATCCTCGCCACCAGCGCAGCTGGCGCCGCAATTGGCCTTCAGGCCCAGGTTCGGGCCGTCGTTGCCGGTATTCGCGGTGCCAAAGTACAAGCCGAGAAAATCGTTGCCGCCCAAGACGCCGCTGTATTGAAATTCAAAGCGCACCAGCACGTCGCCGGAGATGACCGTATTCAAATTGCGATAGGCCGCGGTGTTGCTGTTTGCCGAGAATTGCAAGGACTGGTTGCCCTGCATGTCACCCACCGGGTTGACGACCGTCGGCGCCGCGCCCCCCAGGCCACTCTGCCATCCCGACGCCCAACCAGTACCGCCCGTGCTGCCCACCACGCTCCCCAATGCCGCCTGCTCGAAATTATCGGCGGCTGCAACGCTGACGGCAGCAGCCATGGCGCTGGCGCTGCCCAACAGGGATGCTGCCAGTGCGACGACGGTGAGGACGTTTTTCATGAGTTACTTTCTGGAATCCTATTTTGACTCACAGAAATTAGCAATATCCATGCCTGAAAATTTTATCCATCAAAAACAAGGACTTGCACTTGCCTGGTTTCATGTTCGGAAAAATGTGTAAATATTTCCGACAGAAAATAAAATGTTTATTTGGGCAATGTTGTCTTTTACAGCTCATCCAGCGAAAAGATCCGTCGATGTTCGCGGATCGCATAGCGGTCCGTCATGCCAGCGATGTAGTCGGCGATCTTGCGCGCCTGGTGGTGCTCCCGGACGGCGGACTCGCCCTCGCTCACCTGGTAGTCGAACGGCAGCAGCACCGGCTCGGCCATGAAGGCGTCGAACAATTCGCGCACCACGCGGCTGGCCTTGACGCGCATGCGATTGACCTGGAAATGGCGATACAGGTTGGCGTACAAAAACTTTTTCAGCGCGGTGGTTTCGGCACGCATCTCGCCAGAAAAACGGATCAGCGGCGGCGCCTGACGGACCGCATCGATGTGTTGCGGGGCCACCTCCAGCAGCAGCGCCTGCGATGTGGCGACCACATCCGCAGTCATGGCGGTAATCATTCGGCGGATGGTTTCGTACAGCGCACGCCGGCCCGGCAGGCCCGGGTAGGTGCGCTCGACATCGTAACGGTGGCGCGCGAACAGGGGCACTTCGTCCATCTGCGCCATGGTCAGCAAGCCGGAGCGCAGACCGTCGTCGATGTCGTGATTGTTGTAGGCGATTTCGTCGGCCAGGTTGGTCAGCTGCGCTTCCAGGCTCGGCTGGGTGCGCGCGATGAAGCGCTGGCCCAGTTCGCCCAGCTCGCGCGCATTGTGCAACGAGCAGTGCTTCAGGATCCCTTCGCGCGTCTCGAAGGTCAGGTTCAGGCCGTCGAAGGCGCCGTAATGCTCTTCCAGGTGGTCGACCACGCGCAGGCTTTGCAGGTTGTGTTCAAAACCGCCGAAGTCCTTCATCAACTCGTTGAGGACGTCCTGGCCGACGTGGCCGAATGGCGTATGGCCGACGTCGTGCGCCAGCGCGGTCGCTTCGACCAGGTCTTCGTTCAGGCGCAGGCTGCGCGCCAGCGTGCGCCCGATCTGCGCCACTTCGATGCTGTGGGTCAGGCGCGTGCGGAACAGATCGCCCTCGTGGTTCAGGAACACCTGAGTCTTGTATTCGAGGCGGCGAAAGGCGGTGGAATGGATGATGCGGTCGCGGTCCCTCTGGTACTCGCTGCGCGAACCGGGCGCTTCTTCGGCATGGCGGCGCCCACGGCTGGCGGACGAATGGGCCGCGTAGGGTGCCAGGTGCGCGTCGAAGTCAATCATCGCGTGATGCAAGCGTCCAGCGTTGCCAGCAAATCGACATCGGACGCCGGCCCGATGCTCGGGCTGCCGAGCGGCTTCAACAGAATGAAACGGATGGCACCGCCCTCATTCTTCTTGTCCACTTCCATCAGCTCCAGCCAGCGCGCCGTGCCCAGGTCGGGCGCAGATACCGGCAGGCCGGCCGCCGCCACCAGCGCCTTGACGCGCGCCGCCTGAAGGCTGTCGATCTGGCCAAGTCGGTGCGACAGATCGGCCGCCATCACCATGCCGCAGCCGACCGCTTCGCCGTGCAGCCAGGCGCCGTAGCCAAGGCCTGCCTCGATCGCGTGGCCAAAGGTATGGCCGAAATTGAGCACGGCGCGCAGGCCGCCCTCTCTCTCGTCGCGGCGCACCACGTCGGCCTTGATTTCGCACGAGCGCGCAATCGCGTGCGCCAGTGCAGCCGGGTCGCGCGCGACCAGGGCGCCCATGTTCGCTTCCAGCCATTCAAAGAAGGCCAGGTCGAGGATGGCGCCGTGCTTGATCACTTCGGCCAGGCCGGCCGCCAGTTCGCGCGCTGGCAACGTCGCCAGCGTGGACGTATCGGCCAGCACCGCGCGCGGCTGATAAAACGCGCCGATCATGTTTTTACCGAGCGGGTGATTCAGGCCGGTCTTGCCGCCCACCGACGAATCGACCTGGGCCAGCAAGGTGGTCGGGATCTGCACGAACGGCACGCCGCGCATGTAGCTGGCGGCGGCAAAGCCGGCCAGGTCGCCGATCACGCCGCCGCCGAGCGCGACGACGGTGGTCTTGCGGTCGCATTTATGGGCCAGCATGGCGTCGAAGATTTTCATCAGCGACTCCCAGGTTTTGTATTGCTCGCCATCGGGCAGGATAATTTCGAGCACGTCGCGCCCGGCCGCACGCAGCGGCGCGGCGACTTTCTCGAGGTACAGCGGCGCCACCGTGCCGTTGGTGACGATGGCCACTTGCCGCCCATTTACGTAGCGCACCACCAGATCGGCATGGTCGAGCAGGCCGGGGCCGATGGCGATGGGGTAGCTGCGCTCGCCCAGGTCGACGTTCAGCGTGAAGGGGGAAGTGGGCTGGGGTGTAGTGGCGTGAAGTGAATGCATCGATGCGTGGGCCGACTTGCGCGCGAGCGCCGCCAGCTGCTCCAAAATGGTCTGAACCATTGATTGTACGTTAGGTCGACCGGTATCGATAATCAGGTGCGCCACCTCGCGATACAAGGGTTCGCGCTGGGCGGTGAGCAGTTCGAGCGTGCGGCGCGGATCGGGGGTGCGCAGCAGCGGGCGGTTCTTGTCGTGGGCGGTGCGCTGCAGGATGCTGTTGACGTGGGCGCGCAGGTAAATGACGGTGCCACGCTCGGCCAGGCGCGCGCGCGTGCCGGCGTCGAGCACCGCGCCGCCGCCGGTGGCCAGCACGATGTCGCGCTGGCTCGACAGATCGCGGATCACCTCGGCCTCGCGCCGGCGGAAACTGGCCTCCCCCTCGATGTCGAAGATGAGCGGGATCGACGCGCCGGTGCGCGCTTCGATCTCATGGTCTGAGTCGACGAAGCGCTTGCCGAGCCGCTTGGCCAGCTGGCGCCCGATGGTGGTTTTGCCGGAGCCCATCAGGCCGACCAAAAAAATATTGTTGTTCTTCGTCTCGGGCACGTCGGTTGTACAACTCGTTCAAATAAAAAAAAACGGCCAGGACGCGCCTGGCCGTGCGGCGTGGAGCCCGCCGGTTTAGAAGCAGGTCACCGTTAGTTTAAACGGAAACGTGGTCGTTACGGCACGTGTTGTGCCTGGCGCCGACGTAATTGCCGCAACGAAGCTGGCATTGACCGTCTGGCAGCCATCGGTTTTCTGGATACCGGCGACCGTGAACGTATGGGTCGAGCCCTGATTGCCGGACACGATCACACCGCTGATGTCATCCCCGACGCTCGAATGGGGCGCCACATTCGGCACCACGTCCGGGCTAGGCGCCGACGCGGTCACGCCAGCTACACTGGTCAAGGCCACGCTGCTGCCGATCGGCATCGGATTGCCATTCACATCATTGAACTGGATGGTGAAAACCTTGGAACCGGTTTGCGTGATGGTACCAAGGTCGTACGGCGTGCTGATGCCGGACGTCAGCGGTATGCTGCCGTTCAGGATGCCAGACGCCGCGGTATTGCCGGAGAAGAAGATGCCGATGCGGGTGAACAAGGTGTTAGTGCCGTCGGTGGTGCTGGCGCAAACCGTGGCCAGGCCGGGGCGCGTGCTGTCCGCCTTGGCGCCGGTACCCGTATTGCACGGCGTGGCCGGCAAGCCAGGTGAAGCGACACGTGGCGACTGGGTCCGGAAGTCAACCGAGCAACCGCCGTTGAGCGTGGTGCAGGCGCCCTGGTTCGAGCTGCCGACGGCGCCGAGGTTGGTCTGGAACACGATCGGCGTGCCATCCGGAACCGGGTTGCCGGCGCTGTCGGCCAGCAGCAGATTGACCATCGATGCCGGGACCGTGGTACCGCTGTCGTAGTTCCAGCCATCGGTGTTGTAGACGGTGGCCGACATCGACATGTGCGCCTGGTCAGGCCGCCCGGTGGTGACGACGATCGAATCGGACTGGGTGAAGATGTTCTTGCCAGGCAAGGTCGCGAAAATGCTGAACGAGGTCGGCGTCGAGAGCGAATTGACGGTCGTGATGACCTGGCCGAGCGCGTCGGTCGTATCGGTCGTCTTGTTGAGCTTGACCAGGTTGGTGCTCGGCGTGAACACGACCGGCTGGCCGGACAGTGGATTGCCGAAGATATCGGAAACCGTGAACGTCAGCGTCGCCGTCTCGGTGCGGCCGATGCCGCCCTGGCCGGCGATCACGATCGATTTGCCGACCGGGCTGGCAGTGGTGAACTGGACCGACGCCGCCGCTGGTGGCGCGATCGTCAAGGTGGTGGTGGCGGCCTTGGTGACGCCATTCGCCCCGACACTGATCGTGTCGTTGTTGCCGCAACCTTTGTCGCGGTACACAACCTGGGCGGTGCCCTGGATGGTGGCAACCGTTGCTGCCAGCGTGGCCTTGCCGGCGGTGACACAAGCCGAGCTGAAGTTCACGTTGACCGACTGGTCAGTGTACTTGGCGCCATTCGCGATGACGTCCACCGACAGGGTGGTCGAGCCGTAGGCCTGGATGCTGGCCAGCGTCGAGGTGACAGGGCCGAAGGTCAGCGCGGTGGAGCCGACGGTGTAGTTGGTGTCGCTCGACACGGTGGTGCCAGCCACGGTTGCGGTGGCCGTCAGCTTGCCGGCGCCGGCGGCCGACAGGCTGGCGCTGCGCAAGGTCATGCTGGCGACACCGCTGGCATCGGTCAGGCTGGTGCCAGCCGTTGGCGTAAACAGGCCCAGCGTGGCATCGGTAGCAAACGCCACGATGGCGCCCACGACCGCCTTGCCGTCCTTGTCCAGCACGGTGGCGCGCGCGGTCAGGGGCGTGGCGCCCGTCAGCGAGTTGCTGCCGCTACCGGCGGCATTGGTCAACGCCACGGTGAGGGTGGGCGTCGTCACAGGCACCGTGGTGCCGGTGCCGGTGCCGGTGGCCGGCGTGGTGGTGCCGCTGCCAACCGCGGCGGTGCCGCCCGGGCTGCCGCCGCCGCCGCCGCAGGCGACCAGCGCCAGCGTGCTGGCCAGTGCCAGCGCGCTGAGTCGCAGGCGGGTCGTCTTGAAGTCTCGTGATTGGTTTTTCATAATTTTTATTTCCTGTTGTTCAGAACGGCGCCAGATTAGCGCGTGGGGCTCGTTTTGTCAGCGACAATTTTCGGCGTGATGAAAACCAGTAGTTCGGTCTTGTTGTTGGTGCGGGCAGTCGTCTTGAACAAATAGCCCAGCACCGGTACGTCGCCCAGGAACGGTACTTTGTTCACGTTGGTGCTCTCGACCTGCTGGTAAATGCCACCCAGGACAACGGTGCCGCCGTTTTCCACCATGACACGCGTTTTCACGTGCTGGGTGTTGATCGCGAAACCGTAGCGGGTGTCATCGCCTTTCGAGTCCTTGTTGACGTCCACTTCCAGGACCACATTGCCGTCCGGGGTGATTTGCGGCGTCACTTCAAGACGCAGGTTGGCTTTGCGCCAGGTGATCGACGTCGCACCGCTGCTGGTGGCAACCTGGTACGGCAGTTCGACACCCTGCTCCACCACGGCGACCATCTTGTCTTCGGTCAGCACGCGCGGGCTGGAGATGATCTTGCCCTTGCCGTCCGCTTCCAGCGCCGACAGTTCCAGGTTCAGGAAGCGGTTGGCGGCTGACGAAAACAGGCTGAATGCAATGCTCGACGGCGCCAAGCCATTGATACCGGAGGCCGGCAGGTTGACCAGCGTCGAGTTGGTGTAGCCGTCACCCGTGTCCGGGGTCTGGCCGGTAATCTGGCCGATGCCGGTCAGGTTGCCGCCAACGGCCACCCGGGTATTGCCAGCCACCTGGTAACCGGAGTCGCCGCCACGCAGGGTGCGCAAATCGGTCACGCCGAGCTTGGCGCCCAGGTTGCGCGAAAAGCCGTCGTTCGCTTCGACCAGGCGCGCTTCGATCAGCACTTGCTTGCTGGCGATGTCGGTCTTCTGGATCAGCTTGCGGATGTCTTCGAGCTTCGACGGAATATCGGTGACGAACAACTGGTTGGTGCGCGAGTCGATCACCGCACTGCCGCGCTTGGACAAGACGCGGCTCTTGCTGTCGCCAGAGCTGCCGCCAGACGAATCGAGGCCGAACACGGTGCGGAACGACTCGGCTTTCTGGTAATTCAGCTGGAAAATTTCCTGCTTCATTGGCTCGAGGTCGGAGATCTGGGCCTTTTGTTCCAGTTCCAGTTTTTCCTTGGTCAGCAGTTCCTCTTTCGGCGCAATCCACAGCACGCTGCCGTTTTTGCGCATGTCGAGGCCCTTGGCCTGCAGCACGACGTCAAGCGCCTGATCCCATGGCACGTCTTTCAGGCGCAGGGTCAGGTTGCCGCCCACCGAATCGCTGGTGATGATGTTCAGGCCGGAAATGTCGGCAATCGCCTGCAGCGCCGCGCGCACTTCCACGTTCTGGAAGTTGAACGACAGCTTCTCGCCGCGGTAGCCCTGGCCGCCCTGGCCGCCCGGCAGGCGGTTCGGATCGACGGTGACTGGCTTGATGTCGATGACCAGCTGCGTATCGCTCTGGTACACCGACTGTTCCCAGGTGCCGCGCGCATCGATGGTCATGCGCACATTGCCGCCTTGCGGAGCAGTCGTGATGCGCTCGACCGGGGTGCCGAAATCGGTCACGTCCAGGCGACGGCGCAGCGATGGCGGCAAGCCGGTGCCGACGAAGTCGACCAGCACCTGGTTGCCCACCGTGCGCACGTCGACGCCGACCTGGCTGTTCGGCAGGTCGACGACGATGCGGCCTTCGCCGTTTGCGCCGCGTTTGAAGTCGAGGTCGCGCAGCAGTTGCGGACCGGCCGCGGCCGCTGGCGCATTGGCCGACGGCACCACGACGCCGCTGGCGTTGACGCCCTGGGCCACGCCGCCGCTGCCTTCGATGGTGACGACGACCGTCTTGCCGTCGATGACCGTGGCGTAGTTCAGTGCGCGTTTCAGGTTCAGCACAACGCGGGTACGGGCGCCTGCCTGGACCACGTTGGCGCTGCGCACGTCACCGAGATTGATATCCTGCGAGCTCTTGCCAGTACCATTCGCGGTGGCGCCGAAGTCGAGCGCGATGCGCGAGGGATTGGTGATCGAAAAACCGATTGGCGGTTTGGTCACCGGATTTTTCATCCCGATACTGAGGATCACGTTGCCGCCTTGTTGATTGGCGCTGATCGATTCGATCGCGTTTTCCTGTGCCAGCGCCAGGTTCGACCCCATTGCCAGCAGCATGGCTGCGCAAAGGCGAATCATCCGAACGGTACCCGTCGTGGCCTGCATGTTAAAAATGGTCATTTGCCCTTCTCCTTGCTTTCCTGCAATTCCAGCTTCGACATGCGCTCGACCCACTCTCCGCCGGCGTCCTGAACAACTTCCCTGATCGCTACTTCCTGCTCGCCCACTTTGGTGACGACGCCGAAATTCTGGCCGATGCGCTGGCCTGTTTTTACCTGGTACAGCGTCCGGTCGATCTGCAGCAGCGCGTAGCTGATGCCGTCCTTCTGGATAGTGCCGACCATGACCATCGTGTCGAGCGGGAAGCCTTCCATCAGCTCCTTGCGCCGCTCGGTGTCCGGCTTGAATGGATTGTTGTTGGCCGCGCCTTCACGGGCCAGTTCAGCCAGCAACTTGTTCGGGCTAAATGGATCGACCGCATCCTTCTCGCCGTAGGCGAAGGGAATGAAGTCTTTCGGCTCCTGCAGCGGCTTGATGGAGACCTTGGTGTCCTGCTTGACCTGGTCCATCCAGGTGCGCACTTCGCGCACATTGCTGTCGCTGCAACCGGCCAGCAACAGGCCGGCCAGCAGCGGCACGATTGTTTTCTTCAGGGTCATCATGGTGCGGCTCCTGGCTTCGCGCCTTTTTTCTTCGCGTCGCGAATTTTCCGCTGGGACATCGCTTCTTCCTGATCGAGGTAGCGGAAGGTCTTCGCAATCGCGTCCAGGGTCAGCGTGCCATCCTTGGTGGTCGTGAGCTGCATGTTATTGAGCGTCACGATTCGCGGCAGGTTGGCCATGTCGGCGGCAAACGCGCCGACATCGTGGTACTTGCCGGTGACTTTGATGTCGATCGGCAGTTCTGCGTAGTAATCCCGCACCACGATCTGGCCCGGCTTGAAGAGCTCGAACTGCAGGCCGCGGCCGAGGCCCGCCTGGTTGATGTCCGACAGCAGCGCGGCCATTTCGGCTTTGCTTGGCAATTGCTTCTGCAAGCGTTCGACGTACTGGTCGACTTGCGCCTTTTGCTCCTGCAACGCTTCGAGGTTGATGGCCTGGGCCATCTTGTCGCGGTAAGCGCTGCGCAGGCTGATTTCCTCGGCGGCCATGCGGTCCTGCTCTTCGAACTGGCTTTGCCAGTAAAAGAAGTAGCCCAGGCCGATCACGGCCGCCATCATGCCGGCCGCGCACATCAGACGTGGCGCGATGGGCCACTGGCCCGGATGGCGTCCCTGCAAGCCCTGGAACTGGCCCCCCAGGTTGCTGAAGACTTGTTTCAGATCGATGTTCATGGCGCGCTCCCTGCTGCAGCTTTGACGACGACTGCTGGCTTGGCAGCGGGGTTGGTGCCCCCGTCGCCCGGCTTGGCGGCCGCGGCGGCATCCTTGTCGCGCTGGCGCTTGATGGAAACGGCCATGGTGAATTCGACGACTTTCTTGCCGGTTTTGCTACCCGTCAGGGCAGCTGCCCGCACTTCGGTCAGGTCCGGTTTTTCCAGCCACGGCGAGGTGCCCGACAGGTTGCGCAACAATTCCGCCACGCGTTCCTGCGACTGGGCCACGCCGTTGAGAACCACGCGCTGGCCATCTTGCTTGAACGATTTCACGTAGACGCCGGCCGGGGTTTGCTTGACCAGTTCGTCGAGCAGGTACACCGGCTGGTTGCGTTCGCCCTGCAAGTCTTCGACCGCTTGCTGGCGTGCCTTGAGCGCTTCGATTTCGGCTTTCAGGCTGGCAATCGAGGCAATCTTCAGGTCGAGTTCGGCATTCGCGGTTTTCAGCACTTGATTGCGTTCATTCTGGATCGAAATCATGCTGGCGTTGTAGCCGCTAACGAGCAGCACCACGATCACGCCGATGATGCCGCCGAGCGTCAGCAGGGCAATGAATGCCGTCTGCTTCTGCTTGCGTTTCGCTTCCCTGTGCGGGAGCAGGTTAATCCGGATCATCAGCCAAATCTCCGTAAAGCCAGGCCACAGGCAACCAGGTAAGCGGGCGCCTCAGTTTTAAGTTGCTGGTCGCGCACGCCCGACCCGATTTGCATACCGGCGAACGGCGAAATCACTTCGCAGGCCAGGCGGGTGCGGGTTGCGATCGTTTCCAGCAGGCCGGGAATGGTCGCGCAACCGCCAGACAGGCAGAGCCGGTCGATGCGGGTATAAGGGGTGGAAGTAAAGAAGAACTGGATCGCCCGGGTCACTTCCAGCGCAGCGTTGTCGAGAAAGGGCGCGAGCAGGTCAGCGCGGAAATTCTCTGGCAGGTCGCCCGACTTCTTGCGCGCCTCGGCTTCTTCAAACGGCAAGCCGTAGGTGCGCACGATGTCCTGCGTCAGCTGGTTGCCGCCGAACGGCTGTTCGCGCTCGTAGACGGTGTCGCCATTGAGCAGCACGGAAATGTGCGTCACTTGCGCGCCGATCTGGAACAGGGCAATGATCTGCCCACTGGCGCCCTTGCCCATCTGGTCGACGATACGGCCCAGTGCGGCGCGCGCGGCGTACGATTCGACGTCCATCACGGTGGCGGTCAGGCCGGCCGCTTCGGCAATCGCCACGCGGTCCTCGACTTTTTCCTTGCGGGCCGCGGCCAGCATGACTTCCATGTCGTCCGGCGAATTGGCAGCCGGACCGAGCACGTCGAAATCGAGGCTCACTTCGTCCAGGGCGAACGGAATATATTGGCTCGCTTCGGATTCAACCTGCACTTCGAGCTGGTCTTCCGACAAGCCGGCGGGCAGGATGATTTTCTTGGTGATGACCGAAACCGGCGGCATGCCGAGCGCCACCAGCTTGACGCGGGTGCCACTTTTTTTCCAGACGCGGCGCACCGCCTCCGACACCTGATCGATGTTTTCGATATTGCCGTCGACAACCGCACCGCGCGGCAGAGGCTCGGACGCCAGGCGCTCGAGGCGCAATTCACCCTTGCCGAGATCGCCCAGCTCGACCAGGCGAACGCCGGACGTGCTGATGTCGAGCCCAATCAAGGGCGGCTTCGACTGTCCGAACAGGGACCCAAATTTAAACATGAGGTACGCACTCCTTCAGCTGCCGATCCACTTTCCAGCGGCCAGAGCCATCGGTGCGGGATCGATTCAATTCAACGCTCGCGCGATGGAACTTGTTAAATAATGCGTTGTAGCCCTAGAAAACATGCGGCACAGCATCAAATGCTATCGACAAAGGTGCCCACCCACAAGATATTTCTGCTTCACAACTATGCAGTGCGGGCGGGAATACGACACTCTGTAGTCGCCCTACCAACACCTCTTGTCGGCGCGATATTGGTTCAAGCGTGCCGGGGCGTTTTGCGCTTCCCCCCTGCCTTATAATCAGGCGCTTGAATGTGTGAAATAACTCGAAAGAATCTCCTGAATGAAATCAACATCGCCGAACAACACGTCCCCGAACGAGCGCACGCCAGCCGGTCGCGGGCCGCGCCGCTGGTTGTTGATCGCGCTGGGTGTGCTCGGCAGCGGCGCGCTGGCTACGGTGCTGGTGCTGGTATTCGCGCTGGCCATGGCCTATCCGAATTTGCCGCCGCTCGACACGCTGACCGATTACCGACCAAAAATGCCACTGCGCATTTTTACCGCTGATAACGTCCTGATTGGCGAATTTGGCGAAGAACGCCGCACGCTGGTGCATTTCAAGGACATCCCCGATGTCATGAAAAAAGCCGTGCTGTCGATCGAAGACAGCAATTTTTATGAGCACGGCGGCGTCGATTATGTCGGCATTGCGCGCGCCGCCATTCACAATGCCACCGGCGGTGCCAAGCAAGGCGCCTCCACCATTACCCAGCAGGTGGCGCGCAACTTCTTCCTGTCGAGCGAGCAGACTTTCAAGCGCAAGGCCTATGAAGTGCTGCTGGCGTGGAAAATCGAGAAAAACCTCACCAAGGACCAGATTCTCGAGGTCTACATGAACCAGATTTACCTGGGCCAGCGCGCCTTCGGCTTCCAGTCGGCCGCCCAGATTTACTTTGGCAAGGATTTACGCAACATCAGCATCGCCGAAGCGGCCATGCTGGCCGGTTTGCCAAAAGCGCCGTCGGCCTATAACCCGGTGGTCAATCCGACCCGCGCGCGCACGCGCCAGCAATACATTTTGCAGCGCATGCATTTGCTGCACTATATAAATGACGCCCAGTTCGAGCAGGCTAAAAACGAGCAGCTGAAAATCAAGTCAGACAGCACCGCGTTTGGCGTGCACGCCGAATATGTCGCCGAAATGGCGCGCCAGCTGGTGTATGAGCAATTCAAGGAAGACACCTATACGCGCGGTCTGAACGTGTTCACCACCATTACCAAGGCCGACCAGGACGCGGCCTACCTGTCGCTGCGGCGCGGTGTGATGGACTACGAACGGCGCCACCCTTACCGCGGCCCGGAAGCGTATGTGGAAATGGATGGCAGCAAGAGCGAAATCGACGAAGCCATCGAAACCGGCCTGGCCGAGTATCCAGACAGCGACGACATCATGGCCGCCGTCGTGCTGCAGGCGACGCCGACGGCGGTGACCGCCGTCACCGCGTCGGGCGAACAGATCCGCATGACCGGGCCGGGGATTGCGTTTGCCTCGGCCTGGCTGTCCGAGAAAGCCATCCCGACCCGCCGCATCAAGCGCGGCGCGCTGATCCGCGTGACGCAGGACGGCGGATCGAGCTGGAACATCACGCAGATGCCGGAAGTGGAGTCGGCCTTTGTTGCGGCCGACACCAGCGATGGCGCGATCCGCGCGCTGGTCGGCGGCTTCGATTTCAACCGCAACAAATTCAACCACGTGACGCAGGCCTGGCGCCAGCCGGGGTCGTCCTTCAAGCCGTTCATTTATTCCGCGTCGCTCGAACGCGGCCTGTCGCCGGCCACCCTGATCAACGACGCGCCGATTTCGTTTGACGCCGGCCAGACCGGCGGCCAGGCGTGGGAACCGAAGAACTACGACAGTAAATATGAAGGCCCGATGACGATGCGGCGCGGCCTGATGAAGTCGAAAAACATGGTGTCGATCCGCATCCTCAACAAGATCGGTGCGCGCTACGGCCAGGAGTTTGCCGCCCGCTTCGGTTTCGACCCCGAGAGGAATCCCCCTTACCTGACGCTGGCACTGGGCGCCGGGGCCACCACGCCGCTGCAGATGGCGGGCGCGTATTCCGTCTTTGCCAACGGCGGCTACCGCGTCAACCCTTACCTCATTTCCAGGGTGACGGATGCGGACGGCAAGGTGCTGTCGCAGGCGCGTCCCGAAAAAGCCGGGGTGGACGCCAATCGCGTCATCGACGAGAGAAATGCCTTCCTGATCGACAGCATGCTCAAGGATGTGGTCCGGTCCGGTACCGCCGTCAAAGCCATGGCGCTGAAACGCACCGACCTGGCCGGTAAAACCGGCACCACCAACGATTCGATCGACGCCTGGTTTGCCGGCTACCAGGCCCACCTGGTAGGCATCGCCTGGATGGGCTACGACAAGCCTAAAAACCTGGGCAACAAGGAAACCGGCGGCGGCCTGTCGCTGCCGATCTGGATGGGGTTCATGCAAAAGGCGCTGAAAAACGAGCCAATCGCCGAGCGCGCCGTCCCGAGCGGGCTGGTGATGGTCAACGGCGAATATTATTATGCCGAGAATCCGCCGGGGGCCGGGGTGCAGTCGCTGGATGTGGGGGCGCAACCGGCGCCGGCCGAACAGAAGGCGCATGACGCGGTCAAAAACGAGCTGTTTTAGGCGGCCATTACGATCTCTATCGATCTATAACAAAGTATAGCGACGTATAGCCTGCACATAATATATCCACGTAGACTTCGATAGAGTGGATAGATTATGGATCCCGTCAGAAATCCGTTTGCACCCGGCGCCGGCAGCCACCCGCCCGAACTGGCCGGTCGCCAGGCCATCCTGGACGACGCGCGCGTTGCCATCGAACGCGCGCTGCTCTGCAAATCGAGTCGCTCCCAGCTGTTCCTGGGCTTGCGCGGCGTGGGCAAGACCGTCCTGCTCAATGCCGTCGAAGGCATTGCGCAGGACCATGCCCACATCACCACCTTCATCGAAGCGCCCGAAGGCAAATCTCTTGCGGAACAATTGCTGCCACGCGTACACCTGGCGCTGCGCAAGCTGTCGCTGGCCGAACACGCCAAAGCCAAGGCGCACGAAGCGATGCGCGCACTGCGTTCCTTCGCTGCCGCGTTCAAGATCGAGTACGGCGACACCTCGATTGCCGTCGAGCCCGAGGCTGGCATTGCCGATAGCGGCGACCTGGACAACGATCTGCCGGAACTGTTCGTGCGCATCGGCGAAGCGGCCAGGGCGGCCGGGAAGGCGTGGACGCTGCTGATCGATGAAGTGCAGTATCTGCGTCAGAAGGACCTGGCCGCCCTGATCGTGGCGCTGCACAAGATCAACCAGGCCAGGCTGCCAGTCCTGTTTTTTGGCGCCGGACTGCCGCAGGTGGCGGCCTTGTCGGGTGATGCGAAATCGTATGCGGAACGCTTGTTTCACTATCCGGAGGTCGGCGCCTTGCCGGAAGCCGATGCAAAGGAGGCGATCCGGCAGCCGGTCCAGGGAGAAGGTGCCGCGATCGATGAGGACGCGCTCGCCGAAATTTTCATCAAGACCCAGGGCTATCCCTATTTTTTGCAGGAATGGGGCCATCAAGCGTGGAACGTCGCCACTGGCACGACCATCACGCTGCAGGACGCGCGCCAGGCCGAGCCCAAAACGCTGCGGCGGCTCGATGCCGGTTTTTTCAAGGTGCGCTTCGACCGGCTCACGCCAAAGGAACGCGAATACGTCGTGGCGATGGCCAGGCTCGGCGATGGCCCGTACCGCTCAGGTGACGTGGCCGATGCACTGGGTGAAACCGCCCAGGCGCTGGGACCGCGGCGCGCGCAGATCATCGCCAAGGGGATGATTTACAGCCCGTCCCACGGCGACATCGCATTTACGGTTCCGATGTTCAACAGCTACCTGATGCGCAATCTGGCCAGTCTTTAAGTTATTTCAAATCGCGCCACCACGGTGTTCCGGGCTGCGGCTGTGTCAAATCCAGGCGCTCGCCCATTTCAGGCGTCGCCATCGCCACCTCGTGCTTGCTGGCCAATACTGAAATGCGTTCGAACGGTTCCTGCCAGCGGTGCAGGCCCAGGTCGAAGGTGCCGTTATGCATGGGAACCAGCCACTTGCCCTGCAGGTCGAGGAAGGCTTGCAGGGTCTCTTCCGGCTGCATGTGGATGTCGGCCCATTGCTTGTCGTAGGCACCCGTTTCCATCAGCGCCACGTCGAACGGCCCGTACTTGGCGCCAATTTCCTTGAAACCGGCAAAGTAGCCGGTGTCGCCGCTGAAGAACAGGCGCAGGCCGTCGTGCATGATCACCCAGGATGCCCACAGCGTCGAATTGCCGTCGCCGAGGCCACGTCCGGAAAAATGCTGCGCTGGCGTGGCCGCAAAACGGGTGCCGTCGATGACCGCTTCCTGCCACCAGTCGAACTCGCGCACTTTGGCGCCATCGATGCCCCAGTCGCGCAGGCGCTGGCCCACGCCCAGCGGCGCCAGGAAGTATTGCGTCTTCGCGGCCAGCGCCAGGACGGTGGCATGGTCGAGGTGATCGTAGTGGTCATGCGACAGGATCACAGCCTTGATGTCCGGCAATTCGGCGATCGTGATCGGCGCCTCGTGGAAGCGTGCCGGGCCGGCCCATTGCACTGGCGAGGCGCGCTTCGAGAACACCGGATCGGTCAGGTAAAACTCGCCGCCCAGCTTGATCAGCATGGTCGAATGGCCCAGGCGAAACAGCGACTTGTCGGGCGCCGCCAGCAGCGCGCTCCGGCTCAAAGCCCGCACCGGGATGGCCTGGGTCGGGATGGTGCCGGCCGGCTTGTTAAACACGAAGGTCCACATCAGGCGGGCTATCTCGGCTGCACTTTGTTTGTGCATCGGGACGGGATTGCGGAATTTACCGTCGCGGAACTGGGGCGACGATGGTTCGGCTGTCGGCGCTGCCTGAGCAGTGAATAAGGACATGATGAGTACCAGAAAGAGGACTGCAGTGAGAAGGACCAGGCGACCGTGCCTGGGCGCCACAGAGGATTGCGTGACCGAGACCACCCAGCGTTGTCGATTACTCATGATGTGTGTCCAGTCACTCTTTTAATTCGTTAAAAAAATCAGCCGAGCATGCGCCATAGGGCTGCGAAACCGGCGGCGGCGTGCGTGGGTGCGTTGGCCGCATCGCGCGCCATGTAGTCAACCGTTGCATCGAGCAGGCCCACGACCAGCGAGCCGACAAACATCAGCGGCGCATCGCGCAGGACGCCATGCGCACGGCTGCGCTCGAGCAGCGTGGCGATGCCGGCATACGACTGGCTGGCCGCGTCGCGCGTGGCCGCGGTCAGCTCGTGCGAGACGGACAGCTCGGCCAGGGCCCTGCGCTGCTGCGGATGGGCCTGGGCCCACTGCACCCAGCGGTTCCAGACATGCAGCATCTGGCCGCGCAGGTCGGCCTCGAACGGCAGGTCGGTCATGGTCGCCTGCGCCATGTCGCCTTTGATGTGCAGATAAAGTTCGTTCAGCAGTGCCGACTTGGTTTCGAAATACGTGAACAAGGCGCCATTCGACACGCCGGCCTCTTTCGCGATGCTGGCGGTCGACGCACCCAATCCCTGCGCGGCGATGATCCTGATTGCCGCGGCCATGATGGCGTTGCGCTTCTCATCACTTCTCGGTCGTGCCATGGCGGGACTCCTGTTCTCTGGACAGGACTATATAAGAGAGTGACTGGTCGGTCAACTTAATAATATGCGTCGGTCTGCTCGCGGATGTTTTAGCCGCAGCGCCAGTCGGCCCGCAGCAAGCCGTATGCCACCGTGTCATGCCTGATGCCGGAGACGATCCAATGCTCGCGCATGCAGCCCTCGACCTGAAATCCCATGCGCGCCAGCACCATGCAGGATCCGGTGTTGTGCAGGCTCACTTCCGCTTCGACCCGATTCAGACTGCGGGCATCGAAGCCGTGATCGAGCAGCAAAACCAGCGCTTCGCGCAGATAGCCGTGGCCCCGGTGCGCCTTGGCCAGCATGTAGCCGACGCTGGCGCTGCGGTTCTGCCTGGAGAATGCATACAAGGCGCAGCAGCCGATCAATGCGCCGGTTTCCCGGTGCGCGATCGCGTAGTGCAGGCTGGCCCCGGTGCGGTAGTCCGCGCGCGCTTCGGCGATGGCGGAGCGGGCCTGGTCGATTGATGTCCACGGTGCGTGGCTCCAGTAGCGCATCACTTCCGGGTCCGCGTACAAGGCCAGCAGGTCGGCCGCGTCGCCGCTGTCGAGCTGGCGCAACGCCACCCGTGCGCCGGTCAGCGCGCAGGCGCTATTCGGTCGCCGGGCCGTCACAACAAGCCCTCGGCCAGCATCAGGGTGACCGCGTAGTACCAGACCAGCACGATGGCAGCCAGCTCGGCAAGCCAGAACGCGCGATGCCACGCTCGCCGCCAGCGCCCAAGCCGGCGGCGTTCGGGCTTGCCATACCTTGTCGAATACATGTTTGAAGTACTGAATAAATCGAACGGACAGCTTAGCTTTTCGCATGCAAAAATTTTGTAAAGAATGCGCTGAAATTGATAAACGCGGCATAAACAAGCAGCGCCTCGACCAGCGTTATGACGCTATGCGACGGCAGCCATCCCAGCACCAGCACGCCGAGCGAGGCACCTGCCGCGGCGCCGCACGCCAGCGCCAGCAACTGGTCTTGTTGTTGGCGCAGCAGCATCCACGGCGCGGGTTGGCGCAACAGTCCCGTCGCCAGCAGCGGCGCACACACCATCAGCGCCAGGCTGCCCGCCACCTTGATCTCCATGCCGTACAACAACACGATGGCCGGCACCAGCAGCAAGGCGGCGCCCGCGGCGCATCCCATCACCATCCCAATGGCGACGCCGGCCACCACACCCCATACATGCGCCGGCAAGGCGAGGATCAGCAGTCCCAGCGCGGCCAGCACGACCAGGGACGCGCGCCACTCGCGCTGCCTCTGTGTAGCGCCGGCCAGGCTGCCCGCGAGCAGGCACAGGACCACATCAAGGTGGTTTGCCAGTACCTCGAGCGGGACGATGGTGGCGCGCCACAGCCACGCCGCTGCGACCACCACCAGGCCGGTCGCATGGCGCAGCACGATGGCCTCGGACGGGCGCGGTTCGGCCAGGCAGGGCACGCGCAGCGCGCCGTCCAGGCCCAGCAAGCCGCCCATCAAGCCCTTGCAGAGGCCGGGAAGGAAGTTGCTGGGATTCATAGCCAGCCAAGACGCTTCAGGCGCCTGTGCAGCAGGACACTGCCAGTAAAAATCCCCAGCATCACCACCGGATAACTCCAGCGCCACGCCAGTTCGGGCATGAACCTGAAATTCATGCCGTACAGGCTGAACACCATCGTCGGCACGGCGAGAATCGCGCCCCACCCTGCCAGGCGCTTGACCACGTCGTTCTGGCGAATCGTCACCTGCGCCAGCGCCACCTGCATGGCGGCATTGATCATTTCGCTGATCCGGTCGGCGGTATCGGTCACGCGCGCGACGTGGTCGAGAATGTCGCGATAATAAATACGGTTTTCATTCGGGATGATGTCGCTGTGAAAGCGCAGCAGCTGCGTGCAGATGTCGGTCAGCGGCGCCGCCGCCGCGTGGACCGAGAGCAGCTCGTTTTTCAGGTTGTAGAACTCTTCCAGGTTGTCCGAGGGCGGATTGGGCAGGAACAGATCTTTTTCGACCTGGCGAAACCGGTACTGCAAGGTATCCATGCACGGCTGGTAATGGTCGACGATGAAATCGATGATCGAGTACAGCACATAGCCCGGTCCCGTCGCCAGGCGCGCAGGCATGCTTTCGGTATGCTTGCGCACCGACGCATAGCCACTCGACTTGCCATGGCGCACCGTGATGACGAAGCGCGGTCCGACAAACACGTGCGTTTCGCCGAAGTGGATGGTCTGCCCGGCCAGCGACACCGTATGCAGCACCACGAACAGGGTGTCGCCATATTCCTCGATTTTCGGACGCTGATGCGCGTTCTGGGCGTCTTCCACAGCCAGGTCGTGCAGGTCGAATTCTGCCTGCACGTGCTGCATCAATTCTTTGTCCGGCTCGACCAGGCCGAGCCAGACAAAGGTGTCGTCTTCTTCCAGCGCTTCGCTGATATCGTCGATCGGAATGTCTTCGAGCTTGATGCCTTTCCTGTACACCGAGCAGTTCACGCGCGCGGCAACCTCATTCACTGGCGCACTCCTCGACATGCACCACCAGCCCATGGGCCAGGTCGAGGCGGCGCACGATGTCTCCCAGGACAATGCGGTACATGGCGTCGCCCAGCACGCTGTCTTCGTTGCCGGCATCGATATTCGGGTTGTCGTTGACCTCGATGACGACCGGCCCGCGCGCCGTCATCTTCATGTCGACGCCATACAGGCCGTCGCCGATCAGGTTGGCGGCAGCGACCGCGTGGGCCAGCAATTGCGGCGGCACTTCGTCCAGGCGCACGGCGCTGGCAGCGCCGAATTCGGCCTGGCCGCCCGCATCGCGCTTGGCAATTTGCCAGTGGTTCTTCGACATGAAGTATTTGCTGGCGAAGATGGCCTTGCGGTTCAACACGCCGATGCGCCAGTCGAAGTCGGTGAACATATATTCCTGCACCAGGATGAAGGCCGACTGGTTCAGCAGCGCGGTCGCGGTCTGCTGAAATTCTTCGGCATTGGCCACCTTGGTCACGCCGCGCGAAAACGCGCCATCCGGGATTTTCATCACCATCGGATACCCAATATCGCGCTCGATGGCGCCGATGTCCTGCAGGTCGGCGCGCTGCAGCGTGTGCGTGCGCGGTGTGGGAATGTCGTGCATGCGCAGCAGATCGGCCAGGTAGACCTTGTTGGTGCAGCGCAGGATCGACATCGAGTCGTCGATGACGACCATGCCTTCGCTTTCCGCTTTTTTCGCGAACAGGTAGGTATGGTGGTTGATGGCCGTGGTCTCGCGAATGAACAGCGCATCGAATTCGGCCAGGCGCGAAAAATCCTTCTTTTCGATCAGCGTGACGTCGAGGGCCATCTTGCGGCCCATGTCGATGAACGCCTTCAAGGCTTGCTGGTTGCTGGGCGCGAGCTCTTCTTCCGGATCGTGCAGGATGGCGATGTGGTAGCGGTACGGTTTAGTCGGCGCGGCCGCAGGCATGGGCGCCTGCTCGATGGTACGCAGCGCGTCGCGGCCTTGCGCCAGCTGCGCGTCGGACAGGGTGCTGATATTCTGGACCCGGATCGCGCCGATTTTCCAGTCCTCCTCGCGCGTAAATTCGACCCGCATCAGCGGCGCCGGGAAGGTCTCGAAAATTTGCCGGGCCAGCGGCGCCAGTGGCGTGTATTCGGTGGTGCCGAAATAAATATCGAGCGAAAACTCAACTGGCATGAAGCGGTGGTCGGGATGGTCGAGAGACTGGTTCAATACAAAGTCGAGTTCTTCCGTATCGAGGGTATAGATGGCCTTGCGCGACAGGTCGTTGATGGTTTTCACCGATGGCAGCACCACCTGCCCGCGCGCTTCGCCGAGCAGCGAGCAGTAGTAACCCACCGACAGGTATTTGTAGCTGCGGCACAGGTTGATGACCGTGGTGCCTGGCGCGGCGGCATGGCCGCTCGAGGCCAGAAACTGGGCCGCCGTCACGATCTGATACGGCGCGGCCGTGTCGGGCCAGTCCTTCATCTGTTCGACGACAATGATCAGGCGCGGCGCCGGCTTGGCAGGGGTTGGTTTGGTACGCATAATTTTTTTGGATTCAGATAGAAGGAGCTGGCACACGGGGATAGACCACCACCACCGCCTTGGTGGCGTTGCGGCCGTAGCGCGCCATGCGCTCGAAGTCTTTTTTGATGATGGCCATATTGATGCGCTGTTCGGGTGGACGGGCGCTGGCATTGTCCGGATCCTGGATAAAAAAGTAGCGCTCGTCGCTGCCGGTGACGACGACCCAGTGCGGCGCGCGCTCGCGCGTGAGGCGCCAGGTAGAAATGAGCACCAGCGGAATGCCGCCGTTGGCAAAGCAGCGCGTCAGCTCCGCCGTGCCGGCCACGCGGTGGTGCACGGCAATACCGCTGGCATGCACCTGGCGCACGAAGTCGTCATGGACCAGCGTAATCACCTCGCGCTTTTCTTCGCTGCGCACCGATTCGCGAAACAGCACGCCGTCGCCATTGACATAAATCTCGGTGGCGAAGCCGCGCCGGTGCGCGGCCAGCGCCAGCCCGTATGGGCCGCAGCCGCCGTGCCCCGCCGTCATGTAGATCGTGGTCGCTTCGCGCCAGATCTGCAGTTCCAGCGTGCGGTCCAGCACCAGCGAGCGGTCGAAGGCTTTCATGGCCATCATCAGGCACGACGCGCCGCAGGTAAAACCGAGCGTTTGCCGATAATAGGTGGTGCGCGCCAATTCCGGGCGCAGGTGCGCGGCCAGCGATTTTTCGAACCGCAGCGCATCCATGCCGTCTTCGTAATAGCCGTCGTGCGTGCCGAACAGTGCGTAACCGTGGCGCAGGAACAGGCGCTGGGACGGCGCATTGTCCTTGCGGATTTCCAGGCGCATGGCCATGCAGTTGTGGGCCAGCGCACATTGTTCGGCCGCGTCCAGCAAGCCTGCCGCCACGCCCTGGCCCAGATAATCGGGCGCAGTGGCAATCGAATAGATGCGGGCCAGCGAGACGTCATCGCGAAACAGCAGGGTGATGTAGCCGCGCACGGCGGTCCCAAGCTGGTCGACCAGCGTGACCGAATTGCCCTCGGTGAGCAGATGGCGGAAGCTGCGGCGGCTGAGGCGGTCGGAGCTGAAGCTACGCTCCTCGATCTGCATCAGGGCGGCGATATCGTCCGGGGTTGCTTCCCGAATATTGAGTGTCTGCGGCGTGGCAGCGTGCATCTGTGGTTCCCATATTGCTGGCTTGATCGCTGCGGCAATCGTACAGAGGCAGGCGTAAAAACTTTGTCAAGAACGCGGGTGGATGCGTAAACGAGACGTAAAAATCGGCGCACTTTATACACGGCGTTTATGGTTCCCGTTCACCTTTTTAGAAATTTTTTATACCTTTCTCGCTAACCTGATTGCCTTTCATCGATACCTTCAGGGGTCAACATGCAAACCAGCCAGTCCATCGCCATACGCCGTTCCGCCGCATCGCCGCAGCCCCATTGCGTGATGCTGCTGACGGTCGACACGACCACCATTACCGCATTGCGCCAGCTGGTGATGCGTTTCTGTGGCGAGGCCATGGAATTCATGCGGGTGGCCGTCTGCGCCGACACCCGCAAGACCAGGGTCTGGCTGTGCATCAGCCCTGCGATGGCCATGCCGGTGATGGACCTGATCCTGCGCAGCCTGCCTGCGGCTGAATTTGGCCGCATGAAAAACCAGGCAATCCAATAAAAGAATTTTTACCCACGTAATGAAAGACGCATCAATGAAAAAATTAATGTTGGCGAGCGCCCTCGCCACCTTGTTTGCAAGCGGTTTCGCCCACGCCGAAGAAGCCAAACCGGATAATGAAGTGAGCTTCAACGCTGCCGTCACGTCCGACTACCGTTATCGCGGCATCTCGCAAACGCGCCTGCAGCCGGCCGTGCAGGGCGGCGCCGACTACATCAACAACCCTACCGGCTTTTACGTCGGCACCTGGCTCTCCACCATCAAGTGGACCAAGGACGCGGGCGGCGGCGGCGACGTCGAGCTCGATATCTACGCCGGCAAGCGCGGCGAACTGACCAAGGATGTCACGTATGACGTTGGTGTACTGACGTATGTGTATCCGTCGAACGGCTTGTCCGGCGTGCCGGGTTTTGTCAGCGCCAACACGACCGAAGTGTATGGTCAGCTGGGCTATGGTCCCACGTACATCAAGTATTCGCATGCGCTGACGAACCTGTTTGGTTTTGTCGACAGCAAGAACAGCGGCTACCTGGATATCGGCGCGAATATCGATGTCGGCAATGGCTTTACCGCCAATTTGCACGCCGGCCACCAGAAAGTCGAACACAACTCGGCGGCCAGTTACACCGACTGGAAACTGGGCGCGACGAAGGACTTCGGCGTCGTCACCGGCGCATTGGCGGTGATTGGCACCAACGCGGGGAAAAGCGCGTATGCCTCGCCGGCCAACGGCAAATTCCTTGGCAAGACGGCGCTGCTGCTCACCATCAGCAAAACCTTCTAAACTTCGATTGGCGCAGTACCGAATGGCAGCCCATGTGGCTGCCATTTTGCGTTGTTCGCGCACCGTAAGCAGCAATCTTTACACGGCGTTTACGCCCCACCCCCAAGTCTTTACAAAGTTTTTAGACCCTTCCCGCTAACCTTCTCCCTTACTAAAACAAACCTGAGTGAGGGTGTGAATGGACATTGTATTTATCGGGGCGATCGTCGCCTTTGCAGCGATTACCTGCGCATTTGCGTACGGCTGCGCTGTCCTGGGAGGCGCCAAGCCATGAACCTCTTTTATGTGATCGGCGCTGTCGCCGCAACCGGCCTGCTGGTCTACCTGATCATCGCCCTGTTGAAAGCGGAGAACCTGTAATGACGACGCAATCTTTTGTCTTGCTGGCGGTGTTCCTGGTGGTGCTGCTGGCACTGAGCTACCCGCTCGGCATCCTGCTGACCCGTGTCGGTAACGGCACTGCTGTCCCTGGCCTCGGCTGGCTCGGTAAAGTGGAAAACGTCCTGTACCGCCTCGCCGGCGTCAAAGCCGACAGCGGCCAGGACTGGAAATCGTATGCACTGGCGCTGATCGTGTTCAACGCCGTGGGCGCCCTGTTCGTCTACGGCGTGCAGCGCGTGCAGCTGTGGTTGCCGCTCAATCCACAGGGTCTGGGCAATGTCAGCCCCGACTCGTCGTTCAATACCGCCGTCAGTTTCGTCGCCAACACCAACTGGCAGGGCTACAGCGGCGAGCAGACCATGAGCTACCTGACCCAGATGGTGGCGCTGACCGGCCAGAACTTCTTCTCGGCCGCCACTGGCATGGCCGTGGCCTTCGCACTGGTGCGCGGCTTCAGTGCGCGCTCGGTCAAATCGATCGGCAACTTCTGGGCCGACATCACCCGGTCGACCTTGTACGTGCTGTTGCCGCTGTCGCTCATCATCGCCGTGCTCCTGACGGGCCAGGGCGTGATCCAGAATTTCTCTGCCTATAAAGAGGTGACCCTGCTCGACCCGGTGACGTACTCGCAGCCGAAAAAAGACGCGCAGGATCAGCCGATGGTCGACGCCAAAGGCCAGCCAGTGACCGAAACCCTGACGGCCACCACGCAGACCATCGCAATGGGCCCGGTCGCCTCGCAGGAAGCGATCAAGATGCTCGGCACGAACGGCGGCGGCTTCTTCAACGCCAACTCGGCGCACCCGTATGAAAACCCCACCGCGCTGTCGAATTTCGTCGAGATGCTGGCGATCTTCCTCATTCCCGCCGGCCTGTGCTTCGCCTTCGGACGCATGGTGGGCGACATCCGGCAAGGCTGGGCGGTACTGGCGGCCATGACGCTGATTTTTGTGGTCGCTACCGCCGTGGTACTGGGCGCCGAACAGCAAGCCCACCCTGCCCTGCAAGCCATGGGCATCGACCAGCTGGCCAGCCTGACGCAGGCCGGCGGCAATATGGAGGGCAAGGAAACCCGCTTCGGTATCAGCGCCTCCGCCCTGTTCGCCGCGGTCACCACGGCTGCCTCGTGCGGCGCCGTGAATGCCATGCACGACTCGTTCATGCCACTCGGCGGCATGGTGCCGATGCTGCTGATCCAGTTCGGTGAAGTGATCTTTGGTGGGGTTGGCTCGGGCCTGTACGGCATGCTGATTTTCGCGATCATGGCGGTGTTCATCGCCGGCCTGATGATCGGCCGCACGCCGGAATACCTGGGCAAGAAAATCCAGGCCTACGAAATGAAGATGACGGCGATCGCCATCCTGGTCACGCCAACGCTGGTGTTGGCCGGCACGGCGATTGCGGTCATGCTCGATGCTGGCCGCGCCGGTATGGCCAATCCGGGTGCGCACGGCTTCTCGGAGGTCCTGTACGCCTTCAGTTCGGCCGCCAACAACAACGGCAGCGCGTTTGCCGGCCTGTCCGCCAACACACCGTTCTACAACAGCATGCTGGCTCTGGCCATGTGGTTCGGCCGCTTCGCGATGATCGTGCCGATTCTCGCCATTGCAGGGTCCCTGGCAGGCAAGCAGAGATTGACGGCCAACGCCGGCACCATGCCGACCCACGGCCCGATGTTCATCGGTCTGCTGATCGGCGTGGTGGTGCTGGTCGGTGTCCTGAACTATGTCCCGGCGCTGGCGCTCGGTCCCGTCATCGAACACTTGCAGTTGTTTGCAAAATAAATAGGAGTACCAGATGTCGCAAGTATCCACGTCACGCAAAGGCCTGACGCTGTTCGATTCAGCGTTGCTTGGCCCCGCCGTCCTCGACGCATTCAAGAAACTGAGCCCGCGCACCCAGTTGCGCAGCCCGGTCATGTTCGTCGTTTTCATTGGCAGCATCATCACCACGCTGCTGTTCGTCCAGTCACTGTTCGGCCAGGGTGAAGCGAGTGCCGGCTTCATCGGCGCGATCAGCGTCTGGCTCTGGTTCACGGTGCTGTTTGCGAACTTCGCCGAAGCGCTGGCCGAGGGCCGCAGCAAGGCGCAGGCCGCCTCCTTGCGCAACCTGAAGCAGGCCTCGATGGCCAAGAAGCTCAGCGAACCGAAATACGGCACCACCTGGCTGCCGATCACCGCCAACGACCTGCGCAAAGGGAACATCATCCTGGTCGAAGCGGGCGACGTGATTGCCATCGACGGCGAAGTCATCGAAGGCGTGGCCTCGGTCGACGAGAGCGCCATCACCGGCGAATCGGCGCCCGTGATCCGCGAGTCTGGCGGCGATTTCAGTGCCGTCACCGGCGGCACCCGCGTGCTGTCCGACTGGCTGGTCGTGCGGGTGTCCGTGAACCCCGGCGAGACCTTCCTCGACCGCATGATCGCCATGGTCGAAGGCGCCAAGCGCCAGAAGACGCCGAACGAGATCGCGTTGACGATCCTGCTGGTCGCATTGACGATCATCTTCCTGATCGTCACCGTCACGCTGCTGCCGTTCTCGCTGTTCGCCGTGGACGCCGCTAAATCGGGCGTCCCGGTCTCCATCACGGTGCTGATCGCGCTGCTGGTGTGCCTGATCCCGACCACCATCGGCGGCCTGCTGTCGGCCATCGGCGTGGCCGGCATGAGCCGCATGATGCAGGCCAATGTGATCGCCACCTCCGGTCGCGCCGTGGAAGCGGCCGGCGACGTCGACGTGCTGCTGCTCGATAAAACCGGCACCATCACCTTGGGTAATCGCCAGGCCTCCGCCTTCATTCCGGCCCAGGGCGTGACCGAAGAACAGCTGGCCGACGTGGCGCAACTGGCCTCGCTGGCCGATGAAACGCCGGAAGGCCGCTCGATCGTGGTGCTGGCCAAACAGCGTTTTAATATTCGTGAACGCGAAATGGCATCCCTGAACGCGGTGTTCATCCCGTTTTCGGCGAATACCCGCATGAGCGGCGCCGACATGCATCAGCGTTCGGTGCGCAAGGGCGCGGCCGACGCCGTGAAACGCCATGTCGAAGCAATGGGCATGCCGTACCCGGCCGACGTGGCCCGCGCCGTGGACGATGTCTCGCGCCGCGGCAGCACGCCGCTGGTGGTCGCCGATGGCGGCAAGGTGATGGGTGTGGTGGAGCTGAAGGACATCGTCAAGGGCGGCATCAAGGAGCGTTTTGCGGAGCTGCGTCGCATGGGCATCAAGACCGTCATGATCACCGGCGACAACAAGGTGACGGCGGCCGCGATTGCCGCCGAAGCGGGCGTGGACGACTTCTTCGCCGAAGCCACCCCGGAAGACAAACTTAAACTCATCCGCGGTTACCAGGCCGAGGGGCGCCTGGTGGCGATGACGGGCGACGGCACCAACGACGCACCGGCGCTGGCCCAGGCCGACGTGGCGGTGGCGATGAATTCGGGCACCCAGGCTGCCAAGGAAGCGGGCAATATGGTCGACCTGGATTCGAATCCAACCAAGCTGCTGGAGATCGTCGAAATCGGCAAGCAGATGCTGATGACGCGCGGCTCGCTGACGACCTTCTCAATCTCGAACGACATCGCGAAATACTTCGCCATCATCCCGGCGGCGTTTGTCGGCACCTACCCGCAACTGAAGGCGCTCGACATCATGCAGTTGACCAGCGCGTCGTCGGCAATCATGTCGGCCGTGATTTTCAATGCCTTGATCATCGTCGTGCTCATTCCGCTGGCACTCAAGGGCGTGCAGTACCGCGCGATTGGCGCCGCCGCACTGCTGCGCCGTAACCTGCTGGTCTACGGTGTCGGCGGCATCATTTTGCCGTTCATCGGCATCAAGCTGATCGACATGCTGCTGTCGCTCCTGAACCTCGCATAAAGGAACCATCATGCTCTCCACCTTATTTTCCACAACGCGTCCCGCCATCGTCCTGTTCGGCGCCCTGACCCTGCTGTGCGGCGTGCTCTATCCGCTCGCCGTCACTGGCATCGGCGGCGTAGCTTTTCCATCCCAGGCCGGCGGCAGCATCGTCGAACGTGACGGCAAGGCGATCGGCTCGCGCCTGATTGGCCAGTCGTTCTCGTCGCCGCAATACTTCTGGGGCCGTCCATCGGCCACCGGCCCGATGCCGAACAATGCGGCCGGTTCGAGCGGCGCCAACCAGGGCCCGACAAACCCGGCCCTGGTCGACGCGGTCAAGGGTCGCGTCGATGCGCTCAAAGCGGCCGACCCATCGAATACCACGCCGATTCCGGTCGACCTGGTGACGGCCTCGGCCAGCGGGCTGGACCCGGAGATCAGCGTCGCCGCAGCGATTTACCAGGCCAGCCGGGTGGCGACGCTACGCAAGCTGCCGCGCGAGCAGGTCGTCGCCCTGGTCCAGTCGCATACCCAGCCCCAGTACTTTGGCTTCTTCGGGGAAGCGCGCGTGAATGTACTGGCATTGAATCTGGCGCTCGATGCCGAAGCAGTGCACACTCGCTAAATTGCCATTTCAAGACTGCCCATGTCTTCAAACGACCCACAACGACCGGATCCGGATGCCCTGCTAGCGCACGTGCAGGCGCAGGACCGGCGCGCCGCGCGCGGCAAGCTGCGCATCTATTTTGGCGCCTCGGCCGGCGTCGGCAAGACCTTCAGCATGCTGGCGGCAGCCCGCAAGCTGAAGGGCGACGGCAGCACGGTGCTGGTGGGCGTGGTCGAAACACATGGCCGCAGCGAGACCGCAGCCATGCTCGAAGGCCTGGACGTGCTGCCGCTCAAGACAGTCGACTACCGCGGCAAGTCGATCAGCGAATTCGACCTCGATGGCGCGCTGGAACGGGCGCCGCCGCTGATTTTGATGGATGAACTGGCGCATTCGAATGCCGCCGGCTCGCGCCATCCGAAGCGCTGGCAGGATGTCGAAGAATTACTCGACGCCGGCATCGACGTCTTCACGACGGTCAACGTCCAGCACCTGGAAAGCCTCAACGATGTGGTCGGCGGCATCACCGGCATCCGGGTTGCCGAAACCGTGCCCGACACGGTATTCGACCTGGCCGATGAAGTGGTGCTGGTCGACCTACCCGCCGACGAATTGCTGGCGCGCCTGAAAGACGGCAAGGTCTATCAGGAGCAGCAGGCCGAGCGCGCATCGAGGAATTTTTTCCGCAAAGGGAACCTGATCGCCCTGCGCGAACTGGCGCTACGCCGCACGGCCGACCGCATCGACGACGACGTGCGGGCCTACCGCGTCGAAAAATCGATCGACGCGATCTGGAAAACCGGCGCCGCACTGCTGGCCTGCGTCGGTCCGCGTCCCGAGTGCGACCACGTGGTGCGCAGCACGGCGCGGCTGGCCGGACAACTCGGAACCGGCTGGCACGCAATCTATATCGAGACGCCGGCCTTGCAGCATTTGCCAGCCGCACAGCGCGAACAGACTTTAAAAAACCTGAAGCTGGCTCAGGATCTGGGCGCGACCACGGCGGTGCTGTCGGGTAGCGACATCGCGCTGACAGCCGTGGAGTACGCACGCAGCCACAATCTGTCGAAGATTGCGCTTGGGCGGGGGCACCGCAGCTGGCCCTGGCGCACCGCGCATATCCGCCGCATTGCCGACTACGCGCCCGATATCGACCTGATCGAAATCGGCGACGCCGCCAACCAGACGGCGCCTGCAAAAGCCGCTAGCCGCGACCAGCGCGAACTGGACGCCTCAACCCTGCGCAGCAAGCGCCGGGTCTGGTCCTACGCCTGGGCCGCCATCGCCAGCATTGGCACTGCGCTGCTTACCACGCCGCTACTGGCATATCTCGACCTGGCCAATATCGCGATGCTGTTCCTGCTGGTGGTGGTGCTGGTGGCGGTGCGCTTCGGGCGTGGCCCGTCAGTGCTGGCTACCTGTGTCAGCGTGGCCTGCTTCGATTTCTTTTTCGTGGCGCCGCGCTTCACCTTCGCTGTATCTGATTTCCAGTACCTGATCACGTTTGCCGTCATGCTGGCGGTGGGCCTGATCACCGGCCACCTGACCTCGAACCTGCGCTTCCAGGCGCGCGTGGCGTCGCAGCGCGAAGCACGCTCGCGTGCCCTGTACGAGTTCGCGCGCGAATTGTCGGGCGCCCTGCAAACGGACCAGATTTTCGAAACCACGCGCACGGTCATCCAGCGCGCGTTCCGTGCCCGCGCCGTGCTGCTGGTGCCGGACGCGGACGGCCGCCTGCTGGCGCCGCACGACCCGACCACGCTGGACGTGGGCATCGCCCAGTGGGCCTTCGACCATGCGGAGGCCGCCGGCCTCGGCACCGACACCCTTCCGGCCAGCAAGGTATTTTATCTGCCGCTGGTGGCGCCCATGCGCACCCGCGGCATCCTGGCCATCGAGCCCGAACATGCGCGCTGGATCCTGATTCCGGAGCAGCGCCAGCAACTCGACACGTTCGCGGCGCTGGCCGCCATCGCGCTCGAACGCGTGCATTACATCGAAGTGGCGCAAAGCGCATTGGTGACGATGGAATCCGAACGCCTGCGCAATTCCCTGCTGGCGGCGCTGTCGCATGATCTGCGCACGCCGCTCACCTCTTTGGTGGGCGTGTCGGAGTCGCTCGCGAGCTCGAAGCCTGCTTTGGCGCCGCTGCAACTGGCCATGGCGCAAGACCTGCACGACGAAGCGCTGCGCATGAGCGCACTGGTGGCCAACCTGCTCGACATGGCACGCATCCAGAGCGGTGAAGTGACCTTCAATTTACAGTGGCACGACCTGGAAGAAGTCGTCGGCAGCGCCTTGCGCATTTGTGCGGGGCTGTTGAAGGAGCACCGTGTCAGCACCCAGCTGGCGCCCGACCTGCCGTTGGTGTTGTTCGATGCGGTGCTGATCGAACGGGTATTGTGCAACCTGCTGGAAAACGCGGCCAAATATACACCGCCCGGTTCGCGCATCGTCATCGCGGCGCAGCCGTTCGGCGCCTGGGTGAATGTCACGGTGTACGACAATGGTCCCGGCCTCCCGCACGGCAAGGAAGACGTATTGTTCGAGAAGTTTACCCGCGGCGAACGCGAATCGGCCAAGCCGGGCGTGGGCCTGGGGCTGGCCATCTGCCGCGCAATCATCGAAGCGCATGGCGGCACCATCAAGGCCTGCGCCTCGCCCGAAGGCGGCGCCGGCTTTGTGATTGCCCTGCCGCGCGGCACCCCGCCGGCACCGCCTGCAATTGAAACGGCGCACATGGAGAACGCAGATGAATGAATCGATGCCAACCGCACTGCTGGTCGAAGATGACCATGAAATTCGCCGCTTCGTGCGCGCCGCGCTGGAACAAGACGGCTGGCAAGTACGCGAAGCGGCCAGCCTGGCGCGCGCACGGATCGACACCTGGTCCGGGCAGCCGGACCTGATCGTGCTCGACCTGGGCATGCCCGAGGGCGGCGCGGTGGATTACATCGTGCAGGTCCGCCAACGCTCGCACGTGCCGATGATTGTCCTGGCCGCGCGCGTCGACGACAGTGAGAAAATGCGTGCGCTGAACGCCGGTGCCGACGAATATATGAGTAAACTGTTCGGCATTGGCGCGCGCCTGGACGCCGCGCTGCGCCGGCTGCGCCCGCGCCCGCAGCAACAGTTTGGAGAATGTGAATGAATGAACCAGCCCTGACCGCCCTGCTGGTCGAAGACGAGCCGCAGATCCGCCGGTTCGTGCGCGCCGCGCTGGAGGAAGAAGGCTGGCAGGTGTTCGAGGCCGTCACGCTGCAGCGCGGCCTGATCGACGCCGGCACGCGCACGCCCGACCTGATCGTGCTCGACCTCGGCCTGCCGGACGGCGACGGCATCGACTTCATTGCCGACATCCGCAAATGGTCGCCGGTGCCGATCATCGTGCTCTCGGCGCGCGTGCAGGAATCCGAAAAAATCCGCGCGCTCGACGCGGGCGCCGACGACTATCTGACGAAACCGTTTGGCGTGGGCGAACTGCAGGCGCGCGTGCGCGCCACGCTGCGGCGCCAGCGCCAGCCAAGTGCCGACGATGCGGGCGTGGTGCACTTTGGCGACGTGACGGTCCACCTGAAAGACCGGCGCGTCTCGAAAGGCGGCGCGAACGTGCACATGACGCCGACCGAATACAAGCTGCTGGCGTTGATGGTGACCAATGCCGGACGCGTGGTCTCGAACCCGCAGCTGCTGCGCGCGGTTTGGGGGCCGGCGCACGTGGAAAACGGCCACTACCTGCGCATCTACATGGGCCACCTGCGCCACAAGCTCGAAGACGATCCGGCCCAGCCGCGCTTCCTGATTACCGAAACCGGCGTCGGCTATCGCCTGCTGTTGTCCAGCTGACGCCATGACCAGGGTGGCGACCCGGGCAATGCTTATTTAATTGTACCGGTAAGCATTGGTCGTGTGCGTTGGGAAACAGACGGTAACTGGGATGCTGCCACAATGGCTGCTTGCTTACCCACCCGGATGGATCATGAAAAAATTACTCGTCAGCCTTGCGCTGGCCTTCGGCGCCATGGGCGCTGCCCAGGCCCAGGTGCACTTCGATTCCGGCAGCGATCGCCCGAATAATCCACAGGCCGCCCGGCACGCCGTCGAGCGGCATCAACGCGCCCATCCGCCGCGACCGCGTGAGCGCGTGGTGCGCTGTCGCGACGGCTCGCGCCGCATTGCGCGCTTTTGCCGCGGGCATGGCGGTGTACGTCGTTAATTCAAATGCAAACTAAGCCTGCTTCTCCGGCGCCAGTTCGCCGTAGAAGTACGACGCAGTCACACCGCCATCCATCAGGAAATCGCTGCCGGTGATGAATGCGCCGTCCGCGCCCATCAGCAGCGCCGCGACATTGGCCACTTCATCGGGTGTTCCGGCCCGGCCGGCAGGGCTAAGCGACAGCATGCGTCGATACCCTTCGCTGCGCGGCCCCGTCAATTCATCGTGCGCCAGCGGCGTGATGACGATGCCCGGGCTGATCGTGTTGACGCGTGCGCCGCGTTTGGCCCAGCGCACCGCTTCGAACATCACGCGCAGCGCATTGCCACGCTTGGCCAGCTGATACGCGTGCAGCGAATCGGTCACCTGATCGGCTTGCAGCATCGGCAGTGCCAGCAGGTCGTCGGCAGGCGTCGTGGCCAGCAGCTTGTCTTCTTCCGCCGTCAATGCCTTGAGGCGGTGGCCCGACTGCGATGCGATGACCACGGCCGATCCATTCTGTGCGATCACCTTGCCGAATTCTTCCAGCACCAGTGCGGTGCCCAGCAGGTCGACATGCAGGATGACGGCCGGTGGCGCCTGCGACGGCGACACACCGGCCGCATGCACCACGCCGAGCACGGCGCCGATTGCGGCGGCCTGTGCTGCAAGTGCATGCACCGAGGCGCGTGAGGCCACAGCGACCACGGCGGTGGTGGTGGCAAAGCCGGCTTCTTCCAGCGTTTTGGCGACAGCGTCGGCATTCTTCTGGTGCAGGTCGGCCACCAGCACGTGGCGGCCCGCACTCACGCGGCGGGCAATGGCCAGGCCGATCGAGCCGGCGCCAATCAATACGGTTACTTGGATCATCTGCATCTCTCTTCAACAGGTCAGGTCAGCAAGCAGTGTAAGCACACTGCAATGCCTTGATAAGCCTGCAAAACCGGCATGGCGCCATGAATCCGATTCATGAATGTTTTCGCGCGTATTGCTGCGCCAGTCAGGCAAGCGTGGCTTGACCGGGTCGGCCTGCGCACGGCGCGCGCGATGCCCTCTTCGGTTATTTCAAATACGTGCGGATGATGTCGACCAGTTCGTCGGCGCCCTTGCTACGCGCGGCGGCGCTGTCGATGTCAGGGCTGGCGACATGCTCGCGAATATGGTCCTCGATGACCTCGGCCATCAGGCCATTCAGGCCGCCACGGGTTGCCGCCAGCAAGTGCAGGATGTCGGCACAATCGCCTTCGGCTTCCAGCGCGCGCTCCACGGCTTCCACCTGGCCGCGGATGCGTCGAACACGGTTGAGCAACTTGGTTTTTTCTTTGGCGGTGTGCGACACGTCGGGCTACCAGGAAGATAATCTAGGCCGGTATGCTATCACGCAGCCGCTGACAGCAGATGGACCTCGATGGTGGCGTGGACGATTTCCTGGTGCACGGATAACTGTTCACGGAGCTGACGCGCCGTCAGGCCAGGGTCGCGCGTGACGATACTGAGCGCACACGAATACGACTGTTTGCCAACGCGCCAGACGTGCAGGTCGACCAGTTCGGTGGCATGGCCCTGCGCCGTTGCCGCGATCACTTCCCGAATTTCCTCGACAACCGGCGCATCCATTTCGCGGTCCAGCAGCACTTTGCCGGTACTGACGATCAGGTTCTTGGCCCAGACCGCCACCAGGATGGCGCCGGCAATCCCCATCAGCGGATCCAGCCACGCCCATCCATAAAGCCAGCCGCCGACCAGCGCGATCACGGCCAGTACCGACGTGGCCGCGTCGGCCATGACGTGCACATAGGCCGAGCGCAGGTTCAGGTCATGATGGGCGTGGCCATGCGAATCGTCGTCGCCGTGGTGATGGGCGCCGCCCAGAATAAAGGCGCAGACAATATTGACCAGCAGGCCGACCAGCGCGATGACGATCGCTTCCCGGTAGTGAATGGGCTGCGGTGCGAGCAGGCGCTCGAACGAACTGAAGGCCATCAGGAGCGCGATGCCGAGCAGGAAAACCGCGCTGGTATAGCCAGCCAGTATCTCGATTTTCCAGGTGCCGAATGCGAACCTGGGGTCGCGGGCATATTTGCGGGCCGCTGCGTAGGCGAAGGCGGACAGGCCGATGGCAAGCGCGTGCGAACTCATATGCCAGCCGTCGGCCAGCAAGGCCATCGAGTTGTACCACCAGCCGGCGGCGATTTCGACGACCATCATCGCGGCCGTGATCCACATCACGATGCGCGACCCGCGCTCGGCCACCTTGTTGCCGGCATCGAAAACGTGGTCGTGTCGCAGCGCCGCCAGCGCCATCTGGTCCTGCCCGATAGCGTTCATGGCCGCGCCTTTTTTTCGGTTGCCTGAGTGCGCGCCAGTTTCGTTTCGCGCATCGGGCGTTCGTTGACGATCTGATGGCGGCGATGGTCGCTCATCTTTTTCCAGCCGCGCGTTTCGTCGAGCGTGCGCAGGCAACCGATGCACAAGCCGGTTTTACCGTCGAATTTGCACAGTTCGATACATGGAGACTTGACCGCCATGACGCCCCTTCTTTATAGGATAGGGGGGTATGGTATCACGCAGCGTATGACAGCGTTGATGTGAAGCCGGGTGTCAGGCGAAGGCCGGCATCTGCCCTCTCAATGTATCGAGCGTGTGCTTCAGCGCGACCGAACTGTTCAAATTGAACAGCGATGTCCGTGCACTCAAGGTACAAGACCAGCGCCTCCCGATGCCGTGCTAGCCTATTCAGGTGTCGAGACCCCAGCGCAATCGTAAGCCATCCATCACGCACGCCATCAATGCCGCCAATCAATTGCCCAAAAATTAGGGTCAGAGTTGAATTAATTTGCAACTAATTCACTGAGTAAAAATGGAGTGTCAGAGTCGAATTGTTTGGCAACTAGTTGCTCAACAATTCGACTCTGACCCTCATTATTTTTGATTGCGACCGGAAAAATTGCTGAATAATTTGACACTGACCCCTGTGTGTTTTTGACTTGATTATCCCGTGCGCGCCACGTGGCGCAGGGCATCGATGAAACTGTCGATGTGCGCTTCGGTCGTGAAAATTGCCGGCGTTACGCGCACGCACGAACCCGAGGCCAGGTCATCGCGCGGCACCGTGAACACGCGGTGCTCAAGCAGCAGCCGTTTTGACACGGCCGCATTTTGCGCCGGCGTGGTTTGCCCACGCAGGCGGAACGACGCAATCGCACTGACCAGGCGCGGGTCGTCCGAGGCCAGCACATCGACGCCGTCGATTTGTCTCGCCGCATCGACCCAGCGCTGGCGCAGCAGCCGCAAGCGCGCCTGCTTGTTCGCCACCCCGATCTGCTGGTGCAGCGCCAGCGCCGCCGGCAGTGCCATGTAGGCGGCGAAGTTGACGGTACCGGTGTGCACGCGGCTGCGGATGTCATTGCCGGCGCGCTCGCCCATGTACGGGTCGATGTCCGGCACCCGGCCGCGCTTGATGTAGACGGCGCCCACGCCGACCGGCGCGCCGATCCATTTGTGCAGGTTGATGCCGGCGAAATCGGCTTCCAGGTCGGGAATGCGCATGTCGAGCTGGCCGAAGCCGTGGGCCGTATCGACGATCACGTCAACGCCGCGCGCGCGCGCCATGCGGCTGATTTCCGCCACCGGGAGCACCATGCCGTTGCGGTGGTTGACGTGCGTAAGCAGCATCATTTTAAGACGCGGGTAACGCGCCAGCGCCTGCGCGTAGACGGCGATTACACCGGCATGGGTGGCCGGCTCCGGCAAGGCTATCCTGACCACCTCGACGCCACGGCGCGTGCGCAGCCAGTTCATGGTGGTGATCATATTGTCGTAGTCGACGTCCGCGTACAGCACAACGTCTCCAGGACGCAAGCGGTTGTAGCCGCCGATCAGCGCCTGCAGCGCTTCGGTCGCGCCGCGCGTGAGCACGATTTCATCCGGCGCCACGCCCAGCGCCGCAGCCGCCTGCTGGTGTGCGGCCACCCATTCGGCGGGAAACACCGTGCGCCCGTACCAGGCATTGCCGCGGTTGACCGTGGCCGTGGCGCGCTGGTAAGTGTCGAGTACCGGCCGCGCCATCGAACCCCAATAGCCGTTGTCGAGCAGGACCACGTCGTCGACCATGTCGTATTGGGCGGCGACAGAGGCCCAGTACGCCCGGTCCGTGGCCAGCACGGCCGGCGTGCTGGCCGCCGGCGGCGCCAGCAATGGCAAGGCGGGCGCCGCCGACGCGCTGGCGGCCACCGGCAGCAACAGTCCGGCGCGCAGAAGGGTGCGGCGGGTGTGATCGAGCATCAAAACTTCACCTTGTATTCGACATACAGATTGCGCCCATCCGTGTCGTACGGCGCATTGCGCGAGTAGATCAGACCGCGGCTGGCCTGGTACGTGGCTTCGTCAGGATACTTGTCGAACACGTTGTCGATGCCGAAGCGCAGCGTGTGCTTGGCGTTGATCTTGTAGCTGGCCGCCAGGTCGATAAACTGGATGGCGCCGAAGCGCTGGAAGATGTCGCCGGTGGCGTTGCCGGTGCTGTCGGTCCAGCTGCCGTAATGGCGCACGCGGCCCAGTCCACTCCACTGGCCCTGTTCATACGTCGTGCTGAAGGTGGCTTTCTGGCGCGGCAGGCGCTCCTCGAACACGATGCGCTGCGCCGCGTTGGTGGCGACGCCGGTCTTGCCGCCGTCGACCGAGGTGGTGTTGTAGTTCCAGGCCAGCGTGGTATTCAGTTTGCCGCTGCCCAGTCGGCGCAGGTAGTTGCCGACGACATCGATGCCCTGGGTGGTGGTGTCGAAGTCGTTGGTGAAGTAATTAATCGAGGTGTAGCGCAGCGGATTGGCGACATTGGCCGGCACCGCGAACGACGCCGAGGTGCTGAAGCGGTCGCGCAGCTTGATCTCGTACACGTCGACCGAACCGGACAAGCCGATCTGCGATTTCCAGGTGAAGCCGAGGGACAGGTTCTTCGATTTTTCCGGTTTCAAGGGCTGCGCACCGAGGGCCAGCGCGAGCGGATCGCTGTTAGCCAGGCGGCCGCTGGTAAACACCAGCAGCGTCTTGGTGTCGAGGCCCTGCGAGGTGCTGCTGGTATTGAGTTGGCCCGGCGTCGGCGCCCGGAAGCCGGTCGAATACGAGCCGCGCAGCGCAAAGTCGGGGGTGATGGCAAAACGCGACGACAGCTTGCCGTCGACATTGCTGCCGAACTCCGAAAAATGTTCGTAGCGGCTGGCCACGCCCACGCTCCATTGCCGGGTCAACGGCACTTCGACATCGACGAAGGCGGCATAGCTGTCCTGTTTCCAGCTGCCGGCCTGGCGGGCGCTGAAACCGGGTGCGCCGTTCGCATTCGCATCGAGCCCGGTGGCCGCGCCCGCGCCCACCGTATACGAGGCCGGGTCGCCGGCGTTCACGCCGTAGGTCTCATTGCGGAACTCGGCGCCGAAGCCGATGTTGACCGGTTGCGCCAGGCTGGCCAGCGGCAATTCGTAGTTGAAGTTGGCGCTGGCCACGGTTTCTTCTTGCGTCAGGCGGCCCAGGTAAAACGACGTCGGGCTGGCCGGCCCCATTGAAGCGTTGATCGAGTTGGCCAGCGAATAATCGATGCGGTTGCGGCCGTACGATGCACCCAGGTCCCAACTTAAACGTTCGCTGAAACGGCCGCGCACACCGGCTGCCACTTGCAGGTCGTCCTGCTCGTTGCTGTACTGCGGGCTGAAGCCGAGCGGGTAAATGGTGCGCAGATTAAAAGCGGGGAAGGCGCTGCTGGTGTTGTAGGCGGTGGTGCTGGTGTCCGGATTGCGCCAGTTGAAGTCGGACGTGCCTTCGCTGGTGCCGAACAGGCCGTAGCTGTACAGGTCGACGTCGCCCAGCGGCAGCGTCAGGTTGTAGCCGAGACGCTTGCTTTCCAGCTCGGGCTGGCCCCAGCGCTGTACCGGGTTGGGCACCGTCAGGGTCGGGTGCGCGGCCTGGAAGGCGATGGCGTCGGCGCGCTGGCGCGTGCGCGAGGTCGGGTCCGACTGCGACAGCTCGGCAAACAGCGCCAGCCGGCCGTCGCCGATGGCAAAGCCGGTGCGGGCGTTGATTTCGTTGGCCTTGCCGTCGCCTGCGCCGTACTGCGCGTGGCGCACGGAGATTTCAGTGCCGACGCTGTCGTCGAGGATAATGTTGATGACGCCGGCAATCGCATCGGAACCGTATTGAGCCGAGGCGCCATCGCGCAGCACTTCGATGCGCTTGATGGCGGAAGTTGGAATTTGCGCCAGGTCGGGCGCCTGCGCGCCGCGCGCGCCGAGCAGCGCGCTGCGGTGGAAGCGGCGGCCGTTGACCAGCACCAGGGTCTGATCCGGCGACAGGCCGCGCAAGGTGGCGGGACGCACGAACACCTGGCCGTCGGCCATCGGCAGGCGCTGCACCACATACGACGGCACCAGCTGCGCCAGCACGTCGTTCAGGTCGGACGATTCCACCGCGGCGATGTCCTCGCGCGTGAACACGTCGACCGGCGCCATGGTATCGAACTGGGTGCGATTGCTGCCGCGGGTGCCGGTGACGATGACCGATTGCAGCGGCGCGCTGTCGGCGCTCGGCGCCGGTGCCTGGGCGTGGACTGGGTTGACCGTGGTGATGACAAAAAGGGCGACGGCGCTGGCGATCGAGGTGCGCTGAAAGAGCATGGTGTAATTTCCGCAAAGTTTAAAAAGTCGACTGCGCAAATCCGTGGAAAATTCGCTTGAATTGTCGAATTGATCACAAAAATATCGCAAATCCGGTAAAAGCCGTTAAAACGACGTCAACTGGACTGATCCGCCATATAATATGCATAGAATATTTCTGGCGCATGACGCGCCAGGGAAAAGCAGCGGGCCCCGCGTTAGACCAATGAAACGGGCGAATGCACCCGCAATGCTGGTTATTTAACAAACAGATTTCTCAACCATGGTTATGGTTAGGGGTCGCGCCGACACTCCGTGCGTGCATCCATCGACTTGGGTAACTAGCCATGAAAAAACTTTCTACAGCCCGCAAGGCAAGCGCCCTGGTGCTTGCCTCGCTCCTGCTGCTTATTGTTCTGTTCTTGCTGTTCGACTGGAACATGCTCAAGCCTTACATCAACCGCAAGGTGTCCGAAAGCACGGGACGCACGTTCGCCATCGAGGGCAGGCTGGACGTCACATTCCATCGCGGCCTCGATACCGAAAAAGGCTGGCGGCGCTGGGTGCCGCGCCCCTACGTCAGCGCTGAAAATATCCACATGAGCAACCCGACGTGGGCCACGGTGGGCAAACAACTGGCCGCGGCGGAGCGGGTGGAGGTTGGCTTTCGCATCCTTCCGCTGCTGAGCAAACAATTGATCATCACCGACCTGCGCCTGGCCGGCCCGCAGGTGGCCCTGCAACGGCGCAAGGACGGCAGTAATTCGTGGACGCTGAAGGACAATGGGCCTTCCGAGTGGAACGTGGACATCCAGCGCCTGGCGTTTTCGAGCGGAAATTTGCGCTATCTGGACGAAGCGATTGGCCTGGATCTGCAGGCAGACGCCAAGTCGATCAACGGCAACACCCAGCCAGCCGCCAAAGGCGCGCAACCCTACGGCCTGGCCTTCACGCTGGGCGGCAGCTACAACAAGGCGCGCGTGAGCGGCGGCGGCAAGGCCGGCGCGGTGCTCACGCTCACCGACAGCGACATCACCTTCCCCCTCGAGGCGCATGCGAATATCGGCGACAACAAGATCGATTTGCGCGGCACCCTGTCCGACCCCAGAACCCTGTCGGGCATGGACCTGCAAATGCAGCTGGCCGGGCCCAGCATGGCCGAGCTGTATCCGCTGACCGGCGTGCTGCTTCCCGACACCCCGCCCTACGAAACGCACGGCCGCCTGCTCGGCCAAAAGGGCGACGACCAGCGCTGGACGTTTACATATGACAAATTCAGCGGCAAGGTCGGCGCCAGCGATATCGCCGGCACGCTGGCGTACGTGCAACGCGCCACGCGGCCCCTGTTGCGCGGCCAGCTGACGTCACAGCAGCTGCGCCTGGCCGACCTGGGCCCTTCGGTTGGTGCCGATACAGGCGCTGGCACCCGTGCGGCAGGCAAGCTCAAAGCCGCCCCGTCCGGCAAGGCGCTGCCGGTCGACGAATTCAACACCGCCAAATGGGGCGCAATGGATGCGGACGTGAAATTCACCGGCAAACGCATTGTGCGCACGAATGGCATTCCGCTCGACGATGTGGTGGCCGACCTGCACCTGCACGACAAGGTACTGAAACTGACGCCTCTGAATTTCGGCATGGCCGGCGGGAATATTTCGAGCAATATCCAGCTCGATGGCCGCAAGCAGAACATTGATGCGCAGGCGCGCGTGGCGGCGCGCCACCTGAAAATCCGCGAACTGTTCCCCAAGCTGCAGTCGATGCAGGCCAGCTTTGGCGAAATCAATGGCGATGCGGTATTGATCGGCAAGGGCAACACCGTAGCGGCGATGCTGGGCACATCCAACGGCGAAATCAAGGCCGTGGTGACGGAAGGGTCGGTGAGTAAATTTATCCTGGAAATTGCAGGCTTGAATGTGGCGAATGCGGTGGCTGCCAAACTGTTCGGCGACAAGCAGGTGCACATGAATTGCCTGGCGGCCGAGTCGGCCGTGCGCAATGGCCGCGCCAACATGCAGCGCTTCGTGCTCGACACCGATGACGCCGTGATCGACGTGAATGGCTACGTCGACCTGGCCGAGGAACGACTGAACCTGGACATACGGCCCCAGACCAAAGGCACGCGCATCCTGACGCTGCGCACGCCGCTGTACGCCAAGGGCACGTTTTCCAATCCGGACATCGGCCCGTACAAGACGCCGATCGCCCTCAAGGCTGGCGCCGCCGCCGTGCTGGCGTCGATCGTCTCACCGCTGGCCGCCGTGTTGCCGCTGGTGAACGTGACTAAGGTGCCGGACACCGATTGCGCCAGTGCGATCGCGCAGGCCCAACAGGCCCCGCAGGTCAAGGGCCCGGTCAAGAAGCCCGTCGACAAGAAGTAATCAGGCGCGCAGCGTCACCGCAGCGCCACCCTGGCCGCTGGCCAGTTCCGACAGCACCGCGAACAACTCGCTGTTGTCGCGCGTGTTCAGCCATGCATTGTCGACGCGTTTGTAGTGGTAGCCGCCGGCCTTGGCGGCCACCCACATCTCCTGCAGCGGCGCCTGGCTGTTGACGATGATTTTGCTGCCGTTGGCGATGAATTCGATCTCCAGCACATTGCCGCTGCGGGTGCATTCCACGTCCACGATGTCGGCGTCGTTGGCGCGGTCGAGCGCGGCCTCGATGCTGTTCAGCGTGCTGTTGGCCAGGTCCAAAAATTCTGTTTCGCTCATGCTACACTCCAAGGTCTGCTAATCAATCCGTGATTCTAATCGTGAAGTCAACTTTTGCGTTTCTGTGTGCTGCGTTTGTCCTGTCCGGCTGTGGCCAGACCGGTCCGCTGTACATGCCGAAAGCACCGCCCGGCCCCCGTCCCGTTGCGACCGGTCCCGTGACGGTCTTGCCGCCAGCAGCCACGCCGGGCACGCCCGCGTCGCAACAACCGTCGCCGCCCGACGCCTCCCCTGTACCCGCCCAACAATAAGACCATGTCGCATTTCACTTATCAGGACGGCGTGCTGCACGCCGAGAGCACCCCTTTGCCACAAATCGCCGCGCAATTCGGCACGCCAACCTACGTCTATTCAAAGGCGCAACTGCTGGGCAATTATGCGGCGTATGCCGATGCCTGCGCCGGACGCGATGCGCTGGTGTGCTATGCGATGAAGGCCAATTCAAACCTGGCCATTCTCGACTTGCTGGCCCACCAGGGCGCCGGTTTCGACATCGTCTCGGGCGGCGAATTGCTGCGCGTGCTGGCCATTGGCGCCGATCCGGGCAAGGTGATCTTTTCGGGCGTCGGCAAAAGCGAAGATGAAATGCGCCTGGCCCTGGAACACGGCATCCTGTGCTTCAACGTCGAATCGATTCCCGAGCTGCACCGCCTGAACTTTGTTGCCGGCGCGATGGGCAAGCGCGCGCCGGTGTCGCTGCGCGTGAACCCGAACGTGGACGCCAAGACCCACCCGTACATCGCCACCGGCCTGAAAGCGAATAAATTCGGCGTGGCCTTCGACGATGCGCTGGACACCTACCGCACCGCCCATGCGCTACCGCACCTCGACGTGGTTGGCATCGACTGCCATATCGGTTCGCAATTGCTGGACGATGCGCCGCTGCTCGAAGCGCTCGATAAACTGATCGACCTGATCGACACGCTGTCGCACGAAGGCATTGTGCTGCACCACCTCGATATCGGTGGCGGCCTGGGCGTCGACTACGGCGAAGTGGGCGAAGCGGCGCCGGTGCCAGTCGCCGATTACCTGGGCCGCCTGTTCGCCCGCATCGATGCCTGGCGCGCACGCAGCCACGGCGGCCGTCCGATCAAGGTCATTTTCGAGCCGGGCCGCTCGATCGTCGGCAATGTCGGCGTGCTGATGACGCGCGTGGAATACCTGAAACCCGGCGTGGAAAAGAACTTCTGCATCGTCGACGCGGCCATGAACGACATGATGCGTCCGGCCATGTACCAGGCGTGGATGAAGATGGCGCCGGTCGTTCAGCGCGACGGCAATGCCGACAACTACGATGTCGTCGGTCCGGTGTGCGAATCGGGCGACTGGCTGGCCAGAGACCGCGTACTGAGTGTGGAAGCGGGCGATTTGCTGGTGATGCACACGGCCGGCGCGTACGGCATGACGATGGCGTCGAACTACAATACGCGTGGCCGGGCGGCGGAGATTCTGGTCGACGGCGACCAGGTGCACGTGGTGCGCCAGCGCGAATTGCCGGCAGATTTGTTCAAGCTGGAGTCGGTCTTAAAGTAAGCGTCACCCCAACTAGACGCGCGCAGCTTCCGCCTGCGCCTTCTTCTTCGTCACGCTCCAGTAAACGCGTGCACCCAATAACACCGCCACAATCACCGCAAACAGAAAAGGCTGGCCGATATTGTTCTTGGCCGCCTTCATCCACCAGTAATGCACAATCCCCAGCGGTGCGATGATATAAATGAGCCGGTGCAGCCATTGCCAGCGCTTGCCCCCGAGTTTGCGAATCATGGCGTTATTGCTGGTCACCGCCAGCGGAATCAACAGCACGAAAGCGATAAAGCCGATGGTAATGAAGGGCCGCTTGAGCACATCCTTCCACATCGCCGCCAGATCGAAAAAGTGGTCGAACCACAGAAACGCGGTGAAGTGCAAAAACGCATAAAAGAAGGCGTACAGCCCGAACATGCGGCGCATGCGTACCAGCCAGTTCCATTTCAACAGCCGCCGCACCGGCGTCACGCACAGGGTGATCACCAGAAAATACAGGGTCCAGTCGCCGCTGCTGTGCGTGATGAACGCCAGCGGGTCGGCCAGGGCGCCCGTCACGCTGAGGTACACCATGCGCAGCAGGGGGATCAGCGCCGCAACAAACAGCGCCGCTTTCAGACCCTTGAATTGTTTCGGAGTCGGATTGAACGCCATCAGAAGAATTTTTTCAGGTCCATGCCAGCGTAGAGCGATGCGACTTCCGGATAACCGTTGAACATCAGCGTTTCGCGCTTTTTCTTGAAAAAGCCGTCTTCGCCGATGCGGCGTTCGGTTCCCTGCGACCAGCGCGGGTGATCCACATTCGGATTCACATTCGAATAAAAACCATATTCCTGCGGCGCCGACACATTCCAGGCTGTCTTCGGCTGCTCTTTCAAAAAGCGGATCTTGACGATCGACTTGGCCGATTTGAAACCGTATTTCCAGGGCAGGACCATGCGCACCGGTGCGCCGTTCTGGTTCGGCAGTACCTGGCCATACATGCCGAAGGTCAGCAGCGCGAGCGGGTGCATTGCTTCATCCATGCGCAAGCCTTCCACGTAAGGCCAGTCGAGCACGCGACTGCGGATGCCCGGCATTTGCGCTTTGTCCGCCAGCGTCGTGAATTCGACGTATTTGGCGTTCCCGGTCGGTTCAACCTTCTTGATCAGGTTCGACAGCGAGAAACCGACCCACGGAATGACCATCGACCAGCCCTCGACGCAGCGCAGGCGATAAATGCGCTCTTCCAGCGGGGCCAGTTTCATCAGGCTGTCGAGATCGAGCGTCATCGGCTTTTTGACTTCGCCTTCGATCTGCACGGTCCACGGACGGGTTTTCAGCGTGTGCGCGTTCTCTGCCGGGTCGCTCTTGTCGGTGCCGAATTCATAGAAATTGTTGTAAGTCGTTGCGTCCTTGACCGGCGTAAGCGTCTCGGCCAGCGAATAGGCGGCATTGCGTTTGGCGGCTATTTTTGCGCCGGCGGGGGCCTGGGCAAAGGCTTCGCGGTTGGCCATTTCCCACAACGCGCTGCCAGCCACGGCGCCGAGCGCCATCTTGGCGATGAACTTGCGGCGCTCTTCGTAGATGGCCTGGGGCGTGATTTCCGACGCCAGTGGCACGGCGTGCGGGGAACTGCGTTTGATCAGCATGGAGAACTCCGGCAAAGGTGGAAGCGTATTGATTACGCTTAACAGTACACCATTTGCCGGTGTTTCGCCGCCTGTGAACCGGCGTTTAAAGCTTGCCGTAAGAATGCAGGCCGGACAAGAACATGTTCACGCCCAGGAAAGCGAAGCTGGTGACCAGCAAGCCCACCACCGACCACCACGCTGCCGCGCGCCCGCGCAGGCCAGCCATCAGGCGCATGTGCAGCCAGGCCGCGTAGTTGAGCCAGACGATCAGCGCCCAGGTTTCTTTCGGATCCCACGACCAGTAGCCGCCCCATGCGTCGGCCGCCCACAGCGCGCCCAGGATGGTGGCAACCGTGAAAAACGCGAAGCCGACGGAAATCGCCTTGTACATGACATCGTCGAGCACTTCCAGCGCAGGCAGGCGGTCGGCCAGGATGCCGTGCGATTTGAGCAGATACGCCACACCGACCATGGCGGCCAGGGCAAAGGTGCCATATCCGATGAAGTTGGCCGGCACGTGGATTTTCATCCACCAGCTTTGCAGCGCCGGCACCAGCGGCTGGATGTCGGCGGCGTCGCGCGCGACCGTATACCAAAGCAGGAAAGTGACGGCGGCGGTGATCACCAGCAGCACGAACGCGCCCAGCTGGCGGGTGCGGTAATGCTGTTCGTAATACAGATAAAACAGTGCGGTGATCATCGAAAACAGGATGAATACTTCGTACAGGTTCGACACCGGGATATGGCCGACGTCGGCGCCGATCAGGTAAGACTCGTACCAGCGCACCATCATGCCGGTAAAACCCAGCACCACCGCGGCCCAGCACAGCTTGGAGCCGATGGCGGCGCCGGTGGGCGAGCGCGCGATCAGGCCGATCCAGTAGAACACGGTGGAGAACACGAACAACGCGCTCATCCACAGAATAGCCGACTGGCTCGACAGCATGTATTTCAGCAGGAAGCGTTTATTTGCCCCGTCGAGCGACCCGCCGTATTGCGCAATGGCCAGCAGCGCCAGCGCGGCCACCAGCGGCATCAGCCAGCGCACTGACTTGAAATGCCAGCCCAGGGCGGCAAACGTCGGCGCAGCCGCCAGCAGGATGATTTTTTCGTAGATATCCATGTACGCGCCGTAACGGCTCAGCGCGAACAGGACCGCGGCCAGCAGGCCGGCGCCAAACAGCCAGTCGATGGCGGAGAGGCGGCGGAAGTAGCCGTCGGGACGGATATAGGTTTCGGTGCTTGTCAGTTGCATGGTGATCTCCTGCGGCCAGACTACGCCAGTTGTGGCAGTTTGGCTGCCAGGTCTTTGTATTCGTTCTCGAAATCGAGCGTTTTTCGCTGGGTGCTCATGGCCATCAGCGCGTGCGATCCGTCCGCGCTATCGGTCAGCCAGACCCACAGGCGCCGCTCGCGTACATAAAACATGGAAAACACGCCCAGGATCAGCAAGATACAGCCAAGATAGACCACTTTCTTGCCCGGCGAGCGACTCACCTGCAGCACGGACGCCTTCACTTCCGTGAAATCGTCCAGCTGCAAGTAGACAGGTGCTGCATAGAAAACGTTATCCGACAGCGCATTCAGACTCAGTTGCAGGAAGCGGCCGTGCGGCTGGTCGGCAGTCACCGGCACCATGCCGGCGCGTGCGCGCGCCGCTTGCCACAGTTCCCACATCACGCCATTGAGCATTTTCATGAACAGGTCGGCGGCGCGTTCCTGCTCGGCGGCGGGCACCTTTTCCAGGAATTTGGCGACGCCGACAAAGCCGCCGTCGCTGCCCTGCCCTGCAAAAATATCCAGCGTCTTGGCGGCCGAGGTGGCCAGCTGTTCGGTCAATGCCGGCGTACTGCTGGCCGGCATGACGCGTTGCGCATAGGCGCGGGCTGCCACGGCGCGCAAGGCCGGGTCGGCCAGTGCGGCGCGCAGCAGCATCCACTGGCGCACGCTGTGCTCATCGTCGGCGGGAATGCGCAGATAGCTGAAATTCTCGGCCGGATCGCTGCGCATGCCGGCCAGGAACACTTCAGCGCCGTCGAGCGTGACCGGCTGCATGTAGTTCATGTATTCGCGCGCCTGGCCGGTCTTGTCGCGCAGCTTGTATTGCACGCTGGGGCCGACGTTTTTCAAATTTTTATTGTTGGCGTTCTTGCCAGCCGAACCGGAATGCTTGTCCAGACCCTGGGCAAATTCCTCGCTGAACGATTTACCCTTGCTGACCGCGCGCAGGTCGGCGGCTTGCGTATTTTCCACGTTGAATGGCCGGAAGCCGGACCACTCCACCGTGTAGCCGCCGCGCTGCAAATCGGTGGAACCGTTGACTTCGCCGGCGAACGGGAAGTCCTTCGATTCGGTGCCTGCCATGGGAAACCCGGTCAACTTGAGCTTGCTGCCGCCGTCCTCGAAACTGCTCTGGTAGACGGCCACGCCGCGGTAGATCAGCGGTTCGTTGACCTTGATCGTGGCGGGGAACTCTTTGCCGGTTTCATTGTCATGCACCACGATTTCACTGGCGAACAGGCGCGGCATGCCGGTCGAGTAAAAGTCGATGATGAATTTGTTCAGCTTGATTGTGAACGGCAGCGGCTGCACCAGGATGCCGTCGGCACGCGCGACGATGGCGGTGTCGCTGGCCTGGCCCTCGGGGATCATGGTGTTGCCGCGGAAGGTGGGGTTGTCCGCGCTGAGGCGGTGCTGCGCGGGAATCTGGGCGATCAACCCGCTGCCGGCGAAGGCGCTCTTGCCCATGAACGCTTCCTGGAAACGAATCGGCAGGTCGGAGTCGAGCATGCCACCGAGCAGGATGATGATGATCGCACTGTGGGCGAAGATATAGCCCAGCTTGTTGGCCGCGCCCTTCTTGGCCGCCACCAGCGTGCCGTCTCCCTTGTCGACGATTTTCGCGCGGTAGCCGGCATCCTGCAATCGCTGCACGGTTTGCTGTGCCAGCGCGCTGCGGGGGATGGCGGCTTGCCACTCGGCCTTGTGGTGGAAATTGCGCAGCGAATCTTCGCGCACATTATCGCGCCAGCTGCGCATGTCGCGCAGCATCTTGGGGCCGTTGCGGGTGATGCACAGCGCGGTCGAGCTCACCAGTGCCGCAAAAATGAGCAAAAACCACCAGCTCGAATACAGCGCATACAGGCTGAATTTGTCGAAAATGGACGCCCAGAACGGCCCGAACTGGTTGATGTAATTGGGGGCCGCTTCGTTTTGTTTCATGACGGTGCCGATCATCGACGAGATCGCGATAATCACCAGCATGCTGATGGCAAAACGCATCGACGACACCAGCTCGACCGTTTCGGCCAGCCAGCGACGCCGCGTCTGAAGTTCAATTCCTGTGGTGCTCATTCGACTTTCCAGTGAAAACAAAAAGGGCAGCCCGCTCACGCCGCCGCCCCTTATACCATCTTCGACCCATCTTGCCTATTTGACGCCGGCGATGTAGTCGGACACGGCTTTCATTTCGTCGTCGGACAGGCGCTTGGCCAGCGTCGTCATTTGCACGCTGTTGCTGCGCTTGTTGTCTTTATACGCGACCAATTGGGCCAGCGTGTATTCCTGGTGCTGGCCAGCCAGGCGTGGATACTGGGCCGGAATCCCTGCGCCGGCAGCGCCGTGGCAACTGGCACAGGCGGCGACGCCCTTCTCGGCAATGCCGCCACGCCAGATCTTGCGGCCCAGATCGACGGTGTCCTTGTTTTTGGCGGCGCCCGGCTTGCCCGGCTGGGCGGCCAGGAAAGCGGCCAGATCGTGTTTTTCGGCGTCGGTGAGGGCCTTGGCATATGGCGTCATGATGGGATTGACGCGGTTGGGGGTCGTAAAATCGACCAGCTGCTTGTACAGATAGGTGGGATTTTGACCGGACAATTTCGGGTTGGCGGCCATGGTCGAATTACCGGCGGCGCCGTGGCAGGTAACGCAGGCGGGAATATTGCGGGCCGTGTCGCCGTTGGCGTACAGGGTGGCACCCTTGGCGGGGTCGGGTTTCACGGCCGGCGCGGCGGGCGCCGTGGCGGCAAATGCCGCAGTGTTCAACAACGCCGCAGCGAGCACTGGTAAAAACGCACGATTCATTCAACCACCCTGAATAAGAGTAAATAAAGGTTCCGGGATTGTCACCGCATCGCCCTTTACCAACCCGATCCAAAAGACCATGCAAGCTTATTGTACAATAGCTGTCTGCGCTCCCCGCCTCATTTGTTGCACTTTTCACCTCTTCTCCCCCATGTCCAAACTCTGGCAAGCCCGCTTCTTTACGACCGTGAATCAATTACGTGATTTACCGACCACCCAAGTGCCGGAAATCGCCTTTGCTGGCCGTTCCAATGCGGGTAAATCGACCGCAATTAATATCCTGACCAACCAGAAGGGTTTGGCGTTCGCGTCGAAAACCCCTGGCCGCACCCAGCACATCAATTATTTTTCGATTGGCGGCGCCCATATCGCCCAGCACCGCAAGGATGCGACCATCGTCGATGAAATCGAAGCACTGCTGGTCGACTTGCCCGGTTACGGCTATGCGGAAGTATCCGGTTCGGCCAAGCTGCACTGGCAAAAACTGTTGGGCGACTATGTCCAGCGGCGCGACCAGTTGGCCGCGCTGGTGCTGATCATGGATTCGCGTCGCCCGTTCACCGACCTCGACGTGCAGATGCTGGAATGGTTCGCCCCGACCGGCAAACCGATTCACTGCATCCTCACCAAGTCCGACAAGCTCAACCGCAACGAATCGACCAATGCCCTGCGCTCGGCCCGCGCCACGCTGGCCAGTTACGTCGATGAAGACGGCGAAGGCTTTCCGTTCACGGTGCAGCTGTTCTCGGCCCTGAAACGGGTTGGTATCGACGAAGCCAACGACAAGATCCTGGAACTGGTTGGCCTCGATCAGGATGACGAAGCAATTGAAGGTGAAGCAGGCGACGAAGAGGGCGATAGCGCTGCCCCGGAGCGCGCCCCCGACTAACTATTAGGATATCCGATGCTCATTCCCCACGCCCAGTACCCCGCCGTCCGTCCCCGCCGCATGCGTCGCGATCCGTTCTCGCGCGCACTGATGCGGGAAAACACGATCACGGCCGCCGACCTGATCTACCCCGTCTTCATCCTCGACGGCGAAGGCCAGCGCCAGCAGGTCGCGTCGATGCCGGGCGTGGAACGGGTATCGCTCGATTTGCTGATGGAAGTGGCGCAGGACTGTGTCAACCTCGGCATTCCCGTGCTGGCGCTGTTCCCGGTCATCGATGCGTCGCTAAAAACCTACGACGGCGTGGAAGCGACCAACCCGGACGGCCTGGTGCCGCGCGCGGTGCGTCAGCTGAAGAGCCGCTTTCCGGAACTGGGCATCCTGACCGACGTGGCGCTCGACCCGTACACCACGCACGGCCAGGACGGCTTGCCGGACGAGTCGGGCTACATCGTCAACGAAAAAACCATTGCCATGCTGATTCGCCAGGCGCTGGCGCAGGCCGAGGCGGGCGTCGATGTGGTGGCGCCGTCGGACATGATGGATGGCCGCATCGGCGCCATCCGCGCCGCGCTGGAAGACGCGGGTTATATCCACACGCGCATCATGGCGTATTCGGCCAAGTACGCGTCGGCCTTCTACGGCCCGTTCCGCGATGCGGTGGGTTCGTCGGCCAACCTGGGCAAGGCGGACAAAAATACTTACCAGATGGACCCGGCCAACAGCGACGAAGCCCTGCGCGAAGTGGCGCTGGACCTGGCCGAAGGCGCCGACATGGTGATGGTGAAGCCGGGCATGCCCTACCTCGACATCGTGCGCCGCGTGAAAGATGAATTCAAGGTGCCGACGTTTGCCTACCAGGTCAGTGGCGAGTACGCGATGCTCAAGGCTGCGGCGCAGAATGGCTGGCTGGATCACGACAAGGTCATGATGGAGTCGATGATGGCCTTCAAACGCGCCGGGGCCGATGCGGTGCTGACGTACTTTGCGCGAGATATTGCGCGGTTGTTGAAGGCACGCGGGTAAAACTCACCCCTGGCTTCAAACCGTCACCACCGCGCAGGCGGGGGTGACGGACGTGGCGGTATTTAACCGCCAAAGTCCATCAGCTTATCGAGCGTGATCGGCAAATTCCTCACCCGCGTCCCGCACGCGTTGTAGACCGCATTCGCAATTGCCGCGCTCGTCCCCGTGATGCCGATCTCGCCAATTCCAAGCGAGCCCATCGGCGCATGCGGGTCGGGAATATCTGTCCACAGCACCTCGAGCTCCGGCACGTCCGGGTGTCTGGCACGTGATACTCGGCCAGGCTAGGGTTCCTGATGCGACCATTGCGTTCGTCGAACTGCGTCTCTTCCGTCAAGGCCATTCCCATGCCCATGATCATACTGCCCTTGAACTGGCAGGCTGCGCCGTCGCCCGGCAGATGAGGTTCGGGTCAGCGCGGCTTGATGTAACCCGGGAACAGTTCTTTCAGGAGAGACGCACGCGTTGCATCCAGATCTTCAGGACGCAAGCTCAATTTCAGCGGCTTCTGGGGCGGCCTTTGCCAGTTAATTATTTGAATGCCAGCCGCTTTATGCAGGGCAATCAATTTGTCGACCGCAGCTGTTTCGATGTCGACCGCGTTACCCAGTTCGACGCTGTAAGTACTGAGCCATGGACGATTGAATTTCGCATTGAAACCGACGATGCTCATATCGAGATGGCTAAACGATTTGTTCTTGGTCGAGACGGTCGACTCGGACTCGCCTTGTTCACGCGACGCGTTGTTTGCCGACGCGATATTGCGACGGATGATGCGATTGGCCCGTTCATCTTCGCTTTCCTCGGTCGACGGCGAGGTCTGCGTGGCGGCACCGCGCTGGCGGCGACGCTCTTCGATCATGGCGTTCATGTCCGTGGTCGGGGGCGCCGGCTCGGATTTTGTCGACTCCTCTGCCTTTGCCAGCGGCACGGGCTTCTCATCCGGGAGCGTAATCGTGTTGGGCAGGCGCTGCACATTGACCCGCTCGGGCACGCGCGCAGGGGTTTTCCGGGGCGGCGTCGGCTTGGCGACGGAAGGTTTGATTTCGCGCTGTTTCGGGGTCGGCTTGCCCTGCTTGAGCGGGGCAATATAAGTAATGGAAGCACCTTCCGAGGCCGGCTTCGGGCGTTTCAACTTTGGCTGCAACAAATAAATGGCGACCAGCAGCAAGTGCAGCAGGACGGTGACGATCAGGCTGGTGCGGTTCGGCTTGCGCCCGCCGTAGCTCGGCTCGCGCGTGCCGGGCATGGGCTGGCCGCAGTGGGAGCAAATGTCGCTGTCGTCAACGGCATGGTGGGAGTGATCGCGCAATGGTACAAACTTTCCAGGGAGCTTCGAGGGCAAAAACGGGCACAGTGCCGCAGTCTAAACGTTTTCCGACGGCCCCATCGTTACGGTACCGTTATGACATTGCTCACTAGCTTACAAGAACCCCGTCCTGATGGTTGTTACAAGGTGTTTCAGCAATTGACGTTGCGTGCTTAGTGTACCGGTTCCGCCCGACCTTGCTTGCCCGGCAACGCCGTCCCGCCACCGGAAGCGGCCTGACTGTCGTGCTGCGCCAGTTCATCGTCCGTCATGGGCCCGCTGCCGCTGTATCTATCGAGGAACAGATAGATCACCGGCGTGATGTACAAGGTAATGACCTGCGAGAACAGCAAGCCGCCGACCACGGCCAGACCGAGCGGCTGGCGCAGTTCGGCGCCAGCGCCCAGGCCCAGCGCAATCGGCAAGGCGCCCATCAGGGCCGCCAGCGTGGTCATCAGGATCGGGCGGAAGCGCAGCACGCAGGCCTCGCGAATCGCTTCTGCCGGCGTCATGCCGCCATTTCTCTGCGCGTCCAGCGCAAAGTCAATCATCATGATGGCGTTCTTTTTGACGATACCAATGAGCATCAGGATGCCGATGATCGCAATCATCGTCAGGTCCAGCCCGAAGATGCGCAAGGTCAGCAGCGCGCCCACCGCGGCCGACGGCAAGCCGGCCAAAATCGTCAGCGGGTGGATGAAACTTTCGTACAGCACGCCCAGCAAAATATAAATGACGCCCAGCGCGGCCACGATCAGAATCAGCTGGCTCGATTGCGAATCCTGGAAAACAGCAGCATCGCCACCGTATTTCGTGATGATCGCGGCCGGCAGTTTCATGTCTTGCCCCATCTGGTCGATGGCGGCGGTGGCGCTGCCGAGCGGCACGTCCGGCGCCAGGTTGAACGACAGGGTAATCGCCTGCAATTGGCCCTGGTGATTGATGGCCAGCGGGCCAACCGTGCGCTTGACGCTGGCAATGCTGGACAGTTGCACCAGCTGGCCAGTCTTGCTGCGCACCGACAATTTGGCCAGGGCATCGTCGAACTGGCGGTCCTGCTCGGCCACTTCCATGATCACGTAATAACTGGCGGCAGTCGAATAAATGGTCGAGACCTGGCGCTCGCCGAACGCGGCGTACAGCACGGTGCGGATATCGGCCATCGACACGCCGAGCGCGTTGGCCTTGTCGCGGTCGACGTTGAGCGAAGCCTGCAAGCCGCTGTTTTGCGAATCGCTGGTGACGTCGCGGAAACGTGGATCCTTGCGCATGCGCTCGACGAATTCGGTGGCCCAGTTGCCGATGTCGCCGCCGGTCACGCTTTGCAAGGTGTACTGGTAGCGGCTTTTACTTTGGCGCCCGCCCAGCTGCAGGTTTTGCACCGGCGCCAGGTAGACGGTGATGCCGGGAATGGCGCGGGTGGCCTTGCGCAAACTTTCCATCACGGCCGGCATGGCCTTGCGTTCATTGCGCGGTTTCAGCACCAGAAACATGCGCCCGCTGGTGCCAGCGCCGGTGAACGAGGTCACATCCTGCACATTGGGGTCGGCCTTGATGGCGGCAGCCGCCTTCTCTTGCAGCGCAAGCAATTGAGCCGAGGAGGCATCTTCCGCCACTTCGGTGTTCACGCGAATTTGACCCAAATCTTCTTCAGGGAAGAAACCCTTGGGGATCGTGATGTACAGCCAGATGGTCAGGCCGAACGTGGCCAGCGCGACCAGCAGCACCACGTTGCGGTGGGCCAGCGCGATATCGAGCGTGCGCACATAGCCGTCGCGCAGCTTGGCAAAGCCGGCTTCGAAATGGCGGCCAATAAACGTTTTTTCTTCTTCGCCGTGCTTGTGCTCGGGCAGCAAGCGGCTGGCCAGCATCGGCACCAGCGTCAGGGAAACCACCGCCGAAACCAGGATCGACAGGCCGACGACCACGGCAAATTCGTGGAACAGCAGGCCGATCACGCCCGGCATGAAGAAAATCGGGATGAACACGGCCACCAGCGAAATCGAGATCGAGATAATGGTAAAGCCCATCTCTTTCGCGCCGATCAGGGCGGCGTTCATGGGCTTCTTGCCCATCTCGATGTGGCGCACGATGTTTTCCAGCACCACGATGGCGTCATCCACCACCAGGCCGACCGCCAGGGTGATGCCGAGCAGCGACACGTTGTCCAGGCTGTAACCGAGCCAGTACAGCAGCGCCAGCGCGCCCAGCAGCGAGATCGGCATCGTCACGGCGGGAATGAAGGTGGCGGCGGCGCGGTGCAGGAACAGGAAAATCACCAGCACGACCAGTAAAATGGTCAGGCCCAGGGTCAAGTTGACGTCGTGGATGGCTTCGCGAATCGACACCGAGCGGTCGTTGACCAGGTTGATCTTGATGGATGCCGGCAATTGCGACTGGAAGCGCGGCAGCAGCTTGCGCACCGCGTCGACCACCTGCACCGTGTTCGCGTTCGGCTGACGCTGCACCAGCAGCACGATCGAGCGCTCGCCGTTGTAGCTGCCGGCCGACTTGACCGACTGGTAGCTGTCTTCCACGTCCGCCACATCTTTCAGGCGCACCGGCTGGCCGTCGCGGGTGGCGACAATCAGGTCGGCAAATTCCGACGCGCGCATCAGCTGGGCATTGCCCTGGATCGTCAGCGTCTGGCTGGGGCCGTCGAGGATGCCGAGCGGTGCGTTCGAATTGGCGGTGTTGATCGCCGTGGCCAGTTCATCGAGCGTCAGGTTGCGGGCGTTGAGCAGGTCGGATTTTGCGCGCACGCGCACGGCAAAGCGTTTCTGGCCATTCACGCTCACTTGCGCCACGCCCGGCAGGGTCGAAATACTCGGCGAGACCAGGTTTTCGGCGTAGTCGTTCAATTCCGACAGATTCATCGATGGCGATGTCATCGTCATGAACAGCACCGGCGCATCGGCCGGGTTAACCTTGCGGTAGGACGGCAACTCCGTCATTTCTTTTGGCAACTGGCGCTGGGCGCCCAGCAGCGCGGCCTGCACGTCCACCGCGGCGACGTTGACGTCGATGCTGGTATCGAATTCCAGCGTCAGCGAGGTGCTGCCCTGGGTGCTGGTGGAGGTGATCAGGTTGATGCCGGAAATGGTCGAAAATTGCTTTTCGAGCGGCAGCGCCACCGACGACGCCATGGTCTCGGGCGATGCGCCGGCCAGGTTGGCCGAGACATTGATGACCGGGGTGTTATAGCTGGGCAGGGCCGCAACCGGGATTTTTCCGTATGACAGCACGCCAACCAGGATCAGGGCGATCGACAGCAGAATCACCATCACCGGCCGGCGGATGCACAGTTCGGAGACGTTCATGACGCGTTGCCCGTTGCTGCAGCTGGTGCCGCCTTCGCGAGGCGAATCTTGCCGCCCGGACGCAGGTTCTGTTTGCCGTCGGTGATGACCTGTTCAAGGCCCGTCAAACCGCTGACGGCGGCGTTCAGGCCGAACGCGTGCAGGCGCGCGACCGGCACCAGTTTCGCCGATTGATCCTGTTGCGCCACATACACAAACGTGCCGTGCGCATTGGTAACGATGGCTTGCTGGGGGATGACGACCGCGTCCTTGATGGTCTGTACCGTGACGCGGGTGTTGACGTACTGGCCCGGCCACAGGTTGCTGTCGCGGTTGTCGAACTCGGCTTTGACGCGGATGGTGCCGGACTGGGCATCGACGGTATTGTCGACAAAGCTGAGCTTGCCCGTCAGCGGCTTGGCGCTGCCGACGCTGGCCTGGACCGCGACGTTACCGCTCTTCTGCGCCGCCAGCAGGCTGCCCAGGCTGGACTCGGGCAAAGTGAACGAGACGCTGATCGGATCGAGCTGGGTGATGGTGGTCAGCGACGTGGCTGGCTGCATCAGGCTGCCCGGATACACATTGATGGCGCCGACGCGGCCGGACAAGGGCGCGCGGATGGTCGAATAACCGGCACTGACGCGCGAGGCGCGCACAGCGGCCTGATCGGCCAGCAACGTGGCACGGGCGGCGTCGACCTGGCTTTTCAGGGTATCGACGGCGCTCTGGGCGAGGAACTTCTGGGCCACCAGGTCCTGGCTGCGCTTGTATTGACGCTCGACGTCGGCCAGGGTCGCCTGGTCGCGTGCCACTTGCGCCTGGGCCTTGTCGACATTCGCCACGTCCGAGCGGTCGTCCAGCGAGAACATCAGGGTGCCCGCTTTCACGAACTGGCCTTCCTTGATGTGCACCTGGCGGATGGTGGCGGTGGTCTGGGCACGCAGGTCGACGGTTTGCAGCGGGGTCACGGTGCCGTTGGCGGCAAGCTCGACTGGCACATCCTGGCGCAGCGGGGCGACCACGCTGACGGTGGTGGGCGGCTGGGCGCGATCCTTGCCGGCGAGCGCTTTCTGGTCTGCGCCGCCCGATGAGGTGAAGTACCACGCACCAGCGCCCACCAACACGACCGCGCCGGCCAGGTATCCCAGGTTCTTCTTTTGCATTGCGAGGTCCCCGCCGCGTCGCCCGCGGCTTCTTTTATTTAATGAGTGAAGAGTTTGTATGAGTGCCGGTCCAGTCGAAGGACTACCTGACATTTTCTCATGGCGCTACAGTTTACAACAGGATTACTACAGAGCAATTACCTTCCCGCGTAGTATTCTGGCAGCATCAGCGTCACTTCCAGGCCACCGTCAGGGTGGTTGGCCAACGCGATCGTGCCGCCGTGCTGCTCGGCGATGTTGCGCGCGATGGTCAGGCCCAAACCGGTACCGCCGGATTCGCGCGAACGCGACGATTCCACGCGATAAAACGGCTCGAACACGCGCGCCAGTTCGGCGGCCTCGATGCCCGGACCGCTGTCGCGGATGCGGATGCGCGCCGCGCCCTTAGTGCGCTCCACCGTCACGCGCGCATCGTGGCCATACTTGACGGCGTTGTCGATCAGGTTCACCAGGCAGCGGCGCAGCCCCATCGGGCGGCCGAATGCGCGCATGGCGACGCGGCCGACCAGCACCACGTCCTGGCCAGCGTCGGTGGCGTCGGCGCAGACGCTGTCGAGCAAGGAATCGAGGTCGAGCGCCTGCATGGTTTCATTGGTGTCGGAACTGCGCGCCAGGTCGAGGCCCTCGCGCACCATTTCCTGCATGGCCGACAGATCGCCGATCAGTCTTTGCTGCAATTCACCGTCGGACACTTTTTCCAGGCGCAGGCGCAGGCGCGTCAAGGGCGTCTGCAAGTCGTGGGTGATGGCGGCCAGCATTTCCGTGCGTTGCGCAATGTATTGGCGAATACGCGCCTGCATCGCATTGAAGGCCGCGCTGGCCTGGCGGATTTCCGACACGCCTGTCAGTTGCAGCGGCGGGTGGTTGATGTCGTTACCGAGGTTCTTGGCCGCCTGCGCCAGTTTCTTCAAGGGACTGGTGGTCATGCGCGCGACCAGGTAGGCCAGCGCGGCGATACTGAGCACGAACAGGGCCAGCACGGCGCGGAAATCGGTCTTGGGCAAATCTGTCGCAAATTGTGGCGGCAGCACCGACAGGCGCAGCTTTTCGCCATCGCGTAGCGTCACGCTCAGCGCTTCGCAGGCGCCGCGCCATTGCACACGCAGCAAGCCGTACAACAGCTTTTGCTGGTGCGGCATGTCGCATACCGGCGGCCGGTCGGCCAGCGACGCGATGCCGTACGCCTTGCCCATGCGGGTGGCCAGGCCGGCCGCAAATTCGGTGATGGCCGGTGCCTTGCGCCCCTCGGACGGCGCCGTTTCCAGCACCACGCCGGGGCGGTTGGCGATGCCGAGATACGTATGGCGCGCCGACGAAGGCACGATTTCGGTGGCCATGATCAGTTGCTCGGCGCGCTCGAGCGTGTGAAAGTCGCGATACTCTTCCAGCACGCGCTGGCGCTCCAGATCGGCCAGCAGCTGGGTCAGCGCGGCACTGAGCAAGATCCCGAGGAACAGGGTAATGAAGACCCGCCCGGTCATCGAACCAAAAAACGCTTTCACGCGGTCGGGTCCACGGTGACCTGCCCGGCAAGCACGTAACCGCCATTGCGCACGGTCTTGATGATTTGCGGCAGGCGCGCGTCTTCACCGAGCTTCTGGCGCAGGCGGCTGATTTGAATGTCGATCGAGCGGTCGAACGGGTCGGCGTCGCGCCCTTGCGTGAGATTGAGCAACTGGTCGCGGTTGAGCACGCGGTTCGGGTGCTCGAGGAACACGCGCAGCAGGCGAAATTCAGCGCCCGACAGCATGATCACGAGGCCGTCCGGATTGAGCAGATGGCGCGCGGTGAGGTCTAGGGTCCAACCGGCAAAGCGCATCTGCTGGACATTTTCGGACGGCGTATTCGACGGCATCGCATGGCTGCGGCGCAGCACGCTGCGAATGCGGGCCAGCAGTTCGCGCGGCTCGAACGGCTTCGGCAGGTAGTCGTCGGCCCCCATTTCCAGGCCCAGGATGCGGTCGAGCGGCTCGTTGCGTGCGGTCAGCATGATGACCGGCAGCGTGGAATTGGCGCGCAGCTTGCGGCACAGGGTCAGGCCGTCGTCGCCGGGGAGGTTCAAATCAAGCACGATCAGGTCGGGACGGGCTTCGTCGAGCGTCTTCCACATGCCCACACCATCGGCGGCCACCAACGCGCGGTAGCCGTTCGATTCGAGGTAATCTGCCAGAAGGGAGCGGATGTCGCGGTCGTCATCGACGATCAAAATGGTAGAAATAGTGTCCATCCTGCGATTATCCCTGCTTCATGCTGCTCCGGACAGCCTATTTGTATCGCCGTGTATATGGTCGCCGGGTCGAAACATATTGATACAAAGAGGGCGGTACGCGACACGCCTCGCTTACATCCAGGTCGCAAGATGGGAACTGTGCAAGCCAGTCCTGGCGCTGCACTCACTTAACTTCAACGGGGATCACCATGAACAACTTTCGTAAAAACGTCCTGATCGGCCTGACAGTCCTGGGCATGGGGACCGCCACCATGGGCGTACAGGCGCAGAGCGCCGCGCCGGACAGCACCCAAGGCCGCCACGGCACCGCTGCTACGCAGGAACAGCGCCAGGCGAAGATGGCAGAATTCGCCGCCAAGCGTAGCGCCCGCCTGCACGATGAATTGAAAATCACGCCGGCCCAGGAAAACGCCTTCCGCGCTTATATCGCATCGCTGAAGCCGCAAACGCCGCATGCCCGGGGCGAACGGGCCAACTTCAAGGAAATGTCGGCGCCGGCGCGCATGGAGCAAATGATCGCCATGCAGAAGCAGCGCACCGCCGAGATGGAGGCGCGCTTGCCGGCCCTGAATGCTTTCTATGCGCAACTGACGCCGGAACAGAAAGCCGTCTTCGACAAGCAGGGCATGCATCGCCGCAGCCATGGCGGCCAGTTCTGGAAAGGCGGGCACGCGACGCAGGGCTGATCAAGCTGCGTCTGCCGCGCACTGCTCCCGCGCACTGCGCCGGGGCAGTTTTTTTACGTCATCTACTTTTAGGCTGGCAAAAGCGCAACACCTGCTCGTCGCTTTATGACAAAACGTTGACATTTAAAAGTGACGATGCAATGCTCAAGCGCAACCTATCCACATGGCAATATTCTATGAGGGCGACATGAGCAAACGCGTTTACGAAAAGACCGACAAAGGCCGTGAAGAAATTGCCACCCGCAAGCATCATTTGAGCGTGCGCTTGCGCAGCGTGCTGGTGATGATCGACGGTCGCCGGCCCGTGTCGGAATTGCTGCAGCACCTTGCCAAGCTGGGTCTGGACAAGACCAGTTTCGATGAGCTGGTGACCCAGGAATTCATCCACTCACTGCCCTGCGCCGAGGATGACGTGGTCGACGTGGCGCCGGTCGTTGCGCGGGTGCCGCCAGGTTTGCGGCGCATGCACAAATTGCATGGGGGTGCGGTGAAGCTGGGCGAACTGGATCTGGTCAGCGTGGATGGCGTCATCGACGTGGCGCCGCAGGCGGTGGCGCCACCTGCGGCGCCGCCTTCGGTGTTTGCCGAACTGCCGGCCGGCGACACCGAACGGTTCAAGTCGGTCCACAGGTTTTATAACGAAACCATCCGCGGCAATCTGGGTTTGCGCGGCTTTGCCTTGCAACTGAAGGTGGAACGCGCCGATACGCTGGACGATTTGCGCGCCTTGCGTGCGCCCTATCTGGAAGCGGTCAAAAAAACCAAGGGCAATGAAATGGCGCAGGCGCTCGATGCGCGCCTGCTGTCGCTGCTGGCCGAGCCGGCAGCGGCTTAATTCAGGCGCGCAAGGGATGCGTTGAACTTGCGCGCATCCTGGTAGCCGATTACGCGGCTGTCGGCAATCTCGCGGCCCGTGCGGTCGAACAGGATGATGCCGGGCGGCCCGAACAAACCGAACCGTTTCAGCATGGCCTTGTCATCGGCATCGTTCGCCGTGACGTCCACCTGCAGCAACACCGAATTGGCCAGCGAGGCCTGCACGGCGGGATCGACGAAGGTCAGCTTTTCCATTTCCTTGCACGACACACACCAGTCGGCATAAAAATCGAGCATGGCGGTCTTGCCGCCGGTTTGCGCCAGCGCCGCATCGAGCTGCGCCACGGTCTTGATGCGCGTAAACGCCAGCGACTTGTGCGCATTGCCACCACCCAGGTGCGCCAGCGGCGCCAGCGCATCGCGCCCGCCGGATGCCACGCCCACCACCTGCATCGCGCCCAAAATGGCAAACACGGCGCCCGCTGCCATTGCCGCCCAGTGTTTGGTATGGCGCATCAAAAACATGCCGTAGCCCAGCAGCAGCGAAGCCCACAGGATCATTTGCAGCGCGGGCGGCAGCACGGGAGCGGTCAGCCACAGCGCCATGCCCAGCATCAGCACGCCGAAGAACCGTTTCACGGCATCCATCCAGGCGCCCGCGCGTGGCAGCAAGGAACCGGCCGAGACACCAACCAGCAGCAGCGGGATACTCATGCCGACCGCCATCGAAAACAGCGCCGCGCCGCCGATGACGACGTTGCGCGTCTGGCTGATGTAGACCAGCGCGCCGGCCAGTGGCGCCGCGACGCAGGGCCCGACGATGAGGGCGGAAATGGCGCCCATGGCGAACACGCCGGCCAGCTTGCCGGACGACTGGCGGCCGGATGCGCCGGCCAGTTTTGTCTGCAGCGATGCCGGCAGTTGCAGGTCATACACGCCAAACATCGACAGGGCCATGCCCGCGATCAAGAGGCCAAACGCACCCAGCACCCACGGGTTTTGCAGCGCCGCAGCGAGGCCCTCCCCGGCCAGGCCGGCGGCGACGCCGAGCAGCGTGTAGACGATGGCCATCCCGAGCGAATAGGCAATCGACAGGATCAGGCCGCGCCAGCGTTGGCTGGCGCCCTCGCCCACGATGATCGACGACAGGATCGGCACCATCGGCAACACGCACGGGGTGAAGGCCAGGCCCAGGCCCAGCAGCACGAACGCGGGGACGATGGCCAGCAATTTACCCTCGCCGAGGACGACGGCGATGCCACTCAACTCGGAGCGGGGCGGGGCGGCGGCCACTGTGGCAGGGGCGACGGCGGCCGGCGGCGTATCGACGGCCGGCGGCGGGCCTTGCAGTCGCGCAATCAGGGATGTCGGCTGCGCCGCCGCGGCTGGCGTACTCATGCCGCCGGTGGCGACCAGCTCGGCGCGGTATTCCTGCGGCGAATAGCACAGCCCCTTGTCGGCACAGCCCTGCCCGCCCGCGTTGAGCGTGAAGGCGCCGCTGGCCTGGACGGGAATGCGGATCGTCACGCTGGCGTGATAGGTTTCGACATTCTTGTTGAAGGTTTCGTCGAACTTGACTTTGCCGGCCGGGATTTGCGGCGTGCCCAGCGTCGCATTGGTGGCGCTGAATTTGAAGCGCTCGCGGTACATGTAGTAGCCGTCGGCGATCTGAAAGGTGACGGCGATGGTGTGCTGGTCGGCCATCGTGGCCGAGAAGCGGAAAGCCTGGGACGGATCGAGGAAGTCGTCGTCGGCGGCGCGCGCCGCGCCCGTCAGGAACAGGCAGGCGGCGACCAACAGGGCGGAAAAAAAGCGAAAACGGGACATGAGTTCCTTGGCAAGACTGGCTGCGCCGGCGCGCAGCCAGAAGTCTACCTCATGTCACGCAACGCATCAGATGTACATGCCGCCGGATACTTCGATGCGCTGGGCGTTGATCCAGCCGCTGTTCTCGCTCAGCAGAGCAGCGATGGCGCCGCCGATATCGTCGGGCACGCCGACCCGGCCCAGTGCGGTCTGGGAGGCAATGTACGCGTTCATCTGGACGTTGTCGCGCACCACGCCGCCGCCAAAATCGGTCTCGATGGCGCCTGGTGCCACGGTGTTGACGGCAATGCCGCGTGCGCCCAGTTCCTTGGCCAGGTAGCGCGTCAGCGTTTCGATCGCGCCTTTCATGGCGGCGTAGGCCGAGAAACCCGGCGTGGCGAAACGGGCCAGGCCCGACGAAATGTTGACGATGCGGCCGCCGTCGGCGATCACCGGCAGCAGCGCTTGCGTCAGCAGGAACACGCCCTTCAGGTGGATGTTGTACATCTCGTCGAGCTGCTCTTCCGTCGTCGCGGCAAATGGCGCGTGCACACCGACGCCCGCGTTATTGACCAGGAAGTCGACCGTCGCGCGGCCCCAGCCGGCCTGCAGGGTTGCGCGCAGGCTGTCGGTGAAGGCGGCAAATGTGCCGGCCAGCGCAGTATCGAGTTGCAGCGTGGCCGCTTTGCCACCCGCATCGACGATCTGGGCGACGACTGCGTCGGCTTCTTCCTTCTTGCTGCGGTAGGTCAGCACGATGCCCGCGCCCTGAGCGGCCAGGTGCAGCGCCGTGTTTTTGCCGAGGCCGCGGCTGCCGCCGGTGATGAGTGCGATTTTCTGGGTCATGTCCATTCCTGGTGGGTGAGTGATGCAGCCAGTGTATTGCGACATCGATGCCACACAAAGATAGCAGGTATAGTTTGACTGTTCGCTCATGCCATACAATCGAGGAAAACCATGGACCGCATCGATGTCATGAAAATTTTTGTCCGGGTTGCCGAGCTGGGCAGTTTTACCCAGGCGGCCGACAGCCTGGGGCTGGCGAAGGCGAGCACGTCGGCAGCGGTGCGGGAACTGGAAGCGGAGCTGGGCACCCGCCTCCTGCAGCGCACCACGCGCAAGGTGACGATGACCCAGGATGGCCTGGCGTTCTACGAGAGAAGCCGCGACATGCTGGCCGAGCTGGATGAATTGCAGAGCATGTTCCAGCAGGGCGATGCGGGCTTGTCCGGGCGCCTGCGGGTCGACTTGCCGGTGGCGATCGCCCGCAATATCGTCATCCCCGCCCTGCCCGCGTTTCTCGAACTGCACCCGCGCCTGCAGCTCGACCTGTCCAGCACCGACCGGCTGGTCGATGTGGTGCAGGAAGGGTTCGATTGCATCCTGCGCGTCGGCTGGCTGGCCGATTCGTCACTGGTGGCGCGGCCGCTGGGTGCATTCCCGATGGTCAATTGCGCCAGTCCGGCGTACGTGGCCCGCTTCGGCACGCCGGCATCCCCGGCCGATCTGGCGCGCCACCGACTGGTCGACTATGCGCCGGCGCTGGGCGGACGCGCTGCGCTGTTTGAATACATGGAAGGCGGCGCGCGGCGCAGTATCGAGGTGCCGGCCGCGCTGGCCGTGAACAACAGCGACGCCTATCAGTCGGCTTGCGTGGCCGGGCTGGGGCTCATCCAGGCGCCGCTGTCCGGGATCGCCGCCATGCTGGCCGACGGTCGCCTGGTCAGCGTGCTGCCCGATTACTGCGCGGCGCCGATGCCGGTGACGCTACTCTACCCGAGCCGGCGCCACCTGAGCCGGCGCGCGCGCGGTTTCATGGACTGGCTGGCGGAGGTGATGGCGCCGCATCTGGCCTGAGGCCACGCAGGCGGCTCAGGCTGATGACGGTTGCCATCGCGGTGGCGGCGGCGGCGACCCACAGCGACAGGCGGATTGCATGCGCATCCTGCGCCGCACTGGCGAGCGTGCCGGCGCCATGCGCCAGGTGCGAGCCGAACACCGACAGGATAATGCCCATCAGCGCCGCGCCGAAGCACTGGCCGAAGGTACGCATGATGGCCAGCACGCCCGACGCGTTGGCATTGTGTTCACGCGCCGTGTTCGACAGCATTTCGCGGTTGTTCGGACTCTGAAAAAAACCGAAGCCGATACCGCAAATAAAGCCGCGCCAGCAGATATCCCAGGTCTGCGCATGCGCCGGCAACATCGCCAGCAGCGCCAGGCCAAGCGTGAAGATGGCCAGCCCGGCGCTCGATAGCGCAATCGGCGGATAGCGGTCGGATAATTTCCCCGCTTGCGGCGCGGCCAGGATGATGCCGAGCGGCCAGGGCGTGAACAGCAGCGCCGCGTGCAGTGCGCTGTAGCCGTAGTTCGACTGGAACAGGAACGGTAATGCAATGAAGGCCATGCCCTGGCCAACGAAGGAGATCAGCGAGGTTAGCGCCGCCATCGAAAAGCGCGCTGTGGCAAAGATTGCCAGGGGCAGCAAGGGATCGCTGGCGCGGCGTTGGCGCCAGACGAATCCGATGCCGGCCAGGACGGCGGCGGCACCGTAGGCAACGGCATCCTCTGCGGCCTGGACCGCCTGGCCGGGCGCACCCAGCCGCTGGCAAGCTTCTGCGGCCATGATCAGGGCCCCCATCGCAGCGGCGGACAACAGCGCACCGGCGCCGTCGAAGCGTCCCCGTGCCACACTGCGGGTGAATGGAATGGCGCGCAGGGCCAGCACAACGCCGATCACGCCCAGCGGCACATTGATGGCGAACAGCCACTCCCAGGTAGACACCGACAACAGCAGCCCGCCCAGCGTCGGGCCAACGGCCGTAAACGACGCCACGATCAGGGCATTCACACCGAGGATCCTGCCCAGCAGGCGATTCGGGAAAATTGTGCGGACAATGGCGGGGCCGATACTCAGAATCGCCGACGCACCGATCCCTTGCAACAAGCGCATGCCGATCAGCACATCGATGGACGGCGCCAGCGCGCATCCGAGCGAGGCCAGCGTAAAAATTGCCATGCCCGCCGCCAACTGGTTGCGGTAGCCAACACGCGACGCCAGCGAGGCAAAGGTCGCCAGTGTCATGGCGACCGCCAGCAGGTAACCATTTGCCACCCAAATGGCCGCACCGGCAGTCACTTCGAGTGCGGTGGCGATTTGCGGCAGCGCGATGTTGACGATCGTGCCATCGAGGACGGTCAGTGCGAGTGCGGTGGTCAAGGCGATCATGGCCAGGCGCCGTTGCGCGCCGGGCAAGCCATCGTCGCCGGGCAAGTCAATAAATAAGCTCATCGCGTCATCCAAAGGTTCATTGGCGCCATTATGGACATGCGAGCAACAAGGCGGAAGACGCACGTGCTGCAATGAATCCATGCACGCGACGCCATGTTATCGAATGGTACGATGGCGCCATGCCAGACCCTGACCTGAACCTCCTGATTGCGCTGGACGCGCTGCTGAACGACGCCAGCGTCGCCGGCGCCGCCCGCCGGCTTGGCCTGAGTGCGTCGGCCATGAGCCGCACGCTGGCCCGCCTGCGCGAAGCGACCGGCGATCTGCTGCTGGTGCGCGCCGGCCGGCGCATGGTGTTGACGCCCTGCGCCGAAGCATTGCGCGAGCGTACCCACCAAACCGTGCACGACGCGCGCGCCCTGCTGCGTCCAAGCGGCCTGGAACCGGACTTGGCCAGGCTGCAGCGCACCTTCACCATTCGCGCCAATGGCGGATTCGTCGAGTCTTTCGGCGCGGCGCTGATCGCTGCCACCAGCAGCGCGGCGCCGCTGGTGCGCCTGCGCTTCGCGCCCAAAATCGAAAAAACCTCGGCTTACCTGCGCGATGGCTCGGCCGACCTCGAAATTGGGGTGGTCGGAAATATGGGCCCGGAAGTACGCGTGCAGGCGCTGTTTCGCGACCATTATGTCGGCGTGGTCCGCGCAGGACATCCACTGGCCAGTGGCCCGATGACGGCCGAGCGGTACGCGGCAGCCCTGCACGTGGTCGCGTCCCGGCGCGGGCGCGCGAGCGGGCCGGTCGACATGGCTTTGGCCTTGCTTGGACTGGAACGCCAGGTGGTCGCCGTGGTGCCCGGCTTTCCTGCGGCGCTGGCGATTGCGCGCGCATCCGACCTGGTGGCCTTGCTGCCGGGCTCCTATCTGCCGGCCGCACAACCGGACGGCTGCTGGGTCTTTGCGCTGCCAGTGACGGTTGAATCGCTGACCATCTCCCAGATGTGGCATCCACGCGCCGAGGCCGACCCGTCCCACCGTTGGCTGCGCCAACTGGTGCTCGGCGTGTGCCGGGCGCGCATTCCGCGCCAGCACGTACCTGCGTAAAAAAACCAGGCACGCGGCCTGGTTTTTTATGGAAGCAGCCGTCGATTACTCGGCGGTTGGCGCTTCTTCAGCATCGGTGACTTCTGGACGGTCCATCAGTTCAACGTAAGCCATTGGTGCATTGTCGCCTACGCGGAAACCCATTTTCAGGATACGCAGGTAGCCGCCGTTACGGTTGGCGTAACGTGGGCCCAGTTCAGCGAACAGTTTCAGAACCATCTCGCGGTCGCGCAGGCGAGCGAATGCCAGGCGTTTGTTTGCCAGGGTATCGGTCTTGCCCAGGGTCAGGATTGGCTCGACAACGCGGCGCAGTTCCTTGGCTTTTGGCACGGTGGTTTTGATGGCTTCATGACGCAGCAGGGAAACGGTCATGTTGCGCAGCATGGCGAGGCGGTGGGACGAAGTACGATTCAGCTTGCGAAGGCCGTGACGGTGACGCATGGTAATTCCTTTCGAGTGTGTTTATCCCAGCTCTTCGATCGTCGATTGGACGCGGGCCGGTTATAAGGGGTGGTTAATTGCCCGGGCAAAAGCGCCCGGACAGGTGCTACAAAATTACTTTTCCAGGCCGGCAGGCGGCCAGTTTTCCAGCTTCATACCGAGGGTCAAGCCACGCGAAGCCAAGACTTCCTTGATTTCGTTGAGCGACTTGCGGCCCAGGTTTGGCGTCTTGAGCAGTTCGTTTTCCGAACGCTGGATCAGGTCGCCAATGTAGTAGATGTTTTCGGCTTTCAGGCAGTTGGCCGAACGAACGGTCAACTCGAGATCGTCGACTGGACGCAGCAGGATCGGATCGACCAGCGGTGCACGCGATGGTGCTTCGGCGGCGGCTTCCGTGCCTTCCAGGGCAGCAAACACGTTCAATTGGTCCACGAGTACGCGGGCCGACTGGCGAATTGCTTCTTCCGGGGTGATCACGCCATTGGTTTCAATGTTGATGATCAGCTTGTCCAGGTCGGTACGCTGTTCAACGCGGGCCGATTCAACGAAGTACGACACGCGGCGCACTGGCGAGAACGACGCGTCCAGGATGATGCGGCCGATCGTCTTGTTGGTGTCTTCCGACAGGCGACGGACGTTACCTGGTACATAACCACGGCCTTTTTCGACCTTGATCTGCATGTCCAGCTTGCCGCCAGCGGTCAGGTGGGCAATCACGTGGTCCGGGTTGATCAGCTCGACGTCGTGCGGCAGGTCGATGTCCGATGCCAGGACGGCGCCTTCGCCTTCCTTCTTCAGGGTCAGCGTCACCGAATCACGGTTGTGGACTTTGAAGACCACGCCCTTCAGGTTCAGCAGCAGGTCGACGACGTCTTCCTGAACGCCGTCGAGCGACGAGTACTCGTGCACGACGCCGGCGATCGTCACTTCGGTTGGCGCGTAGCCGACCATCGACGACAGCAGAACGCGACGCAGCGCGTTACCAAGGGTATGGCCGTAACCACGTTCGAATGGCTCCATCACGACTCTGGCGTGACCGGCGCCAAGCGCCTCGACATCGATGATACGTGGCTTCAACAAACTGTTTTGCATGAGTGTCCTCTTCAATACCCTCGGCTCGTTACACCGATAAGGCTGATGGAATGTGAAAACGCCCGCTCGAAGAGCAGGCGGTATAGCATCGTCACCCACAAAGGAGTGACGGGTTTTTTAACGCGAGTACAGTTCGACGATCAGTGCTTCGTTGACGTCGTTGGCGATCTCGTTACGCTCTGGGAACGAACGGAAGGTGCCTTCCATTTTCTTCGAGTCAACGGATACCCAGCTCGGCATGCCGATCTGTTCAGCCAGCGACAGGGCTTCCATGATACGTACTTGCTTTTTGGCTTTTTCGCGCACGGCGATGACGTCACCCGACTTGACAGCGTACGAAGCGATGTTCACGACGTTACCGTTGACGGTGAAAGCTTTGTGGCTGACCAATTGACGCGCTTCAGCGCGGGTCGAACCAAAGCCCATGCGGTAGCAGACGTTGTCGAGACGCGCTTCCAGCAGGCGCAGCAGGGTTTCGCCGGTGTTGCCTTTGCGACGGTTTGCTTCAGCGAAGTAGCGGCGGAACTGGCGTTCCAGGATGCCGTACATGCGTTTGACTTTTTGCTTTTCGCGCAGCTGATTGCCGTAGTCCGAGGTGCGGGCACCCGACTTGACACCGTGCTGGCCTGGCTTGACGTCCAGTTTGCACTTCGAGTCCAGCGAGCGACGTGCGCTCTTGAGGAACAGGTCCGTACCTTCACGGCGGGACAGTTTTGCTTTAGGTCCGATATAACGTGCCACGGTATTTCCTTTAAAAATGACGCCCCAAGTCCATCCTGGGATGTGACGGGCGCTAGTCCAGTTCAGCTTGAGAACGGACGGTGGCTAACAATAAACCTGCTGATGCCCCACACAAATGCGTGACGGCAGGCGATAACAGCCGGGCAGTATAGCCCATTTCGGGGCACTGCATCGGCGCTTCTTTGACGGAGACAAAAGTAACCGCACAAAGATGTATCCCTCTAACGACAAATCGGCGAGCCAAGGCTCGCCAAGTTCAACTTAAGCGGTGACGCTTAAGCTGAGTCTTAGATACGACGGCGCTTCGGAGGACGGCAACCGTTGTGTGGAACTGGCGTAACGTCCTGGATCTCGGTGATCTTGATGCCCAGGTTGTTCAGCGCGCGCACAGCGGATTCACGACCAGGACCAGGGCCCTTGATACGCACTTCCAGGTTTTTCACGCCGCACTCAACTGCGACTTTGCCTGCTGCTTCGGCTGCAACCTGCGCTGCAAACGGGGTCGATTTACGCGAACCCTTGAAGCCGGCGCCGCCGGACGTCGCCCACGACAGAGCATTGCCCTGACGATCGGTGATCGTGATGATGGTGTTGTTGAAGGACGCGTGCACGTGGGCGATGCCCTCGGCAACGTTCTTCTTGACCTTTTTACGGACGCGCGCTGCTGCTGCGCTGTTTTGTTGCTTAGCCATGTTTGCTTCCTAGATTATTTCTTAAGCGATTGAGCTGCCTTGCGCGGACCTTTGCGGGTACGAGCATTGGTGCGGGTACGCTGACCACGCACTGGCAGGCCCTTGCGGTGACGCATGCCGCGGTAGCAACCCAAGTCCATCAAACGCTTGATGTTCATGGACAGCTCGCGACGCAGGTCGCCTTCTACGACAAACTTGCCGACTTCGTCACGCAGTTTCTCGAGTTCGTTATCGTCCAGGTCTTTGACCTTTTTATTGGTCGGAACACCCGTAGCATCGCAAATTTTCTGCGAGCGTGGACGGCCCACACCGTAGATCGCCGTCAGGCCGATAACAGTGTGCTGATGATTTGGGATGTTGACCCCTGCAATACGTGCCATTCGTTATTCCTCGAAATTAACCTTGACGCTGCTTATGACGTGGTTCCACGCAGATTACGCGGACTACGCCTTTGCGCTTGATGATCTTGCAGTTGCGGCAGATCCGCTTGACTGATGCGAGAACTTTCATTTTTGCACTCTCTTCTTGGTTCGATTACTTAAATATTTTTACTTGGTCCGGAACACAATACGAGCCCGGGACAGGTCATACGGCGTCAATTCCACCGTGACCTTGTCGCCAGGGAGAATGCGAATGTAATTCATGCGCATTTTACCCGAGATATGTCCAAGCACCACGTGCCCGTTTTCCAGCTTTACGCGAAATGTCGCATTTGGGAGATTCTCAAGAATCTCGCCCTGCATTTGAATGACGTCGTCTTTTGCCATGCGTTCTATTTGCTCCGGTTGGCGCCGCTTAACGCGACGGGATGCCGCCCTTGAAATTTGCCTTGCGCAGCAACGATTCGTACTGCTGCGACATGACGTAGTTTTGTACTTGTGCCATGAAGTCCATGGTGACAACCACAATAATCAACAGCGAAGTACCACCGAAGTAGAACGGCACCTTCCATTGGGCTTGCATGAACTCTGGCAGCAGGCACACCAAAGTGATGTACACCGCGCCGGCCAAAGTCAGGCGCATCAGAATCTTGTCAATGTAGCGTGCGGTCTGGTCGCCTGGACGAATCCCGGGAACAAATGCACCACTCTTCTTCAAGTTGTCTGCTGTTTCTTTGCTGTTAAACACCAGCGCCGTATAGAAGAAGCAGAAAAACACGATCGCCACTGCATACAGCAGAGCGTGGATCGGCTCGCCAGGTCCCATCGATGCCGCCAGGTCCTTCAGGAAACGAATCACCGGGCTGCTGGTGTCCTTACCCTTCGTGAACCAGTCGACAATGGTCGCCGGGAACAGGATGATCGACGACGCGAAGATCGGCGGGATCACGCCGGCCATGTTCAGCTTCAAAGGCAGGTGGCTGGTTTGGCCGCCGTACACTTTATTGCCGACTTGACGCTTGGCGTAATTGACCAGGATTTTACGCTGGCCACGCTCGACAAACACCACGAAATACGTCACCGCTGCGACCAGGATCACAATGAAAATCGCCGAAAAGCTGCTGATCGAACCGTTCGACACCAAAGTGAACAAGCCACTCAGTGCTGACGGCAAACCGGCCGCAATGCCCGCAAAAATAATGATCGAAATGCCGTTACCCAGGCCACGCTCGGTGATCTGCTCGCCCAGCCACATCAGGAACATGGTCCCGGTCAGCAGCGTCACGACAGTGACGAAGCGGAAGGCCATGCCTGGATCTAACACCAGACCCTGTTGCGACTCGAGTGCCACGGCAATGCCGAACGCCTGAAAGGTTGCCAAGGCCACCGTGAAATACCGGGTGTACTGGGTAATCTTGCGGCGGCCTGCTTCGCCTTCTTTTTTCAACGCTTCCATCTGCGGAGAAACGATCGACACCAACTGCATGATGATCGAGGCCGAGATGTACGGCATGATGCCAAGTGCGAACACTGTAAAGCGGGACAAGGCGCCGCCCGAGAACATGTTGAACATGCCCAGGATGCCGCCTTCGTTCTGCTTGAACAGGTTGGCCAGTTGTACCGGGTCAATTCCGGGGACCGGAATGTGCGCACCGATACGGTACACGACCAACGCGCCGAGCAAAAACCACAACCGGCCCCAAGGGAATCCGGAAGCGGCACTTTTACCAAGTTGTGAATTAGTCGCCAATTTCTGCTCCGATCAGGTTCAGTCGCAATTAAGCGACCGAGCCGCCAGCTGCTTCGATGGCTGCTTTCGCGCCAACGGTTGCTTTAATGCCCTTCAAGTTCACCGCAACGGTGATCTCGCCGGACAGGATAACGCGCACATCGCGCGCCAGCACTGGCAGAATGCCGGCCTGCTTGAGCACCAGGATGTCGACATCGCCGACCGCCAGGTTGTTCAAGTCGGACAGACGCACTTCAGCCTTGAACGTAGCGTTCAGGGACTTGAAGCCGCGCTTAGGCAGACGGCGTTGCAGAGGCATCTGACCGCCTTCGAAACCGACTTTATGAAAGCCGCCCGAACGCGATTTCTGACCTTTGTGACCACGACCAGCGGTTTTACCGATGCCCGAGCCGATACCACGACCAACGCGACGCTTGTAGTGCTTCGCGCCTTCTGCTGGTTGGATAGTGTTCAATTCCATATGTTTCTCCGTGTCGTAAGCCCGAAGGCTTACGCGACAACTTTAACGAGGTACGAGACTTTGTTGATCATGCCACGAACGGATGGGGTGTCCTGCAACTCGCAAACCGAGTTAACACGACGCAGACCCAGGCCGCGCACGGTGGCACGGTGATCCTGGCGGGTGCCGATAAGGCCCTTGACCAGTTGCACTTTGATGGTGTTTGCCATGATGTATTCCTTAACCCAGGATCTCTTCGACCGACTTGCCACGTTTGGCGGCGATGTCGGAAGCGGTGCTCATCTTCGACAGGCCATCCAGCGTTGCGCGGACGAGGTTATATGGGTTCGACGAACCGGTGGATTTCGCCACCACATCAGTCACGCCCATCACTTCAAAGATAGCGCGCATTGCGCCGCCGGCGATCACGCCTGTACCTGGCTTGGCCGGGGACATCATGACTTTCGACGCGCCGTGCTGGCCGGTCACGCTGTGGTGCAGGGTGCCATTCTTGAGAGGTACCTTGATCAGGTTGCGACGGGCTTCTTCCATTGCCTTTTGCACACCGACTGGTACTTCTTTCGACTTGCCCTTGCCCATGCCGATACGGCCATCGCCGTCGCCGACCACGGTCAATGCTGCGAAGCCCATGATACGACCACCCTTGACCACTTTGGTCACGCGGTTGATCGCGATCATTTTTTCGCGCATGCCATCATCCGGCTTGTCGCTTTGCATTTTTGCTTGCATTTTTGCCATGACGATTCTTCCTTAGAACTTCAGACCGGCTTCACGCGCGGCTTCAGCCAGCGCCTTGACACGGCCGTGGTAACGGAAACCGGAGCGGTCGAACGCAACTTCGGTGATTCCGGCTTGGATTGCTTTTTCGGCGACGCGTTTGCCGACCAGTGCTGCAGCAGCAGCGTTGCCGCCTTTGCCGCTCTGGGTAGCCAACTCGGCGCGTACATCCGCTTCCAAGGTCGAAGCCGACACCAGAACTTTGGCGTCCGGGCTGATCAGGCTGGCGTAAATGTGCAGGTTGGTGCGGTGCACCGACAGGCGATTTACTTTCAGTTCCGCGATCTTGATGCGGGTCTGGCGTCCACGACGCAGACGTGATTCTTTCTTGTCCATGGTCAGCCCTTATTTCTTCTTGGTTTCTTTAAGCTTAACCACTTCGTCCACATAGCGGACGCCCTTGCCTTTGTAAGGCTCAGGGGAGCGGTAAGCACGCACTTCGGCGGCAACTTGGCCTACCTGCTGACGATCGATACCTTTGATAACGATTTCAGTAGGGGTTGGCGTGGTTGCGGTGACGCCTGCAGGCATTTGGTGCGCTACAGGGTGCGAGAAACCCAGCGAAAGATTCAGCTTGTCGCCAGCAGCTTGGGCTTTGTAGCCCACGCCGACCAGTGACAGCTTCTTCTCGAAGCCCTTGGTTACACCGGTCACCATATTGTTGACCAGGGCGCGCAAGGTACCCGACATCGCATTCGACTCGCGGCTGTCGTCGACAATGTCGAACGACAGGCTGCCGTTGTTGTTTTCTACTTTGACCAGGCCGTTCAGGGCTTGGGTCAAGGTGCCCAGCGGGCCCTTGACGGTAATCGCAGTTGCAGTGATCGCCACATCGGCGCCAGCTGGAATTGCGATTGGCATCTTAGCTACTCGAGACATCGTCTACTCCTTAAGCCACGTAGCAGATGACTTCGCCGCCCACGCCAGTGGCGCGAGCTTTGCGGTCGGTCATCACGCCTTGCGGGGTCGACACAATTGCCACACCCAGGCCGTTCATCACGGTTGGGATTTCATCTTTGCCTTTGTAGACGCGCAGGCCCGGACGGGACACGCGCTCGAGGCGCTCGATGACTGGACGGCCAACGTAATACTTCAAACCGATTTTGAGTTCCGCTTTGCCATCTTCGGCAGTTACTGCGAAATCTTCAATGTAACCCTCGTCCTTGAGGACGTTGGCAATCGCTACTTTGACTTTCGACGAAGGCATCGCCACGGTCGTCTTTTGTACGCCCTGGGCGTTGCGAATGCGGGTCAGCATATCGGCGATAGGATCGCTCATACTCATTGCATATTCTCCTATTACCAGCTTGCTTTGGTCATGCCCGGAATTTCACCACGCATGGCGAATTCACGGAGCTTAATACGGCCCAGGCCGAACTTGCGGAACGTACCACGTGGACGACCCGTGATCGCGCAGCGGTTACGCTGGCGAGTCGGAGCCGAATTGCGTGGCAGCGCTTGCAGTTTCAGGCGAGCTTCGTAACGTTCTTCGTCCGTTTTGGACTGGTCGTCGATGATGGCTTTCAGAGCGGCACGCTTCGGGGCGAATTTCTCCACCAGGTCTGCACGCTTCTGTTCGCGGTTAATCAGTGCTAGTTTTGCCATGATCTCAGTTCCTGAACGGGAATTTAAAGGCGGCGAGCAGAGCTTTCGCTTCGTCGTCGGTCTTTGCGGTGGTCGTGATGCTGATGTTCATGCCGCGCAGCGCGTCAATCTTGTCATATTCGATCTCAGGGAAAATGATCTGTTCCTTGACACCGATATTGTAGTTGCCGCGACCGTCGAACGAACGGCCATTCACACCACGGAAGTCACGCACGCGTGGCAGAGCCACGGTGATGAAGCGATCCAGGAATTCGTACATACGGGCACCGCGCAGGGTGACCATGGTACCAATTGGATAGCCTTCGCGGATTTTGAAACCAGCGATAGCTTTGCGCGACTTCGTCGTCACTGGCTTCTGGCCAGCAATTTTCGTCAGGTCGGACACAGCGTGCTCGAGCACTTTCTTGTCAGCGATCGCTTCACCAACACCCATGTTCAGGGTGATCTTGGTCAGGCGTGGCACTTGCATCGACGACGTGTAACCGAATTTTTCGGTCAGAGCGGCGACGACGTTTGCTTGGTAGAACTCTTGTAAACGGGCCATGATTTTTACGCTTTCACTACTTCGCCACTGGACTTGAAGATGCGGACTTTTTTGCCGTCAACATCTTTAAAGCCCACGCGGTCTGCCTTGCCAGTCGCTGCATTGAACAATGCAACGTTGGACACGTGAATCGGCATAGTCTTGTCGACGATACCACCAGTTACGCCGGTCATTGGGTTAGGCTTGGTCGCTTTTTTAGCGACGTTGACGCCTTCAACCACAACGTGTTCTGCGTCTACACGCACTTGAACCACGCCACGTTTGCCCTTGTCTTTACCGGTCAGCACGATGACTTCGTCGTTTTTACGAATCTTATCCATTACGACTCCTTACAGAACTTCAGGTGCCAGGGACACGATTTTCATGAACTTCTCAGTCCGCAGTTCGCGGGTGACTGGTCCGAAAATACGCGTTCCGATCGGTTCCAGCTTGGCGTTGAGCAGTACAGCAGCGTTGCTGTCGAACTTCACCAGGGAGCCGTCTTGGCGGCGCACACCTTTGGCGGTGCGCACAACCACAGCGTTATAAATTTCACCTTTTTTGACACGGCCACGTGGCGCAGCAACCTTGATGGTTACCTTGATGACGTCACCAATGCCTGCATAGCGGCGCTTGGAACCACCCAATACCTTGATGCACATAACTTCCTTGGCACCGGTATTGTCGGCTACTTCGAGCCGGCTTTCAGTTTGAATCATAGTATTCTCTTTCCCAACTTAAGCCTCAGAAATCCCACGGAGGTGGGCCTGCGGTCAGTCTTGGTCCCGCCAATACGCTCCTGCTGGAGTGCATTGATTGGGTGATGGACTTTCCAAAAACTTTCGTTACAGGCCGCAGCCACCGGGGTGACAAATTTCGGCGACACATGAACGAAGCCCGCTAGTATCGCAGAATACTGGCGGGCCCGCAAGAACTAATTTTGCAGCCGTGTTACCACAGCTGTTTCGAACTTAAACGATCGGAGCTACTTGCACGATACGGGTAACCGTCCATGCTTTCGTCTTCGAGATCGGACGACCTTCCGAAATCTCGACGGTATCACCCGTTTTGACTTCGTTGGCTTCGTCATGCGCGTGATACTTGTTCGAGCGCATGATGATTTTGCCGTACAGCGGGTGCTTGACGTGACGCTCGATCAGGACGGTAACCGTCTTGTCCATTTTGTCGGACACGACCTTGCCGACCAGCGTACGCTTCAGCGCCGTTTTGACAGTAGTGGTGTCGTTCATTTGGCATCCTTCGAGTTCATGACCGTTTTCACACGCGCGATGTCGCGGCGTACTTTTTTCAACTGGGACGTGTTGCCCAGCTGCTGGGTTGCGATCTGCATGCGCAGACCGAACTGAGCTTTCAACAACTCATTCAGCTCTTTTTGCAGAGCGTCCTGGTCCTTGCCGCGGAGTTCTGTTGCATTCATATCCGACTCCTCTTATTGACCAACTTGACGTACGACGAAGGTCGTAGCCAGTGGCAGTTTGGCGGCAGCCAGGCGGAATGCTTCGCGCGCCAGTGTTTCATCAACGCCGTCCATCTCATACAGGACTTTGCCTGGCTGGATTTCAGCGACGTAGTACTCTGGATTACCTTTACCGTTACCCATACGAACTTCAGCTGGCTTGTTCGAAATTGGCTTGTCCGGGAAAATACGGATCCAGATACGACCGCCACGTTTGATGTGACGGGTCATGGCGCGACGAGCAGCTTCGATCTGACGGGCAGTGATACGACCGCGGACCGTTGCTTTCAAGCCGAACTCACCGAACGAGACCGCGGTGCCGCGGCTGTGCGAAATGCCGGTGTTACGGCCTTTCTGCTCTTTACGATACTTCCTGCGTGCTGGTTGCAGCATGGTTATTCTCCTGCTTTCTCAGCTGGTTCAGCGGCAGCGACTGGCGCTGCTGGTGCTGAAACAGGCAGCTTGACGGCTGGGCGAGCTTTGACGAGCGGTGCTGCTGGAGCACGGCCGCCTGGGGCGCCGCCTGGGCCGGCTGGACGCGGACGTCCACCTGGTTTGCCGTCGTCGCGGCGTGGGCCACGGCTCTTCTTGTCTTCAGCCGGGGTATCGATGACTGGTGCTTCGCCGGTAGGCGAGCGGTCACCTTTGTATACCCAGACCTTGACGCCGATGATGCCGTACGTGGTCGATGCTTCGCTGGTGCCGTAGTCGATGTCAGCGCGCAGGGTGTGAAGTGGCACACGGCCTTCGCGATACCATTCGGTACGAGCAATCTCGATGCCGTTCAGACGACCCGACGACATGATCTTGATGCCGAGGGCGCCCAGGCGCATGGCGTTCTGCATCGCGCGCTTCATTGCGCGGCGGAACATAATGCGCTTTTCCAGCTGCTGCGAGATCGAATCGGCGATCAGCTGCGAATCGATTTCCGGCTTGCGGATTTCCTCGATATTGACGTGCACTGGCACGCCCATGATCTTGGTCAGCGCGGACTTCAGTACTTCGATGTCCTCGCCTTTTTTACCGATAACCACGCCCGGACGCGAGCTGTAGATCGTGAAGCGCGCGTTCTTGGCAGGACGCTCGATGACGATGCGGCCAACCGAAGCGTTCTTCAGTTTCTTTTTCAGGTAAGCACGTGCTTTCAGGTCTTCGTTGAGCATGGCGGCAAAGTTGCCATTGCCAGCGTACCAACGCGAGGCCCAATTACGGGTTACTGACAGGCGAAAGCCTGTTGGATGAATCTTCTGTCCCATCGTGACCCCTTAGTTACCAACGGTCACGTAGATGTGACAGGATTGTTTCGAGATACGATCACCCCGGCCTTTAGCGCGTGCAGTAAAGCGCTTCAGGATAGGACCCTTTTCAACGTAGATCTGGACAATTTTCAACTCGTCGATATCGGCGCCGTCATTGTGTTCTGCGTTCGCAATTGCGGACTCCAGAACCTTCTTGATGATGGTCGCACCCTTCTTCGGGCTAAATTGCAGAATGTCGAGTGCAGCGCCGACTTTCTTGCCACGGATCAGGTCAGCAACCAGGCGGCCTTTTTGGTCCGACAGGCGCACACCTTTGAGGATAGCTTTAGTTTCCATTATTTCTTCGCCTTCTTGTCAGCGGCATGGCCCTTGAACGTGCGGGTCAGTGCGAATTCGCCGAGCTTGTGACCAACCATATTCTCGGAAACATACACTGGCACGTGGAGCTTGCCGTTGTGAACCGCGATGGTCAGGCCGATGAAGTCAGGCGTGATCGTCGAGCGGCGCGACCAGGTTTTTACTGGCTTTTTGTCTTTGTTCGCTTGCGCGGTTTCGACTTTTTTAACCAGGTGGGCGTCCGTGAACGGCCCTTTTTTCAATGAACGTGTCATGTCTTATCCCTTATTTCTTGCCGCGGCGCGAGACGATCATCGAAGTAGTACGCTTGTTACGGCGTGTCTTCTTACCCTTCGTCTGTTGACCCCATGGCGATACCGGGTGACGACCAGCTGCGGTCTTACCTTCACCACCACCGTGCGGGTGATCGACCGGGTTCATGACCACACCGCGAACGGTAGGACGAACACCACGCCAACGCATCGCACCTGCTTTACCGATCTTGCGCAGGCTGTGTTCGGCATTGCCGACTTCGCCTACGGTGGCGCGGCACTCAATGTGCACGCGACGCACTTCACCCGAACGCAGGCGAACCTGAGCGTAGGTGCCTTCACGGGCCATCAGCACAACGCCGGCGCCGGCGGTACGGGCCATCTGGGCACCCTTACCTGGCAGCATTTCGACGCAATGCATCACGGTACCGACCGGGATGTTACGGATTGGCAGGCAGTTACCCGACTTGATCGGCGCTTCCGAACCGTTCATGACGCTATCGCCGACAGCCATGTTTTTGGTGGCGATGATGTACTGACGCTCACCGTCCGCGTAGCACAGCAGTGCAATGTTCGCGGTGCGGTTCGGATCGTATTCAATACGCTCGACCTTGGCAGGGATGCCATCCTTCTGACGTTTAAAATCGATCAGACGGTAGTGCTGCTTGTGACCACCACCGATGTGACGGGTAGTGATGTGGCCGTTGTTGTTACGGCCGGCAGTTTTCGATTTCTTTTCAACCAGGGCTGCGAACGGACGACCTTTGTACAGGTCTGGGTTCACAACTTTCACCATGCCACGACGGCCTGGTGAGGTTGGTTTCATCTTAACGAGTGCCATTATTTAGCCTCCTCGACAAAATTGATTTCCTGGCCAGGCTTCAGGCACACGAAAGCACGCTTGGTATGGTTGCGACGACCGTTGAAACGGCCCGAACGCTTTGCCTTACCTTCGCGATTGGCTGTCTGAACCGACAGGACTTCAACCTTGAACAGGAGTTCAACGGCTGCCTTGATTTCAGGCTTGGTCGCGTCCGGCAATACACGGAACACGATCTGTTCGTTCTTTTCCGCGACCATGGTCGCTTTTTCGGAAATGACCGGAGCCTGGAGCACCTTCATCAGGCGCTCTTCGCTGAATTTCATGACGGCGCTCATGCGAACATCTCCTCGATCATGGCCAGTGCTGCTTTGGTGACCACGATTTTTTTGTAGAACACCAGCGACATTGGATCGGCGTGCTTCGGCTCAACAACCAGCACGTTAGGCAGGTTGCGCGATGCCAGCAGCAGGTTTTCTTCCAGCGTATCGGTGATGATCATGACCGACTCGAGGCCCATGCCAACCAGTTTCTGCGACAGCAGCTTGGTTTTTGGGGCTTCCAGCGTGATCGACTCAACCACAACCAGGCGCTCTTCGCGGGCCAGTTGCGACAGGATCGAGCAGATACCGGCGCGATACATCTTCTTGTTCACTTTGTGGGTGAAGTTCTCGTCAGGCGAGTTCGGGAAGATGCGTCCACCGCCACGCCACAGAGGCGACGACGACATACCAGCACGAGCGCGGCCGGTACCTTTTTGGCGCCATGGCTTTTTCGTCGTGTGGTGGACTTCTTCGCGGTCCTTCTGCTTGCGATTGCCGCTACGGGCGTTCGCTGCATAGGCAACCACGATCTGGTGAATCAGGGCTTCGTTGTAATCACGACCGAAAACTTCATCGGCGGCGGCAACGTTCGAGCCTGCTTGTCCTTGCTCATTCAGAAGCTTGAGTTCCATCGTTTAAGCTCCCTTCTGTGCTTTAACTTTGACCGCTGGCGATACCACCACCTGGCCATTTTTCGCGCCGGGTACGGCGCCTTTAACCATCAGCAACTGACGGTCGGCATCGATACGGGCGATCTCGAGGTTTTGGGTGGTAACAGTGACATCACCCATGTGACCGGTCATGCGCTTACCAGGGAACACGCGACCTGGATCCTGCGCCATACCGATCGAACCTGGTACGTTGTGCGAACGCGAGTTACCGTGCGATGCACGACCCGAGGCGAAGTTGTGACGCTTGATGGTACCAGCGTAACCCTTACCGATCGAGGTACCTTGCACGTCGATTTTTTGACCGACTTCGAACAGCGACGCGGCGACGATGTCACCGGTTTTCAGTTCTGCGGCTTTGGCGGCGTCGACGCGGAATTCTTTCAGCATCGTACCGGCTTCCACGCCTGCTTTAGCGTGGTGACCCGCAACTGCCTTGGTCACGCGGGAAGCGCGACGTTGACCGAATGCGACCTGAACAGCGGAGTAACCGTCTGTTTCAGGAGTTTTGACTTGCGCAACACGATTGTTCGATACGTCGAGCACGGTAACTGGGATCGAGTCCCCTTCATCCGTGAAGATGCGCATCATACCAACCTTGCGACCGAGAAGGCCTAGGCTCATTTTTTCTCCATTCCCACCTGCGATTGGGCGGGGCTTTGTTTAACTACCAAGTAAAGGACGGATTCAAAACGGACGAATCCATACCGAAGCCGGCTAGTATATCCCGCTAAAGGGGTTGACGCAACACATAAGTTGGGGGTATGTCGTTGTTTGTACGGCGCAATTGACGACAAACCACAAGCCAACCATTCACTGCCATATCAGGCGCGCCAGGACCCCGTTTTACCCATACCGTAGTTAGCGTTTTTCCATCTGTCTTCCTGTATGCTGCCAAACGTCCATCATTATTGTCACAAGGCTATCCCATGCGCGTCTGGTTCAACAGGACCTTCTCTTCCGTCTACACCGCGATCAAACTGATCCGTGAAGCGGACACGGCAAATCGTTTCCACGTCATTCACAGCAACCCGAATCCGCACTCCCCCGCCGGGCGCGTCGCCCATCAGTTCATGGTCGAACCGACCGGCCTTGATACCGATGCGTACATCGACTGGTGCCTGGCGTTCTGCGTCGAACACCGCATCGACATCTTTATCCCTGGCAAGGGCGCCACGCGCCTGGCCCTGGAACTGGACCGCTTTGCTGCCATCGGCACGCGCATTTATTCAGTCGGCTCGCATGCAGCGTTGACCACGATCCACGACAAGGCCCGCTTCTACGCGGAAACCGTGCTCGATGGCGCGCCGGTCGCCGAATTCGCCCCATTCGAAACCCTGGAGCAGTTCGACGCCATCTACGCCGAACTGCGCCCGCGCCACGCCAAACTGTGCGTCAAACCGTCGAACTCGGTGTTCGGCCTGGGCTTTGCCATCCTCGACGAAGAGCGCAGCAGCGCCGCACTACTAATAGAAGGCGTCGAGTATCACACCGGCCTGCAGGATTTCCGCCGCGGCCTGGGTGAGCTCGGGTCCGTGCGCACCATGCTGCTGATGGAATACCTCGACGGCCACGAATACAGCGTCGACAGCGTCGGCGACAACGGCCGCCTGGTCACCGCGATTGCCCGCAAGAAGCCAATGCAGGCCGGGCGCGGCCAACTGATCGACATGCGCGAAGACATCCTGGCCGCCACCGCCGAACTGTGTCGCATCTATGGTTTGAGTGGCATGTTCAATGCCCAGTTCCGCGAAGGTGCGGGTAGCTTGCGCCTGCTCGAAATCAATCCGCGCATGTCGGGCGGCATCGGCATGGCCTGCGTGGCCGGCCCCAACTTGCCATGGATCGCCCTGTGCGGCTTTGCCGACGGCTTTGACAGCGTGACCATCCCGCCCGTGCGCGACGGCATCCGCGTCACCGAGCTGACCAGCGCAGTGGAGCTGGCGTGAGGCAGATTTCCTTACCGACCGGCGCGCTGGAAATCCGGCTGACGCAGGGAGAAGCTGAGCTCGACACGCTGCTCGGCTTTGCCGCGCGCGCGAATGCCAAGCGCGGCTTCCTGTTCCTCAGCAAGGTGCTGGGAAAACATTGGCCCGTAAAACCATCCGTGATGCAATCGATTCACGCGCGCATGGCTGCGAACGTGCCGGCCAGCATAGGACCGGTGGTGTTCATCGCCATGGCCGAAACGGCAATCGGCCTCGGCCAGGGCGTGTTCGAAGCCTGGCTGCGCGCCAACCCGGGCCGCGACGCGCTGTTCATCCATACCTCGCGTTATCGGGTCGGCACCACGCCCATCATCGAATTCGAAGAAGCGCACAGCCACGCGCCGCGCCAGTTTTTACATATGCCGCAGGACGCTGCCCAGCGCGCGCTGCTGGAAACGGCCGGCACGCTGGTCCTGGTGGACGATGAAGCCAGCACCGGTAACACGTTCCTGAACCTGTCGAACGCATGTCGCCGTATCAACCCGCACCTGTCACAAGTGCACCTGTCGACCATCATCAATTTCATGGGTGAACAGGCCACCGAACAATTGACCGCGCGCTTTGGCTTGCCGGTCACGCTGGGCGCGCTGGTCAGCGGCGAATACCGCTTTGAAGCGGGCGCAGCGGTCGCCACGCCACTGCCGGCGCAATTATTCGATCCGAGCGCCGACCGCGGCGCCAGCACGGCGTTCGGCCGCCTCGGCATCAATCGCCCGCTGGCGCCGGCGCCGGCCGACGACGTTGCCGCCAGCCTGAACCCTGGCGCGTCCGTCCTCGTGCTCGGCACAGGCGAGTTCATGCATGCGCCGGCACTGCTGGCCGCGGGCCTGGAGCAAGGCGGCTTCGATGTGGTCGTGCAATCGACGACACGCTCGCCGGTGCTGGTCTGGGGCGCGGTGGCCAGCGCCCTCGCCTTTCCTGACAACTACGGCGAAGGCGTGGGCAATTTCCTCTACAACGTCAGGCCTGGGCAATACGACCATGTTTTGATTTGCCACGAGACCGCCCCCAACGCTGCTTTGCTGCACCTCGCGCGCCTGCTCGACGGCCGCCTCCTCCATTTTGTGAACGAAACCTATGTATCCGAAATTCCTGTTTGCTGACCTGGACGACACGCTGTTCCAGTCACTCGAAAAATGCCGCACCAGCGACGGCCTCGAGCCTGCCGCCTTTCTCAAGGACGGCTTGCCGATCTCGTACACGACGGCGCTGCAGCGCGCCTTTTTCGCATTCGTGCAGGATGGCATGACGGTGATCCCGTCCACCGCGCGCAACCGCGACGCCTTCAGCCGCGTTGCGCTGCCGTTCACCAGCTACGCCGTACTGAACTACGGTGGCATGGTCCTGTCTCCCGGCGGCGCAGTCGACACGGCCTGGCGCGACCAGATGCACGACGCCATGCATGTCGCCCTGCCCGGCCTGCAGGAACTGTCCAAGCTGCTCGACGATTACGCGGTGTCCACCGGCTTCGGTGGCCGCACGCGTCTGATCGAAGACAGCGGTACGCCCTTCTATTTGGTATTGAAGGATCCGCAGAAGCGCTCCGACGTGCTCGCCCCGTTCGAGCGCGAGGTGGCGCAAGCGTGGCTGGACGATGGCGACAAACCCTACTATTTGCACCGCAACGGCAACAACTTCGCCGTCTTGCCCAAGGCGCTGAACAAAGCCCACGCCGTGCGCTACGTGATGGATCAATTGCGCAAGGAACATGGTGCCATCATGAGCTTCGGCATGGGCGACAGCCGCGCCGATGCCGCCTTCATGTCTGCCTGCGATTACGCTATCGTGCCGAGCCGCACGCAACTGGCCAGCCTGACCCTGGAGGCCCTATGACATTCAGTGGCAGCTACCGCCCAGGCGACGTGGAATTCCTGCTGACGCCCCTGCCGCTGCAGGACTTCACCGATATCCCTGAGAAAGAGCGCCTGATCCAGTCCGGCCAGCGCCACTACAGCGAGATGCTGTCGCCGGAATCGCTGCCGTCGCCGCGCTACCTGGACGTCTTCCGCACCGCCTGCGCCATCAACGGCGCGCGCATGGCGCACGACTGCCTGCACCTGGCCAGCCTGATCGCCGCCCGTCGTCCTGACGAAATTACGCTGGTCTCGCTGGCGCGCGCCGGCACGCCGGTCGGCGTGGTCGTCAGCCGCCTGTTGAACGAGGTGCTGGGGCGATCTTGCAACCACTATTCGGTCTCGATCATCCGCGACCGCGGCATCGACCGGAACGCGCTGAAACACATCCTGGCGCGCCATAGCGCCGAATCGATCGTCTTCGTCGACGGCTGGACCGGCAAGGGCGTCATCGCGCGCGAGCTGGCCAGCACGATCAACGACTACAACCTCGAACACGGCAGCGCCATCGACGACGGCCTGTACGTGCTGTCCGACCTGGCAGGCGTGGCCGCTTGCGCCGCATCGTGTGACGATTATCTGATTCCGTCGAGTATCCTGAACGCGACAGTATCGGGCCTGGTGAGCCGTTCGATCTTGAACGACGCGATCGGCCCGGATGATTTCCACGGCTGCGTCTACTACGACCAGTTCTTGCCGCACGATCAGTCGCAAGATTTCGCCGACCAGCTGGTGCAGCAGGCCAGCGGTATGGCCCTGGCAACGGCGGCCCCGATCGACAAGGAAGCCGCCGGCCGGGTGTCGCGCGAATTTATTGCCAATGCACTAATAAAATATGGCATTCTGGATGTCAATTTGGTTAAGCCGGGCATCGGCGAAGCCACCCGGGTCCTGCTGCGCCGTACGCCCCGCCTGCTGGTGGTGCGCGACTGTGACGCGCCGGAAGTGGCACATCTGATATTGTTGGCGGAAGAAAAGGGCGTCCCTGTACAAGTTGACGCTGCTCTTCCTTATTTCGCGGTTTCCCTGATCCGGAGTGCAATAGATGCTTAAGTCAATGGGCGCGTCGCTGTACGTGCCAGCCAACCATCAATACCTGCTGGCGGTCGCCAACGGGGAACGCGTCACCGAGGCGCGTTCACTGATTTTCTGTACCGAAGATTCTGTGTCCGACGCCGAGCTGAGCTGGGCGCTGTTCAACCTGTCTGTGGTGCTGGAAAACATGCGCGACGACATACCGGCCGACCGCTTCGTGCGCGTGCGCAACCCCGAGGTGATGGCGCGCGTACTCGCCATGCCCGGCGTTGAAAAGCTGCGCGGCTTCGTGCTGCCCAAGTCCACGCGCCACAACTTCGACAGTTATTTCCGCCAGGTGCGCGACACCGAGCATTTGCTGATGCCCACGCTGGAAACCGCGGAAGTGTTCAGCGACGAGGAAATGACGCAGTTCCGCGCTGTGCTGGAAGCGCCTGGCGTGCGCAACCGCATCCTGGCGCTGCGCATCGGCGGCAACGATCTGCTCGCCCTGCTGGGCCTGCGCCGTCCGCGCACCATGACGCTGTATCGCACGCCGCTGGGCCCGGTCATTGCGCGCCTGGTGACCACCTTCCGCCCCTACGGTTTTGCCTTGACGGCGCCGGTGTTCGAACACCTCGACCTGCCCGGTCTGCTCGATGAAGAGGTGTTGGAAGACATTGCCTATGGCATGGTCGGGAAGACCGCGATCCATCCGACCCAAATCTCGCCGATCGAGCAGCACTACCGCGTGAAACCGCAAGACCTGGAGGCCGCGCACGCGATCCTCGACGAGAACGCGCCGGCCGTCTTCCGCATGCATAATTCGATGTGCGAAGTGGCCACGCACCGCGCCTGGGCCGAACGTACCGTGGCACAATCGCGCGTGTTCGGCGCCCATCCGGAAACGAGCGCAACGCAACAACGTCAAACCGAAAAGGAATCTTGGTGAATACATACGCACGCGGGCAAAAAGGCAAGTTAAGTGACCTCGGCTGCGGCACGCAATTCCCGGTCGAGGTGGATATCACCCTCCCGGGCACGTCGGTCGATGTGTCCTGCTTCGGCCTGGACGCCAATGAAAAACTGTCCGACGAACGCTTCATGGTGTTTTATAACCAGCTGGCCGCACCCGGCGACGCCGTGAAACTCGACCTGGCGTCGGGCAAGGCGCGCTTTGCCGTCAACCTCGATGCGCTGCCGGATGCGATCACGCAACTGGTGTTCGTGGCTGCCATCGACGGCGCGCCGACCATGCGTTCGATTGGCCCCAGCCGTTTGACGCTGGGCAGCGCGGTCGAATTTCCTTTGAGCGCCGCTGTCTTCGGCGACGAAAAGGCTGTCATCGTGGCAAACATCTATCGCAAGGAAGGCGTATGGCGCTTCGGTGCTGTCGGCCAGGGATTCAATGGCGGCCTGTCGGCATTGCTGGCGCACTTCGGCGGCAGTGAAGCCGGAGCGACGACGGCACCGGCCGCGGCACCGGCCCCGGCTGCACCCGCGCCCTCTAAAATCTCGCTGTCAAAAGTCACGCTGGAAAAGCGCGGCGACAAGGTGTCGCTCGACAAGCGCGGCGCGCAAGGGTACGGCCGCATCCACGTCAATTTGAACTGGAACCAGTCGATTACTGCCGCGCCAGCGCCGGAAAAGACCGGCTTCCTGGCCCGCATCACAGGCGCTGTCAGTAACGCGCGCAAGGGCCGCAACGGCATCGACCTCGATCTCGGCTGCATGTACGAAATGATGGATGGCCGCAAGGGCATTGTGCAGGCGCTGGGCAACTCGTTCGGTGATTTTCAGAACATGCCGTTCATCCAGCTTGAAGCCGATGACCGCACGGGTGCGGCCACCGGTGGTGAAAATCTCTACATCAACGGCGACCGTTTCGACCAGTTCAAGCGCGCCATTATTTTCACTTTCATCTACGAGGGCGTGCCGAACTGGTCCGCCACGGACGCCGTCGTGACGATGGCGGTACCGAACCAGGCGCCGATCGAAGTGCGGCTCGATCAGGGCGGCTCGCAGATGATGTGCGCGATCGCCATGATCGACAACCAGGCAGGCAAGCTGCAAGTGACCAAGCTGGTCGAGTACTTCCAGCAGGAAGGCCGTACCAGCGCCCACGAGCTGATGGACCGCCGCTTCGGCTTCGGCATGCGCTGGAAGACTGGCACCAAAGACTAGGGGTTGCGGCGCAACGCTCCGACGTCCCCTTTATTTCTTCTAGCCGGAACAGGCACACGAGCGGTGGCGTGAACCGGCGCTCGCATTACGCGCGCTTGCTACGGCTGCGCGGGCCGACCGTCTTCAGCAGCACTTTCCACTTGGCACGCTCGGCGATCCGGTCCAGCGGCGTTTGCTGGCTGCGCCTCACCTCCCGCAAAAGCTTGTGATAGTTGAACAGCCGGTCGGCATCGACCGCGTCGCGCACCGCGCAGCCCGGTTCGGCTTGATGGTGGCAGTCGCGGAACTGACAATTGCGCGCGAGCGCGTCGATGTCGTCGAAGGCCGCCGTCAGCGCATCCTCTTCGGCGTCCAGACGCCAGCTGCGCAAACCGGGCGTATCGATGATGCAAGCGCCGCCGGCGAATTGGTGCAGCGAGCGCGCCGTCGTCGTGTGGCGCCCGCGCCCGTCGCCTTTGCGCACGCCACCGGTCGGCTGCGCGCTGGCGCACAGCGTGTTGGTCAGCGTCGACTTGCCCGCGCCGGATGAGCCGAGCAGCACCAGGGTCTGGCCCGCGTCCAGCCACGGCGCAAGCATCGACCTGGTCTGCTGCGCATCGAGCGCATTGAGCGCCATCAGCGGCACGCTGGCCGGCAAGCGCTGGCGCAACTGCGCCATCCGCTCATCAACCGCAATGCCGATGTCGGCTTTGGTCAGCACCACCACGGCGTCAACCAGGGCAGCATGCGCCAGCGCGATGTAGCGCTCGAGCCGGCGCGGGTTGAAGTCGCGGTCCAGCCCCATCACCAGCAGGGCAGTGTCGACGTTGCTGGCGAGCGGCTGGCGGCTGCCGTCGGCGCTGCGGCGGGCCAGCTGCGTCTGCGGCGGTATGCGCGCGCCGATCCAGTGCGTTCCAACGGCGACGCAGTCGACCAGGACCCAGTCGCCGACGGCCAGGCTGGTCTGTTGTGCGTCCAGCGATTGCAGCAGGCGCGAACGCTGGCGCGCCTGGCAGGTTTGCGCGCCATCGTGCAGCACGATGGCGTCGCGATGCACTTCCGCAACACGCATCAGGCGCGCGTCGGGTGCGGCGTCGGCAAACGTGACGAGTTCATTGGTGATGGTGTGGGTCAGTCCGATAAGACGTAGAGATGCGAAATTGATGTCGATCATGAGGTGGGTGTATGGGCGTGTTCGTAAAGCTCGCGACGTGGGCGAGCACAGCCTCCGCGCAAAACGCGGCGGTACGACATAGCGGAAGCCGGCGCACGATCAAGCGCGACTCAACCCACCTGGCTTAAAACAAGGCTACTGCGCAGTGTGGAATGGCGCGATCAGGCGGCCGACAGGAGGGCAATATCAATACGTTGCATGGTGTTTTCTCCCGTGGATATGAATAGACAATGCAGTCTGACGGGCGCACCCCGCAGAGTCAAGCGCCAACGCCGACAGCACGCGCGTGAGCGATCGAGGGCCCCCAACGAGACGCCATACATCGCTCCCCTGTATTTGCAGTTAGCGCGACCGGCGCAGCATGGAAGCTGACGCTTGACTGGTAATCAGTCTTGCAGAAAATCGGTGCTTGCCGGAATCTCCGACAGCGTGACGGGAACATTCGCGGCAAGCAGTGACTTGTCCAGACGCAGCTTGACGAGACCGTTGGCGTCGGCCGCAATCCGGGTGGCGCCCAGCACCACCGTGGCGTGCGACTCTTTGCGAAACTGCAGCTTCACGCCGACCAGGTCCGGCATCAGGAAGCGCAGCATGCCGGCCTGCGCCTTGATCAGCGCATTCACCTGCGCCACGCCACCCATCAGGCTGGCATAGTCGAACTGGGTACGCTGCGGCATGACGGGCACCGCATTGAAGGTGAATTTTGCCTTCTGCCCGGCCGGGACGGTCGTCAGCACTTCCGGATCCGACTTCACCCACGCCGGATTGAACGGTACCTCGAATTCGCCGTTCGCACTCACCTGGATGCGGACTCGGTCTGCGCCGTTGACGATGGTGAACACGACATCCTTTTCGGCCATGGCCGGATCGTCCGGATGCACCACGCCCAGCATCACGACTTTGTCACGCTGGGCCAGCGGCGCCGCGTAGAACTTGTCCATCCTGACCAGTTCCAGCAGCTTGTTGTAATGCGTCCAGGGCCGGTCCACCGGCGCGGCGCTGGCCAGGTTCATGGCAAAGGCGGTCAAACAGATCGACAGTTTCATGACGACTCCAAGATGGTACTGAGCTGGCTGAGTTCGGCGCTGAGCAATTCAGGCCGGTCGAGGTACAAAAAAATCGGGGCTTCTGCTTTAAGTGGGGGCAGCGCGGCGCCGCGGCGGCAGCCAGATCCAGCTGACCACGACCAGCAGGCCAAACACGGAATACGCGGCAATGAACACCCATGCCGGCGCTGTAAAAAACATGCCTTTGGTGAGCCAGTAAGCGATGAAATCACCTTCGTAGACCACCTGCCCGGCGCGCACGCGCAGCCACTGTTCCAGCGTGGTCAGCGGACAGACGATGCCCAGCCACGACTCGAACACGACGAAGACGATGGCGCCCAGGTGCGCCGCCCGGAACCACACCTTGCGCGTCCAGGTCCAGTGCAACAGGCCGCCCAACAGGGTGGCCAGCAAGCCACCGACGACAAAGATGACGATCGCCGCGTGCAGGACGAGCACCGCATTGGCCATCAGCTGATAGTTATCTGGTGAAAAAACCGGCATGCATATATCCAATCGATGATATCGAAATAATCTCGCGACTTGCATTTCTAATATGCAAGAATAGACGATCAGTAAGCACTTTGGCAAAGTGATTTGGTGTTCCAATCATGTAAAAATATCAGGAGCAGTCGGGTGCAAAGACGATTTGTTTTGAAGGCGGCAGGTTTATCCATCATCTCGCTGGCACACCCCGCCAGCTTTGCCCGCGCCGCGCGCCGTGCACGCACGCGCGTTCGCCCGGGCCAGCCCGGCTGGCCGTCGAGCGCGGCATGGGATCAACTCAAGCGCGCCGTGGGTGGGCGCCTGCAGCACCTCGCGGCGCCCTTTGCCGCCTGCGCACCCGCGCCCGACTCACCTGCATGCAGCGAGGCCCTGGCCGCGCTGAAGAATCCGTTTGCCGTGGGCGACCAGCCCGCCCTCACGCAAACCAGCGGCTGGGCCGGCGCCTGGACTTCTCAGCCGAGCGCGTACGCCGTGGCCGCCAGCAGCACGGCGGATGTCGTCGCTGCTGTCAATTTTGCACGCACCCACAATCTGCGCCTGGTCGTCAAAGGCGGCGGCCACAGTTACCAGGGCACGTCGAATGCGCCCGACGCGCTGCTGGTGTGGACGCGCCAGATGAAAGATATCCAGCTGCACGACGCGTTTGTTGCCCAGGGCTGCAAGACGGCGCAAGCGGCGGTGAGCATCGGTGCCGGCGCGATGTGGATCGATGCGTATGACGCCGTCACGACGCGCGCGGGGCGCTATGTGCAGGGCGGCGGCTGCACCACCGTCGGCGTGGCCGGCCTCGTCCAGAGCGGCGGCTTCGGCTCCTTTTCGAAAGCCTACGGCACCGCAGCGGCCGGGCTGATCGAGGCGGAAGTGGTCACCGCTGACGGCAGTGTCTGCATTGCGAATGCGTGCACCAATCCGGAATTGTTCTGGGCACTGAAGGGCGGCGGTGGTGGCAGCATGGGCGTCGTCACACGGCTGACACTGCGCACACGCGACTTGCCGGAAACAATCGGAAGCGCAAGCTTGCAGGTGCAAGCGGCGACCGACATGGCATTCAAGGCGCTGATCGCAAAGGTGATGGCGTTCTATGCCACCGCGCTGGCCAACCCGCATTGGGGCGAACAAATCGGCTTTGATGCGGACAACACGATGAAGGTGTCGATGGTGTTCCAGGGGCTGAACAAAGAGCAGGTACAGCAGACGTGGGAACCGTTTCTTGCGTGGCTGAACACGCAGCCGGAGTACACCGTCGCCAAGCCATTCAGCGCCCAGCCGATGCCGGCGCGCTACACCTGGAGCGCCGCGTTTTTCAAAAAATACGCGCCCGCCGTGATCAGCGCCGACCCACGCGCCGACGCGCCGCCGCATCATTTCTCGTGGGCGGGCGACGTCACCGATACAGGCTGGTTTGTCCACGGCTACCACTCCACCTGGCTGCCCGCAACACTGCTGGCCGACGACAGGCAAGCCGCGCTGGTCGACGCTTTGTTCGAAAGCACGCGTCACTGGACGGTCGGTTTGCATTTCAACAAAGGATTGGCTGGCGCGGCGCAGCCCGAGATCGACGCCGCACGCGACACGGCGATGAACCCGGCGGTGCTCGATGCATTCGCGCTGGCGATCATTGCCGGTGGCAGCAGAGCGCAGTTCTCCGGTATGCCAGGCCAGGCTGAGCGCGCCGATAAAATGCAGCAGCGCGCCGCAGCCATCGCACGGGCCACGGACGCACTCCGACAGGTCGTGCCCAGCCCAGGCTCGTATGTTTCCGAAAGCGATTATTTCCTGAAGAATTGGCAGCAAGCGTTCTGGGGCAGCAATTACGCGCGGCTGGCGCGCGCCAAGCAACAGTATGATCCGGACGGGCTGTTTTTCGTGCATCACGGCGTCGGCAGCGAGCACTGGATCGACGACGGATTTACACGCACGTAAACGCATCACGGGCGGGACCGATTGATCGGTACCGCCCGTGACTCAACAGCGGAGAGTTCTCCGCCGGTTGATATTTATTGCAGCTTGATTTCGACGTCAACGCCAGCTGGCAGGTCCAGCTTCATCAGTGCGTCAACGGTTTTGTCGGTTGGGTCGACAATGTCCATCAGGCGCTGGTGGGTGCGGATCTCGAACTGGTCGCGCGAGGTTTTGTTGACGTGCGGGGAACGCAGGACGTCAAAACGCTGAATGCGCGTTGGCAGTGGTACTGGGCCCTTGACAACGGCGCCGGTGCGCTTCGCGGTGTCAACGATTTCCAGTGCGGACTGGTCGATCAGTTTGTAATCGAACGCCTTCAGGCGGATGCGGATTTTCTGGTTAGACATGGTATTTCCTCTAAAGAACGAACCGCGCAATTTCACACGGCAATATATGGGGATCGAGATTGTACTATGGAATTGCAAGTTGGGGACCCGCAGGTCCCCAGCTTTTTTGCTAGAGCAGAACTACCTGAGGCTGGCGGACCAGCCCTTGGTAATTACTTGCCGTCGCTCAGGATCTTGGCAACGACGCCGGCGCCGACGGTACGACCGCCTTCACGGATAGCGAAGCGCAGACCTTCTTCCATTGCGATCGGGTTGATCAGCTTGACGGTGATCGACACGTTATCGCCTGGCATGACCATTTCTTTGTCTGCTGGCAATTCGATCGAACCGGTCACGTCAGTCGTACGGAAGTAGAACTGTGGGCGATAGTTGTTGAAGAATGGGGTGTGACGACCGCCCTCATCTTTCGACAGCACATAGATCTCGCCGGTGAAATGGTTGTGTGGCTTGATCGAACCTGGCTTGGCCAGAACTTGACCCCGCTCCACATCTTCACGCTTGGTGCCGCGCAGCAGCAGACCAACGTTGTCGCCAGCTTGACCCTGGTCCAGCAGCTTGCGGAACATTTCCACGCCGGTGCAAATGGTTTTGACGGTGTCTTTGATGCCGACGATTTCGATTTCTTCGCCGACTTTGATGACGCCGCGCTCAACACGACCGGTTACCACGGTACCGCGACCCGAGATCGAGAACACGTCTTCCACTGGCATCAGGAAGGCGCCGTCGATTGCGCGCTCTGGTTCAGGGATGTAGGTGTCCAGGGCATCGGCCAGTTGCATGATGGCTTGCTCGCCCATTGGGCCAGTGTCGCCTTCCAGTGCCATACGCGCCGAACCTTTGATGATTGGCAGGTCGTCGCCTGGGAATTCATACTTCGACAGCAACTCACGCACTTCCATTTCAACCAGTTCCAGCAGCTCTTCGTCATCGACGAGGTCGCACTTGTTCAGGAACACGATGATGTATGGAACGCCAACTTGACGGGCCAGCAGGATGTGCTCGCGGGTCTGTGGCATTGGGCCGTCAGCTGCGGAGCAAACCAGGATCGCGCCGTCCATCTGGGCAGCACCGGTAATCATGTTTTTGATGTAGTCGGCGTGGCCTGGGCAGTCAACGTGCGCGTAGTGACGGGCAGCCGTTTCGTACTCGACGTGGGCGGTGTTGATGGTGATACCGCGCGCTTTTTCTTCTGGTGCAGCATCGATCTGGTCGTATGCTTTAGCTTCGCCGCCGAATTTCTTCGACAGAACGGTAGCGATTGCAGCCGTCAGGGTCGTTTTGCCGTGGTCGACGTGACCAATGGTGCCGACGTTGACGTGCGGCTTGGTCCGTTCGAATTTACCTTTTGCCATTTTGCTCTTCCTTTAATTGCTATGTGATGCAGATCGGGGACCAGCCCCGATCCGAATTTAAATTACTTGGCTTTTGCAGTGATGATCGCGTCGGTCACGTGCTTAGGCGCTTCCGAATAGTGCTTGAATTCCATCGTGTAGGTCGCACGGCCTTGCGTTGCGGAACGCAGCGAGGTCGAGTAACCGAACATTTCCGACAGAGGCACTTCAGCTTTGATGATCTTGCCACCGCCGCCTGGGATTTCGTCCATGCCCTGCACCATACCGCGGCGGGACGACAAGTCGCCCATCACGGTACCGGCGTAGTCTTCCGGCGTTTCCACTTCCACGGCCATCATTGGCTCGAGGATGACTGGCGATGCTTTGCGGCAACCATCTTTGAAAGCCATCGAAGCGGCCATCTGGAACGCGTTTTCGTTCGAGTCAACATCGTGGTACGAACCGAAGAACAGCGTGACTTTGACGTCGACGACTGGGTAACCAGCCATCACACCGCTGTTCAAGGTACCGCGCACACCCTTTTCAACTGCAGGGATGTATTCGCGTGGAACCGTACCGCCTTTGATGGCGTCAACGAATTCGAAGCCCTTGCCCGGCTCTTGCGGCTCGATCTTCAGAACCACGTGACCGTACTGACCACGACCACCCGACTGCTTGACGAATTTACCTTCGGACTCTTCGCACACTTTGCGAATCGTTTCGCGATAAGCAACCTGTGGTTTACCCACGGTGGCTTCCACGCCGAATTCGCGCTTCATGCGGTCAACGATAATTTCCAGGTGCAGCTCGCCCATACCACCGATGATGGTCTGGCCCGATTCTTCATCGGTTTTCACGCGGAACGAAGGATCTTCCTGTGCCAGGCGGTTCAGCGCCAGGCCCATTTTTTCCTGGTCAGCCTTGGTTTTCGGCTCAACTGCCTGCTGAATCACCGGCTCAGGGAATACCATTTTTTCCAGGGTGATGATCGACGATGGATCGCACAGGGTTTCGCCCGTGGTCGCGTCTTTCAGGCCCACTGCAGCGGCGATATCGCCAGCGTGCACTTCCTTGATTTCTTCGCGCTGGTTAGCGTGCATCTGCAGAATACGGCCAAGACGTTCTTTCTTGTTCTTGATCGGATTGTAGACAGTGTCGCCCGACTTGATCGTGCCCGAATACACGCGGAAGAAGATCAGCTGGCCCACGAATGGGTCGGTCATGATCTTGAATGCCAGCGCAGCGAATTTCTCGTTGTCGTCGGCTTTACGCGTGACCGGCTGGTCGTCTTCATCCATGCCTTGAACTGGCTTGATGTCGACTGGCGACGGCAGGTATTCAATCACGCCGTCCAGCATGGCTTGTACGCCCTTGTTTTTGAAGGCGGTACCGCACATCATCGGCACGATTTCCGATGCCAAAGTACGCTGACGCAAGGCTTTCTTGATCTCTTCTTCCGTCAGATCGCCTTCTTCCAAGTACTTGTTCATCAGCTCTTCGGTCGCTTCAGCAGCGGCTTCGACCATTTTCTCGCGCCACTCGGCGGCTTGCTCAGCCAGCTCTGCAGGGATTTCGCGGTAGTCGAATTTCATGCCCTGCGACGCATCGTCCCAGTACACGGCTTTCATCTTGACCAGATCGACCACGCCCAGGAAGTTCTCTTCCGCGCCGATAGGAATCTGCAGGGGAATCGGGTTTGCCTTCAGGCGCGCACGCATCTGCTCGTAGACCTTGAAGAAGTTGGCGCCGGTACGGTCCATCTTGTTCACGAAGGCCAGACGTGGCACTTTGTACTTGTTGGCCTGACGCCATACGGTTTCCGACTGTGGCTGCACGCCGCCGACTGCGCAGTAAACCATGCAGGCGCCGTCGAGCACGCGCATCGAGCGTTCAACTTCAATGGTGAAGTCAACGTGGCCCGGGGTGTCGATGATGTTGATGTGGTGCTCAGGGAAATTGTTAGCCATCCCTTTCCAGAAGCAAGTCGTTGCAGCCGAGGTAATCGTGATACCGCGTTCCTGCTCCTGCTCCATCCAGTCCATGGTGGCCGCGCCATCATGCACTTCGCCGATCTTGTGGTTCACGCCCGTGTAGAACAGGACGCGCTCGGTCGTCGTGGTTTTACCAGCGTCGATGTGAGCCGAGATACCGATATTGCGGTAGCGCTCAATGGGGGTCTTGCGTGCCATAATTATTCCTAAATCTTTGAATGGACAAAACCGAGCCCCATTTGTTTTGCAAAATGAGCCCGGCCTCGAACAACAGATACCTTGGCCGCACCCCTTTCAGGACTTGGCCGATTATTTAGAAGCGGAAGTGCGAGAACGCCTTGTTCGCTTCTGCCATGCGGTGAACTTCGTCACGACGCTTCATGGCGCCGCCACGCATTTCAGCCGCTTCCATCAGTTCGCCACCAAGGCGCTGTGGCATCGACTTTTCGCTGCGCTTGTTGGCAGCTTCACGCAGCCAGCGCATGGACAGAGCCATACGACGCACTGGACGCACTTCGACTGGCACCTGATAGTTGGCGCCGCCGACGCGACGCGATTTTACTTCAACCATAGGCTTGGCGTTGTTGATCGCGGTAGCGAACACTTCCAACGGATCTTTGCCCGACTTCTGCTTGATGTGCTCGAAGGCGCCGTAGATGATGTTTTCTGCAACGGATTTTTTACCCGACAGCATCAGCACGTTAACGAACTTGGCAACATCAGTGTTACCGAACTTTGGATCTGGCAAGATTTCCCGTTTGGGGACTTCGCGACGACGTGGCATTTCATTCTCCTGTCTTCAGTTGAGCGCGACTGGCGCACTCGCGAACGGCCATCATGGCCCTTCACTTACTCGGTTTTACAACCGGTTCAACTCATTAGTTAATTGCAAAAAAGAAGCGTGAGCTTACTTCTTGCCTGGTTTGGCGCGCTTGGTACCGTATTTCGAACGCGACTGCTTACGGTCTTTAACGCCCTGGGTATCCAGTGCACCGCGAACCATGTGGTAACGAACACCTGGCAAGTCTTTAACACGACCGCCGCGCAGCAGCACGACACTGTGTTCTTGCAGGTTGTGGCCTTCACCGCCGATGTACGAAATAACTTCGAAACCGTTGGTCAGACGCACTTTGGCGACTTTACGCAGAGCCGAGTTTGGCTTCTTTGGAGTCGTCGTGTACACACGGGTGCAGACACCGCGCTTTTGCGGGCTGTTTTCCAGCGCCGGCGATTTGCTCTTCACGATCGCAGCGACGCGTGGTTTGCGAATCAATTGATTGATGGTTGGCATCGTTCTAAATCCAACAAAATGCTACGTTGATGACCCGGGTTTAACCGGGGACTGAAACCTTTTTCCCGAACTGGCCACAAAGCCGGCGACGATAGCCACTCACCGAAGGAGCGGCTGCGAAGAAAAATGCGATGGGGCAGAATAAATTCGAGAACTCGCGAGTATAAACGCGATATGGACATCGGTCAACCTGCAAGCAGGAAGTTTACCGACGAATTTGCTTATTTACCAGCAGATGCACACATTTTAGAGACTTCCAACGTTGCCCTGCTGAGACAATCAGTGTACGCCTCATCGCTTGACTGTGCAAATAGTGAGCCTGTTGCGTGCGAAACATCGCGATAATGCGCACTTCGCTTCGTCTCCGCCTGTGCCATGCGTTTCTTGCCATCCCCCCTGCTGCGCCCCCTGCCCCTGTTCGTGCTGGCCACCTATGCCGTGCTGTCAGCCATGGCGTTTTTGCCGTGGGCGCTGGGCTTGCCGCTGGAGCGCCCGGCCCAGCTGCTGGCGATCGCCTTCATCGGCTGGCTGGTCTTGTGGAGCGTCTTTAAACGCCCGGCCTGGTTTCACTGGCTGCTGCTGCCCGCCTTTCTTGCCCTGCCAGTCAACCTGTATCTGTATACCTACTACGGCCAGGGCATTTCCACGCACCACCTGGGCATCCTGTTCGAGACCAGCCCGGCCGAAGCACTCGACTTCCTCGGCGCCAAGGTCTGGCTGCTGCTCGGGGTAATTGTCGCGATGCTCGCCTGGTGGGGCGGGAGCTGGGCCGCGGCCGTTAAAACCCGCGCGCTGGACTGGAACGATCCGTCGCGCTTCGTCACGCTGGCGGTATTGATCGGGGCACTGGGCGCGGGCTGGTGGGCGCACCACGAGGTCGATGCCGGCAAACCGACACCGCTGCCCGAATGGGCGCGGGTGCCGCTCGACGCCGACGCCTTTGCCGCGTCGTGGCCGTTCGGGCTGGCGGCGCGCGGATATGACTTCTATATGGAGCGGCGCTACCTGGCCGAACTGGCCCAGCGCAGTGCGCATTTCAACTTCGGTGCACGCCTCGCTGCCCCCATGCAGGATGGCGAAAAGGGTGGTGAAATACGCGAGCAGACCATCGTCGTGGTGCTGGGCGAATCGTCGCGCTACGACCGCTGGAGCCTGAACGGTTACGCGCGCAAGACCAATCCGCTGCTCGAACAGGAGCCGAACATCGTCACCATGCGCGACCTGATCACGGCGGTGTCGGCCACGCGCCTGTCGGTACCGGTGATCGTCTCGCGCAAGCCGGCCACGCAAAGTCTCAAAGCCGGCTTTGCCGAGAAATCGTTCTTGACGGCGTTTCGCGAGGCTGGCTACAAAACCTGGTGGCTGTCGAACCAGATCTCGTTCGGCAAGTTCGACACCCCCGTTTCGGTGCTGGCCCGGGAAGCGAACGTGGTCGAATTCCTGAACCCGGGCGGCTTTTCCGACCGTTCCAACCTGGACGACGTGCTGTTGGCGCCGCTTGCGCGCGCCTTGCGCGATCCGGCGCCGTATAAACTGGTGGTGCTCCATTCGATGGGCAGCCACTGGAATTACGCGCACCGCTATCCAAAGCAGTTCGACCAATGGAAGCCGAGCCTGACTGGCGTGGCCAAGCCGGTCTACACCGACCTGGACATCAAGCCCCAGCTGAACAACAGCTATGACAACGCGATCCTGTACACCGACTGGTTTTTGGCGCAGGTGCTCAAGCAGCTCAAAACGCTGACCCAGCCAAGCGCCCTGGCCTACGTCGCCGACCATGGTCAGACCTTGTACGACGGCAGCTGCCGCGTCGCCTTCCACGGCCACAATTCGCAGTATGAATTCCACGTGCCGGCGTTGTTCTGGTATTCGGATAGCTACGCGGATCTGTACCCGGACAAGGTGGCGCAACTAAAGGCGCATCGCAAGGCACGCCTGTCGACCGAAAACATGTTTCATACGATGGTCGATTTGGGCGCGATCCGCTATCCCGACGAACGCCTGGACTGGAGCATCGCCAGTCCAGCCCTGCGCCGCCATCCGCGCTATGTCGACAGTTATGGGTGGACAAATTACGACACGGCGACGCCGACCGGCGATTGCCGCGAGATGCTGGCCAAGGGGAAGGTGCTGACCTTGCCGCATTAATCGTGAACGTTGGAAGGTCACACAGCAGTACGCTCGTTCGATTGACAGGCGACCAAAAATTTGTTCCAATCGCCTTGTGCAGGTAAATCCTGAGGCAACCGCGATACCGAAAAGGCGTCGTAAGCGCGTTGTAAACGCGTCGATCTCAGGGGCTGCCACCCTATTTTAATGGCTCCGCTTTTGCGGAGCCATTTTTCATGGAGCGAACCCGTCATGTCGATCATGTCATGCTGATCTACGTCGATGAGAGCGGCGACTTGGGCTGGTCATTCGCCCAGCCCTATGGCCGGGGTGGTTCCAGCCGTTACCTGACAATCGCTGCGATGGTGCTCCCCGAAACGCTGGACCACCTCCCCACGCGCAAGGTGAAGCAGCTCTACACTTCAGGCAAGTGGGACTACAGGCAAGAGAAAAAGTGGGTCGATATGCCGGAAGCTGCCAGGTCCACCTTCGTGCGCAACGCCACGAACTTGCGCACCACGTATCCGATCATCTTGTACAAAGCAATTGTCGTCTACAAGAAAAATGTTGCGGCGCACCTGCGATCGGACAGTAACAAACTCTACAACTACATGCTGAAACTTCTTCTGCTCGACGAGATGAAGAAACACGCGCGCATCACCCTGATCCCCGATCCGCGCTCGATCAAGGTAGAAAGCGGCAATTGCCTGCAGCACTATCTGGAAATGAGCTTGTACGAAGAAGGCGCGGTGACGCAACTCGAAACGCTCAACCGCGACAGCAAGTCCTGCCTGAACTTGCAGTTTGTCGACATGCTTGCCGGTGTGGTCGGCACCCACTATGAATTTCGCAAGTCAGTCCACCTGTCGGCACTACGCCCGAACTGCCCGGTCAAGCAGCTGTTTTTTGGCGCTTGATCAAACTGGCGTCACGCCACGGCTTGCATCAGTACAGGATGAGCCAAGCACGCTTTCGCCATCACCTGCCGCTACCTCCCGTTCCCGAGCCATGCGCAGACGCGCGCGGCATTGCTTTCGATACCCGCGCCGAAACCGTGGTCGGCCAGCAGGCTGATGCCATTCGTATGCGCCAGCACGCCGGCGCTCAGGGACAAAGCGCCGTCGCTGGCGCGCGCAATGAAATACGGATCGAGCCGGTGCGCCAGCAAGGGCGCCAGCACCAGGTTGTGCGACGACACCAGCACCAGCGCACGTGACGCCAGTTCGTCCAGCACGGCCGCTGCCGCCGACACCGATTCGAGGTGGTTCGTGCCACGAAAAATTTCGTCAACCAGAAAGATGCCCGGCACGTCGGCCGTGGACGCGGCCAACAGTTCCTTGGCGCGCCGCAGTTCGGCCAGATACAAACTTTCGCCACCCAGCAGCGAGTCTTCGCTGCGCATGCTGGCGTGGACCGGCAAGGCGGGCAGCGCAGCGCTGGTGGCGTAGCAAAAGCCGAACGCGCGCGCGGCGACCAGGTTGATGCCAACCGTGCGCAGGAAGGTGCTCTTGCCGACCCCGTTGCGACCGGACAGGAAGGCGCCCTTGTCAGCCAGCGCCAGCGACAAGGGGCTGGCCTGCTGCATCAGCGGATGGATCGCGCCGCCCAGCGCCAGGCCGTCACTGCGCAAGGACCAGCACCGGTCGTCGCGCCCCAAGCAGATGGCGCGCCAGCGCGACATCCGCTTCCAGGTTGCCGCACGCCAGATAGCAGCGCTGCAGGAACGCCCGCTCGGCAAATACCAGCGCCGCGCTGCGGAAGTAATGCTTCACGTTGGCCAGCGCGAACCAGTCGGCGTAGCCGGCGGCGCCCGGCAGGCGCGTCATGCTGGACCGTCCCAGCTGTTGGTAGAGTCGCCGCGCGGGCGCAGCCAGTTCGGCAAATTCAGCGCGCCCGGCGTCTCCCAGCAGCGCGCTGGTGGCCAGTACCAGGCGCAGCGCGTCCAGGCGACGCTTCCACTCGTCCACCTGCTGCGAATAGCGCATCTGCTGGGCCATCAGAAAGAACAGGACCGCGCCAGCCGCCAACCAGGCCGCCGGTGACCACACCACTGCCACGATTGCTGCCAGCAGCGCGAGCGGCAGCAATGCCGCCCACTTGATCCAGCCTGGCGGCGTCGGCGACGTGGCGTCATACAGCGTCGTCGCGACCTCCACCTCGGCGCGCCGCAGCGGGCGCAGACTGGTGTGCAGTGCGGCCAATGCAGACCGCTCGGCCATCAAGCTGCGCAGCGACGCAGTGCGCGCATCGATATCTTCCACGCCGCTGGCCAGACGCTGGTGCAGCACCTGGCGGCCAGCGATGCTGACCCCGTCGGACAGCGTGTCCGAATACGGTTCGAGCAGCAGATCGCCCCACGTCTGCGCATCGATCGGCGCCAAGCCCGGACACAGCGGACAGCGCCGGACAGCGGACGCCAGCGCATGCCTTACTTACAAATCAAGCACTTAACGCTATGGCACGGTTCCTGCATTAGCCAAGTTATTTACAGCATCCACTCGATCATGATTCGCGACACTTCCCTCCAGGACGCCGTCCTCGCCCCGCCCGCCGCTGGCCGCACGCGCCGCTTTCTTGTGATCGCCGTCGTGGTGGCAAGCGTGATCGGCGCCGCTGCCTACCTGCTGTCCGGCTGGCGCGCCGATGTGCACACCGTCAGCGCGGCGCGCCTGCGCATCGCCGAGGTCACGCGCGGCACGCTGGTGCGCGACGCCTCCGTCAATGGCCGCGTAGTCGCTGCCGTCAGCCCGACGCTGTATGCCACCGCGCCGGCCACCGTCAATCTGAAAGTATCGGCCGGCGACACCGTCAAAAAGGGCGACGTTCTCGCCACGCTGGAGTCGCCCGATCTCACCGACGCATTGAAACGCGAAGTGTCCAGCTACGAGCAGCTGAAAGCCGAAGTGGCGCGCCAGGGCATCCTGTCGCGCAAGCAGAAGCTGCTGGCGCAAAAGGAAGCCGACACCGCCGAGATCGACCGCAAATCGGCCCAGACCACGCTCGAGCGCTACGACAGCGTGGGCACGGTCGGAATCATCGCCAAGATCGATTACCAGAAGGCGAAAGATGCGGTGGCATCGTCGCAGATCCGCGCGCGCCACGCATCGCAAGCAGCGGTGCTGGAAGGCGACGACGTCGCACTGGCCTTGACAACCAAAATCAACGAACTGGAACGCCAGCGCCTGTCGATGGCCAACGCGCAGCGCCGCGTTGACGAACTGACGGTACGGGCGCCGGTCGACGGTTTCATCGGCACCCTGAACGTCCAGAACCGCATGGTCGTCATCACCAATGCGCCGTTGATGACATTGGTCGACCTGTCCAAACTCGAAGTCGAACTGGAAGTGCCGGAAACGTATGTCGCCGACATGGGCCTGGGCATGCACGCGGAAATTGCCCTGCCGGCCGGGACTGCGATGGGCACCTTGTCCGCGCTGTCGCCGGAAGTGGTGAAAAACCAGGTGCTGGCGCGTGTCCGTTTCGATGGCCAGCAACCGAAAGGCCTGCGCCAGAGCCAGCGCCTGAGTGCCCGCCTGCTGATCGAAGAAAAGCCGAACGTCGTGATGCTGCCGCGCGGTCCCTTCGTCGAAAGCGAAGGTGGCCGCTATGCCTATGTGGTGCGCGACGGCGTCGCCATACGCACCCCCGTCAAGCTCGGTGCGACCAGCGTGTCGGCCGTCGAAATTATCTCGGGCTTAAAAATCGGCGACAAGGTAGTCATCTCCGGCACCGATGCGTTCGACAACGCCCCCACCGTCTCCATTTCCCAATAAAAGGACATCACCATGCTGCGCATGACCAATCTGTCGAAGGTGTACCGCACCCACATGATCGAAACCCACGCGTTGCGCGGCTTCGACATCCACGTCAACCAGGGTGAATTCGTCACCGTCACCGGCCCGTCCGGCTCCGGCAAAACGAGTTTTTTGAACATCGCCGGCCTGCTGGAAGAATTTACGGCTGGCGACTACATCCTCGACGGCGTGAACGTGAAAGGCATGGACGACAATGCCCGTTCGCGCCTGCGCAACGAAAAGCTCGGCTTCATCTTCCAGGGCTTTAACCTGATACCTGATTTGTCCCTGTTCGACAACGTCGACGTGCCGCTGCGCTACCGCGGCTTCAATGCGGCCGAGCGCCGCGAACGCATCGAGGACGCCTTGCAGAAGGTTGGCCTGGCCTCGCGCATGAAGCACTATCCGGCCGAATTGTCCGGCGGCCAGCAACAGCGCGTGGCCATTGCGCGTGCGCTGGCCGGCAGCCCGAAGCTGCTGCTGGCCGATGAACCGACCGGTAACCTCGACACGCAAATGGCGCGCGGCGTGATGGAACTGCTGGAAGAAATCAATGCGCAGGGCACCACCATCGTGATGGTCACGCACGACCCTGAACTGGCCGTGCGCGCGCAGCGCAATGTGCACATCATCGACGGCCAGGCCACGGACATCGTGCGCGCGGCGCCGACGCTGGCCGGCCAATTCGCTTAAGGACAAGGCCATGTTCGCTTACTACTTCAAGCTTGGCGTGCGCAGCCTGCGCCGCAACCCGGCACTGACAACGCTGATGATCTTGACGCTGGCCGTCGGCGTGGCCGCCAGTATCGCGACGCTGACGATCCTGCACGCGATGTCGAGCAATCCGATCCCGCAAAAAAGCACGCGCCTGTTCGCGCCCCTGATCGACAATGGCCCGCTCGAAGGCTACAACCCGAACGACCCGCGCAACGGCAACGACCTGATCAGTTATATCGATGCCATGAACCTGCTGGCCAGCGCACCGGCCGAGCGCAAGGCGGCGCTGTACGGCATCAGCGGGGCGATCGAGCCGGCGCGCCGTGACATGGCGGTCATGTCCGTCGGAGGTATCGGGACGTCGCGCGATTTTTTCGGCATGCTCGACGTGCCGTTCCTGTACGGCCAGGCCTGGAGCGAGGCTGACGACAAGGCCGGTACCGACGTTGTCGTGATCAGCCGCGCCCTGTCCGAAAAGCTGTTTGGGACGGCCAGCCCGGTCGGCCAGCGCATGCGCATGAATGGTTTCAATTACCAGATTACGGGCGTGACGAACAACTTCAAGCTGCTGCCGAAATTCTACCGGCTGGTCGGCGGCCCGGGCGCCTTCGGCGAGGAAGAAGAGATCATGGTGCCGTTGTCAAACGCGGTGCGCCACGAATTGCCCGGGCAGGACAGCATGAGCTGCAGCAGCAACCGCGAGGCCGGCTTTCAGGGACTGCTCAAATCAGAATGCACCTGGATGCAAGTATGGTTGGAAACGCGCACCAGCGGCGAGCGCATTGGCCTGCAGGACTGGCTCGACAGCTATGCGACGCAGCAACGCAAGCTGGGCCGCCTGATGCGCAAGGCGAACAACCAGCTGTTCGACGTCGAACAATGGCTGGAGTATAAGAAGGTGGTCGAGAACGACAGCCGCCTGGCGGTCTACCTCGCATTCGGCTTCCTGCTGCTTTGCCTGGTCAACACGGTCGGCCTGCTGCTGGCGAAGTTCTCGGTGCGGGCCGCCGAAGTGGGCATCCGGCGCGCTCTGGGTGCCTCGCGCCGCGCCATCTTCCAGCAATTTTTGATCGAGACCGCGGTCGTCGGCCTGGCCGGCGCCGCCCTTGGCCTGCTGCTGTCGTTCGCGGCACTGGCGCTGATCGGCATGCAGTCAAAAGAAATCAAGACCGTCGCCCACCTCGACTGGCAAATGCTGGTCATGACGGTCCTGCTGTCGCTCGCCGCCAGCCTGCTGGCCGGCTTGCTGCCGACCTGGCGCGCCTGTCAGGTCACGCCTGCCATCCAACTCAAATCGCAATAAGGGCAAACCATGGAAATCCGTCCCATCCTGTCGGCGCTGCTGCGCAGTAAAACCGGCGCGGTCCTGGTTGCCTTGCAAGTGGCAATCAGCCTGGCCATCCTGGCCAATGCGCTCCATATCGTGAACCTGCGCCAGGCTGTCGCAGCCCGCCCGAGCGGCATCGCGCAGGAAGAGCAGGTCGTCCACATCGGCGTGCGCCACCTGGTCAAGTCCAGCGCCAACGAGCAGGCCGCGCTGCAAAAGCGTGAGACGGCCGCCCTTCGCGCAGTGGCCGGGGTGCGCTCGGCCGCCTTCACCAACCAGTTTCCGCTGTCGCAGTCGGGCCATATGAGCAGCGTTGCCGCAGACCCAAAGCAGGAGCGCGAAACCGGCCATGTCGCCTTGTATTACAGCCCCGATTCACTGATCCAGACCTGGCAAATGCAACTGGTCGAGGGGCGCGATTTCCGCCCTGAAGAAATCATGGACATCGACAACGACGCCGAGGGTGACGCGTTTCCAGCCTTCGCCCTGATCACGCGCACGCTGGCGTCGAAGCTCTGGCCCAATGCATCTGGCGTGGTCGGCAAGACCTTCTACAACGGCACCGGCAGCGATGCCAAAGCCCTGCGCGTGGTCGGCGTCGTCGAACGCCTGCAAACCATCGGCGGCGGACGCGGTGACAAGGGCGAGCTGTCCATGATCCTGCCGATACGAATGACCAACGGCTTCGGCACGATTTACGCGATCAGAGCCGAAGCGGGCCAACGCGAGCGCGTCACGCGCGAGGCACAGGCCGCGCTGCGCGCTGCCAACGGCGCAGGCAACCCGGTCATCCTGGACACCACCGCATTCGAGCAGACGCGCAAGAACCGCTACCGCGCCGATATGGCGCTGTCGTGGATGCTGATCACCGTCAGCGTACTGCTGCTCATCATCACCGCCAGCGGCATCGTCGGCATGGCCAGCCTGTGGGTGATCCAGCGCCGCAAGCAGATCGGCGTGCGCCGTGCGCTCGGTGCGCGCAAGGTCGATATCCTGCGCTACTTCATCACCGAGAACATCATGATCACCACCGTGGGCGTGGTGGCGGGCGTGATGCTGGCGGCCGGCCTGAACCAGCTGCTGGTGGCGCAGCTGCACATGGCGCGCCTGCCGCTGGGCTACCTGGTGTCCGGCGCGGCGGTGTTCTGGGCGCTCGGCGTGGCAGCGGTGTACGGCCCGGCGTGGCGCGCCGCATCGACATCGCCGGCGCTGGCCACCCGCAGCACGTGACGCCAATGCTATCCTAGCGCGCATGTCCACCAAGCCATCCACTGTACTCATCATCGACGACAATGCCGCCGTGGCGATGGCGCTCGACGTGCTGTTCTCCCTGCACGACATTGCCGCGCTGCGCGCCGCCTCGCCGGAAGAGGGCCTGGCGCTGCTGGCGCGCGAGCCAGTCGACCTGGTCATCCAGGATATGAATTTTAGCCACGACACCACGTCCGGAGAAGAAGGCGTGGCGCTGTTTCGCGCCATCCGGCGCCAGTACCCGGACCTGCCGGTGATTTTGCTGACCGCCTGGACCCACCTCGACGCCGCCGTCGACCTGATCAAAGCCGGCGCGGCCGATTACCTGTCGAAGCCGTGGAATGACCAGAGACTGCTGGCGACGGTGTCGAACCTGGTCGAACTGGGCCAGGCCAACAAGGCCTTGCATCAATCGGCCCAGCGCGAGCGGCGCGCGCGCAAAGAACTGGAAGAGCAATTCGACCTGCGCGGACTGGTCTGGCGCGACCCGGCCACAGAACGCGTGCTCAGTCTGGCCTGCCAGGTGGCCCGGGCCGACGTACCGGTGCTGATCACGGGCCCGAACGGCACCGGCAAAGAGCGCATCGCCGAGATCATTCAAGCCAATTCGCAAGTCGCATCCGGCCCATTCGTCGTGCTCAATTGCGGCGCCTTGCCGGCCGAACTGATCGAAGCCGAATTGTTCGGCGCGGAGGCGGGCGCTTACACGGGCGCGGCGCGCGCGCGCGAGGGAAAATTCGAAGCGGCCGATGGCGGCACGCTGTTTCTCGACGAGATCGGCAATTTGCCGCTGGCCGGGCAGATGAAACTGCTGCGCGTGCTCGAGACCGGCCGCTTCGAGCGGCTTGGCTCGAACCGTGAGCGGCAGGTGAACGTGCGGGTGATCAGCGCGACCAATGCGGATTTGGCCGCGATGATCCGCGCCGGCACCTTCCGCGAAGATCTGTTCTATCGTCTCAACGTCATCGAACTGCGCCTGCCGCCTTTGGCTGCGCGGCCAGGCGACATCCTGGCGCTGGCGCACAGCTTTTTACAGGGCCCCCGTCAGCTCGATGCGGGCGCTGAGGCTGCGCTGCTGGCGCATCCATGGCCGGGCAATGTGCGCGAACTGAAAAACGTCATCACGCGCGCGTCGCTGCTGGCCAGCGGCAGCATGATCAAGGTGGCCGATCTGGGCTTGCCGGCGGCACCGCCTCCTGTCGCTGCACCGGATGCGGAGCCGGACCGCGACACCATCGTGCAGGCCCTGGCGCGCGCCAATCACATTGTCGCGCAGGCCGCGGCGGATCTCGGCTTGTCGCGCCAGGCGCTGTACCGGCGCATGGAGCGGCTGGGCATCGGCCGGGGCGCATGAACCGCAAGGCCGTCCGCCTGTCCTTGACGACGCGCTGGTCGGCGCTGGTCGGCACCTTGCTGGCGCTGGGCGTGATCCTGGCGCTGGTTCTCGATGCCCTGCTACCCGGTCGACCCGCGCTGGTACTGGCCATCTGCCTGGCGTGCGTGGTGCCGATTGCGATCATCACGATCCGCGCGCAGATCCAGCCGATCCTGTCGCTTTTCCGCGCGCTGGAAGGGACGGTTGCCAGTTACCGCGACGGCGATTTTGCATTCAGCCTGCACTGGCCGCAAAACGATGAACTGGCCGATCTGATCGACGCCCACAATGCGCTCGGCGCGGTGCTGCGCGAACAGCGCCTCGGGCTGGTCCAGCGCGAGCTGCTGCTCGACACCATGGTGCAAAACACGCCGGTGGCGATGCTGCTGGTGCAGGATGCCGGCCCGATCGTCTTCGCCAACCTGGCTGCGCGCCAGCTGTTTGACGCCGGCCGCAAGCTCGAGGGTCACCTGCTGCCCGAGCTGCTCGACCGGTCGACACCGGCGCTGCGCGATGCGCTCGCGCGCGGCGGCGATGGCCTGTTCACGGTGAATGCCGGCGAAGACGAAGACGTGTTCCACCTGGCGCGGCGCAGCTTCACGCTCAATGGCCGCAAGCACGAACTGCTGCTGCTGCGCCAGCTCACCAGCGAACTACGGCGCCAGGAAGTGCAGACCTGGAAAAAAGTCATCCGCGTGATCAGCCACGAACTGAACAACTCGCTGGCGCCGCTGGCGTCGCTGGCCCACTCGGGTGCGGAGCTGGTGCGGCGCGGCCAGGTCGAGCGCCTGCCGCAAATCCTCGAGACCATCGGCGAGCGCACGCGCCACCTGGAGACCTTCATCCTTGGCTACGCGCGCTTCGCCAAGCTGCCGACGCCGCGCCTGGCGCCGCTCGACTGGCAGGCGTTTGTCGTGCGCCTGTCGTCGCATGTGACGTTTGCGATGGCTGGCGAGGTGCCGGCCGAGCCGGCCCAGATCGACGCGGCCCAACTGGAGCAGGCGCTGATCAACCTGCTCAAAAACGCCCACGAATCGGGCTCCGCGCCCGACGACGTCACGCTGTCGGTGCGCCGTGTGCAAGACCACGTGCGCATCGACGTGCTGGACCGCGGCACCGGCATGAACGACGCGGTCCTGACCAATGCCCTGGTCCCCTTCTATTCGACCAAGCGCGCCGGAACCGGCCTCGGCCTCGCCCTGGCGCGCGAAATCGCCGAGGCCCACGGTGGCCGCATCACCCTGGCCAACCGCGACGGTGGCGGCCTGGCCGTCACCCTCTTCCTCCCTTCGACCTGATCAACAGTCCACCTGAAATATTGCCGCGAAGCTCAAACCCAAAAATTAGGGTCAGAGTCAAATTATTTACCAATTGATCCTCCGAAAGCCGCGCCAGGCGCGCATGCCGGCGCCTGGATTGGTGGATCAATTGCTCAATAATTCGACACTGACCCTCATTTGGATTCCCTACAAGTTGCCGTCAAGCTCAAACCCAAAAATTAGGGTCAGTGTCAAATTAATTGGCAATAGCACCCAAGAAAATTCTAGCCAGTATGGGCAGCGCTGCTTCTTCGCGCCGCCGCTCGGCTGCCACATCCACACAGCCTGGTTCGGCAAGCCCGTCGGTTTTCCGGCATCATCCATCACACGACAGCATTCACCATGGAGAACCTGATGACCGACCCATTTACCCCCTACACCCCACCGCGCGTGTGGTCCCCCGCCACCCAATCCGGCGGCGCCTTTGCCAACATCAACCGCCCGATCGCCGGCGCCACCCATGAAAAGGAACTGCCGGTAGGCAAGCATCCGTTCCAACTGTATTCGCTCGGCACGCCGAACGGGCAGAAGGTGACGATCATGTTCGAGGAACTGCTGGCGGCCGGCCACGCGGGCGCCGAATACGATGCCTGGCTGATCAACATCGGTGAGGGCCAGCAGTTCGGCAGCGGCTTCGTCGGCATCAACCCGAACTCGAAAATCCCGGCCCTGTTAGATGTCAGTGGTGAGCAGCCGGTGCACCTGTTCGAATCCGGTTCGATGCTGGTCTACCTGGCCGAAAAATTCGGCGCTTTCCTCCCGACCGAGCAGCCGGCACGCGCCGAGACGATGAACTGGCTGATGTGGCAAATGGGTTCGGCGCCGTTCGTCGGCGGCGGTTTCGGCCACTTTTATGCCTACGCGCCAGAAAAGCTGGAATACCCGATCAACCGCTATGCGATGGAAACCAAGCGCCAGCTCGACGTACTCGACCGCCTGCTGGCCGACCGTCAATTCATCGCCGGCGACGAGTACACCATTGCCGACATGGCGATTTTCCCGTGGTACGGCGGCTTAGTGTTGGGTGAGCTGTATGGCGCCGGCGAATTCCTGTCGGTGCACAATTACCAGCAGCTGCGGCGCTGGGCCGATGAAGTGAAAGCGCGTCCGGCCGTCAGGCGCGGACTGAAGGTCAACCGCGTGCGCGGCGCGCCGGAAGCGTGCGTGGCAGAGCGCCACAGCGCGGCCGACCTGGACTGATTACGACCAGCCGTCCAGCGCCCCGGACGCCGTCAGCATCGCGATGGCGGCCTCGATCCGGGGCGGCGCGGCAGCGAGCAACGGCGCCACCGGTTCGCCCAGCAAGGCGCGCATCAGGGCCGGCGCGAGCACCAGTTCGCTGAACTGTTCGGCCGGGCCGATGGCCTTGCCGGCCGCCTCAGGGTCGCGCAGTGCGATGGCACGCGCGATGCGCCGCACGCCCGCTTGCCAGAACAACTGGTCGGCCCGCACATTGGCGTCGGCAATGCGTGGCAGCTCGGCCACCAGCAGGCGCAATAATGCCAGCGCATCCGGATACAGCGCATCGGCCAGCACGCGCATGCCCACCGCCGCCAGCCGCTCCCGCAGCGGCGTTTCGGCCGGCACCTTATCCTGACCGACCGAGCGCGCCAGCATGTGGTCGATGACGGCGGCAAACAGCGCCGCCTTGTTCGCATAGCGCGCGTAGATACTGGCCTTGCCGGCGCCGGCGTCCAGCGCGACCTGGTCACAGCTGGTGCCGTCGTAACCGCGCGCCAAAAACAGGCGCGTGGCGGCCACCAGCAGGCGGGTTTCGACATCGCCCTGCCCCGCCGCCGGACGTCCGCCGCGTGCGCGCTTCACCTGTACCGCTCCTTCCATGCCCACCCTTTTCACTTGAATTAACTTTACAGCAGGCGATCACGGGCGCTAAACTAGACTTGTCAGTTCAGTTTAATCCTTCCGGCAACCGCCGGCCAGCAGCGTAGCACGTCAAGGAAGCCGCATGTCCACCACCATCCACCCGTTTCACCTCGAAATTCCCGATGCCGACCTGGCCGACCTGCAGCGCCGCCTGGCAAACACACGCTGGCCCGACGCCGAAACGGTCGCCGACACCAGCCAGGGCCCGCAACTGGCCAAGCTGCGCGCCCTGGTCGCGCGCTGGCAGGGCGGCTACGACTGGCGCCGCTGCGAGGCCATGCTCAACGCCTGGGGCCAGTACCGCACCGAAATCGATGGCGTGGATATCCACTTCCTGCACATTCGCTCGCCCCATCCGGACGCCACGCCGCTCCTGATGACGCATGGCTGGCCGGGCTCGGTGCTGGAGTTCCGCGCCGTGATTGGCCCGCTGACCGACCCCGTCGCGCATGGCGGCCAGGCCAGCGACGCCTTCCACCTTGTGATTCCATCGCTGCCCGGCTTCGGGTTTTCGGGCCAGCCTACTGCCAGCGGCTGGAATGTGAATCGCATCGCCGACGCCTGGATCGTGCTGATGGCACGCCTCGGCTACGAAAGGTGGGCGGCCCAGGGCGGCGACTGGGGTGGCGCCGTCACCACGACGCTCGGCTACAAGGCGCCGCCGGGCTTGACCGGGATTCACCTGAACATGCTGATGTTCCAGCCCACCGAACAGGAACGCGCCGACGCCACGCCGCATGAACAAGCCATGCTCGACGACGCCCAGCGCTACGACCAGCAATTCTCCGGCTATTTCAAGGTACAGGCGACCCGCCCGCAAGCGGTCGGCTTCAGCCTGGCCGATTCGCCGGTGGGCCTGGCGGCCTGGATCTACGCCCTGTTCCAGGACGTGTCCGACAGCGCCGGCGATGTCGAAAGCGTGTTCGCACTCGACGCCATCCTCGACGACATCATGCTGTACTGGCTGCCGAATACGGGCGCAAGTTCCGCGCGCCTGTACTGGGAAACGATGCAGTCGATGCGGCACGGCGGCATGCCGTCAGCGCCAATGACCACGCCGGCCGGCATCAGCATGTTCCCCGGCGAGCAGGTGCGCCTGTCACGGCGCTGGGCCGAGCGGCGTTTTACGAACCTGGTCCACTTCAACGAGCTGAAACAGGGCGGCCACTTCGCCGCCATGGAGCAGCCCGAGGTGTTTGTCGATGAAGTGCGCAAGACTTTCCGGCTCGCGCGCTAGCCAGGCCTCATACTGCATACTTCTTTCGACTCTTGAAGTGCGCGATGAAAATCCTGAAATGGGCTGTGGTAGTGCTGGTGGGCCTGGCCCTGTTGATCGTCGCCGGGGTGTTCGTCCGTAACAAGGCCGTGGGGCCGGCCGGCTGGGCCAGGGACAACACGCTGAAACAGCTCAAAGCCAATCTGCGCAATCCCGGCTCGATGGTGATCCGCTCGTCCTACATCGTCAAAACTGCCGATCCGGGCAAGGACGCCACCGTCATCGAACTGTGCGGCGTGGTCGATGCGAAAGACGCCGCCGACGCCTACACGGGCGGGTTGCGCTTCGTCTCGCGCAGCATCGACGACAATGCCGCCGGCACCTTCGACACCTACGCCGTTCTCATCGAAGACCCTGCGCAAAAGGTCGTGGCCGACAGCCAGCATGTACTGAGCACGTTTGAAGCGCGCTACTGGAATGCGCACTGCGTCGATGCGGCGCACCCGCCGCTGCTACCCGCCACCTGAACCGGCGACGCCATGGTCTGTTAAGATCGGCCTTCGCAGCCTATTCTTCTTCCATGTCGTCCTCTCTCGCCACCAGCCGTTTCGCCGATCCCGGCCATCCTCCCGCCACCATCACCGAATTTCGCGGCGTGCGCTTCCTGCACCTCGGTACCTCATGGGTGCAAGGCGCCATGCGCATCGACAAACCCGATGCCATCGAACTCGAATACGTGCAGATGATGATGCTCTGGACGCTGTTCAATGCGGCGCCAAAGCACATTGTCCAGCTGGGCCTGGGCAGCGCAGCGCTCACCAAGTTCTGCTACCGCCGCTTCCCGGATGCGCAGGTAAGCGCGGCCGAACTCAATCCGAACGTCATCGCCATTTGCCACGACCAGTTCGAGCTGCCGCCCAACGACGCGCGCCTCGATGTGCGCGAAATGAATGCCATGGACTTCGTGCTCGATCCGGCCAACCACGGCCGCGTCGATATCCTGCAGGTCGATTTGTACGATGAAGAGGCGCGCGGGCCGGTGCTCGATTCGCCCGCGTTCTATCAGGCGTGTTTCGACTGCCTGTCGGACGACGGCATCATGACCACCAATGTCTTCGGCGACTACGCCAACTACGACGTCAACCTGGACAATATGCGCGACGTGTTCGATGCGGTGGTGTGGCTGCCGGAGGTACACGATGCGAACATCGTCGTGCTCGCGTTCAAGCGTGCGCCCGAGATCGATTTCTCGATCCTGTACGAACGCGCCGGCGAAATCAAGCGCAGCCTGAATTTACCGGCGCGCAGCTGGGTCAATGGCTTGAAAGACTGGATGCGCGACCAGCAGGAAAACTGACCCCCGACCTGCCCCAATGCCATCCAGAGCGCCATCGCCGTTGTAACGACGCAAACTTTCCCTTTCCTTAAGAAAAGCTTTGCGCTAGATCAAGGTTCGTACTTGTTGATAGACCACCATTGTTTTACGCCAAGTCCGGCAATGTGGTTAAAACAGGAGACAGCATGATCTATGCACGACGCATCACCCCTTCCCTGCTTGCTGCCAGCGTCATCGCAGCCTGCCTACCTGCCGCCGCGCAGACGGATGACACCACCCCGTCCGTCGTCGTGATCGGCTCGCGCGCCGCCGCCAAAAGCGCGCTCGACACCGCCGTGCCCGTCGCCTATATCGGCCAGGCCGACATCGCCTCCACCGGCACCCTGGAACTGGGCAAGGTGCTGCAGGAACTCGACCCATCGGTCAATTTCACCACCACCTTCGTCAGCGACGGCACCGACATCATCCGCCCCGCCACGCTGCGCGGCCTCGGGCCCGACCAGCTGCTGGTGCTCATCAACGGCAAGCGCCGCCACCAGCAGGCGCTGGTCAATGTCCAGCAATCGATCGGACGCGGCTCCGCCGGTACCGACATGAACGCCATTCCCCTGTCGGCCATCGACCACATCGAAGTGCTGCGCGATGGCGCCGCGGCGCAGTACGGGTCGGATGCCATCGCCGGCGTGATCAACATCGTGCTGAAACAAGCCCCAGGTAAAACGCAGCTGACCGGCGGCGCCGGCACCACCAGCGAAGGCGATGGCGACATGGTCTCCGGGAGCGCCTCGACCGGCATCGCGCTCGGTACCGACGGCGGCTTCCTGCAACTGTCCGCGGAGGCGCGCCGCCGCAATGCCACCAACCGCGCCGGTGCGGACTCGGCGCGCGTCTCGCCCCCGCGCGTGACGCAGCAACTGGGCGATAGCCTCGCGCGCGACGCCTACCTGTGGGCGAATGCCGGGTTGCCGCTCTCGCGCGAGAGCGAACTGTATGCCTTCGGCGGCGTCTCGCGCCGCACCGGCAGCGCCTACGGTTTTTTCCGCCCACGCGAAGACGGCCGCAACGTGCCGGCCGTGTACCCAAACGGCTTCCTGCCGAATATCGTCACCGTCGTGCGGGACGCCTCGCTGGCGCTCGGCTACCGGCGCGATTTGCCGGGTGACTGGAAATTCGACGTCAGCATCAACCACGGCCAGAGCGAACTCGATTTCCATGAACGGAACTCGATCAACGTCAGCTACTGGTACGAGCCGAGCTGCTCGTGCAGCAATTTCAACGCCTCCCCGCGCGAAGCCGATACCGGCAAGCTGCAGTTCACGCAAACCACCTTCAACGCCGACCTGAAAGGCCCGCTCACGCCCAACACCTTCCTCGCCGGCGGCTTCGAATGGCGCCGCGACGCCTACCGCATCAGCGCGGGCGAGCCGCTGTCCTACTATTACGGGCGCACCAACAACCGCGCCATCCGCATTCTCGACCAGAACGGCGGCATCGCGGCGGCCGGCATCCAGGGATTTCCCGGCTACACCCCGGCCACGGAAGTTAACGACGGCCGCCACAACATCGCGTTCTACCTCGACGCCGAACACCATCTCACCAGCCAGTTGCTGCTTGGCGCCGCTATCCGCCATGAGCGCTATTCCGATTTCGGCTCCACCACCACCGGCAAACTGACCGCGCGCTACGACCCCAGTAAAATGGTCGGGATCCGCGCCAGTGCCTCGACCGGTTTTCGGGCGCCCAGCGTGCAGCAGAAGTTCTACAGCTCCGTGTCCACCAACCTCAATGGCGACGGCGTGCTGACCGACACCCTCACTGCGCGCGAAGGCAGCGCTGTCACGCAAGCCTTCGGCATCGCGCCGCTGAAGCAGGAGACTTCGAGGAGTGGCAGCATCGGCCTGGTGCTGCGCCCGGCGACGAATTTATCGGTCACGGCGGACGTCTACCAGACCAGCATTTCCGACCGCATCGTCTTCTCCAGTAACATCGCGCCGGAAACGGGCCCCTGCCCCAGCGTAGCCGCCTGCCCGATCCGCGCCATCCTCGATCCGCTGCGCGTGGGCCAGGTCCAGTTCTTCACGAATGCGGTGGGTACGCGCACGCGCGGCCTCGACATCGCCGTCGAACACACCACGCGCCGCGCCGGGTCGACGCTGGTGCTGAGCGGCCAGCTGGGCTACAACCAGACCAAAGTCACCGAACGCAATTCGTCATCAAGCCTCTTGAGCGGCGCGCAGCTGTTCGACGACGCCCAGGTCACGCTGATCGAACGCGGCCAGCCGCGCCAGCACCACGTGCTGTCGGCCGACTACAGCATCGGCGCCTGGGGCCTGAACCTGCGCGAAAATTACTATGGCCCCGTGCAGGGCCAGGGCTTTACCGCACCCTTCATCCAGACCTGGGAGGGAAAATGGCTAACCGACCTGGGCCTGCGCTACAAGTTCAACAAGACTGTCAGCGTGGCCGCCGGCGTCGACAACCTGTTCGACACGTACCCCACCGAGTGGGACAAGGTGGGCGCCGCGCCATTCCCTCAGATGGGCTTCACGCACTGCTGGGAGACCTGCCCGTTCGGCATCAACGGACGGACGCTGTATGCGCGGGTTGACATGCGGTTTTGATCACGACGCTCAACGCTGCTGCGACGCCAGCCAGGTCCTGACGTCGGTAGTGGGAATGCCGCGCTGAGCGTTGTAGGTCACGCCCTTGTCCCACCACATGCCATCGCCACGGCCAAACGCCAGGCGGTAGCGTGCCATGCCATCGCCGGGATGCTCGGCACAGGCCGCGGCCAGCATGCCTGCAGTGAGCAAATCGCGCCGAAAATGCCGGCCGGTGGCGGCATCGACGATATCGGCCAGCTGACCGTACGAGACCGTATCGCTGGCGACATACACCACCTGGTTGGCAATGCGCGGCGTCTCCAGCAGGATGGCGGTGGTCAGCTTGCCGATGTCCTCAGGCGCCGTCACGGTAACTTGTGTCGACCAGCTACCCAGGCCGCGTACGATGCCAGCGTCCATGTCGACCAGGCCAAAGCCAGGTTCGAACAGGAAGCTCGTGAACATGCCGGTTGAAACGATCACCCATTCCGTCCCCGTTTGTGCGCGCAGCAGTGCGCGTACGGCATACTGCTCGTCGAAGACTGGCTGGCCGCTGCCCTGGCCGACGACGTCGTAATCGACGCCGAACTGCCACGGAAAATAGCGGCGCACCCCGGCGCCGAGCACGGCGCGCGTGATCTTCAATTGCGTGCCCGGACCCGCGACGAAACCAGTACAGCTGATCACGGTGTGAAAGGGCCGCAGCTGCGCGGCCAGCTCCGCTTCGGTACAAGCGGCCAGGTCGAACGCGACCATGTCCACGCCCAGGTCGCGCAGGACGCCAGCGCTTTGCAGTTGGGCCGGATCGGGATCGCTGATTGACTGCGGCGACACCAGCACCACCAGCCGGCTGCGCGCATGCGCCGTGCGGGGCGCGAGCTGGCGCAACACCGCCATGCCGAGTTCGCCCGCGCCCAGCACCAGGATGTTTTCTACATCGACATCGTGAACATTGTTTTCCATGGATTCCTCTTATAGACTAGCTCGCCGTTGTTCGCGGAATCGCAATAATTGCGCGATCGGCAGGCTGTGAATACAGTCTATTGGTTTGCATTTACGTGCATAAGCTGGAATCAACGGCTTTCAGAATTGCAAAAAATGGGATACTGTCAGGTAAATCGCTCGCCAAAGGCCCCCATGGACCGCATCCGCATGATGCAAATTTTTACCCGCGTGGTCGAAGCGCAGAGTTTTGCGGGTGCCGCCAAGGGACTGTCGCTACCGCGTTCGACGGTCAGCCGCGCCATCCAGGACCTGGAATCGCGGCTCAACGTGCGCCTGCTACAACGCACGACGCGCACTTTGCAGGTAACGCCGAACGGCAGTCTTTATTACGACCATTGCCAGCTGATCCTGAGCGAGATCGACAACGTCGAATTTGAACTGGCAGAGACAGCGCAGCATGTCCGTGGCACGCTGCGCGTCGACATGACCGCCTCCTTTGCGCGCACCATCGTGCTGCCAGCCATGCGCGACTTCCAGGCGCGCCATCCGGCCCTGTCGCTGGTATTGACGCTGGGCGACCGCACGATCGACCTGCTGGAAGAAGGCGTCGACTGCGTGGTGCGCGCCGGCATACCGGCCCCCTCCGCGCTACTGGTGGCGCGGCCTGTCGGCAGCTTCAAGTGGATCAGTTGTGCGTCTCCCGGCTACCTTGCGCGCCATGGGACGCCGCTCGTCCTCGCCGCTCTGGCAGAGCACAGCATCATCGAGTTTCATTCGGGGCGCACCGGCCGCGCGACCGACTGGCACATGATCGTCGATGGCAAAGAATACGCCGTACCGGCGCGCGGCAGCCTGGCCGTGAACGACACCGACGCTTACGTCAATTGCGCCCTGGAGGGACTCGGCCTGATTCGCATTGCCGACTATCTGGCAGAACCGCACATAGCCAGCGGGCGCCTGGTCGCCGTCCTGCCGCAACTGGCCAGCCCGGTGGTGCCGCTGTCGGTCATCTATCCGCAAAACCGCCACTTGCCATCGACCGTGCGGACCTTCGTCGACTGGATCGCGTCCCGTTTGCGCACGCTGGAAACGGCGCGTTCAGCGCCGCTCGCGCCACCATAAAAGAAGCAGCGCCAGCCCGAACAGCAAGGCAAACATCGTCGCAAACGGCGCCGATGCCGGTGCCGTGGCGCTGTCTTTGCCCGGCGTGCGCGCCAGATAGCGCCTGGTGGCGTCACGACGCTGGGCGCGCTGCCATAACGGCCAGTCCTTCGGATCATGGACATACAGCGCATGTGCCGCACCAACCGTCAGCCAGCCCGCTTGTCGCGGCCACACCGCCACGCACGCCGCATCGATATGGTCGGCGCGCTGCTGCAATGCCAGCGTCTGCCCCAGCTGCGGGAACGTGATGTCGCCTTTCACACCCTGCGCGCAGACGGCCAGGCGCTGGCCGGGCAGCGGCATCTCGTCCGGCTCCAGCCAGGTGACATCCTGCGCGCGCTGCACGCCGGCGCGATCGATCACGCTTTGCCACCAGGCGGCCAGCTGGTGCGGCTGGGTGATTGCATATTTGTGCCAGTCGGCGGCGCCCAGCCACGTGATGCGGCCTTGCTGCCAGGTGCGGGTCCAGACAATGCTGTCGTCCGAGCGCCACGGTCCGGCATTGGCGGACGCCGGATTGAAGGGCGGCGCTGCCAGTGTCATCGGGCCAGCGCTCATCTGTCCTTCCGGCTGCGCCAGCAGCGCCAGTTGCAGCGCCTGCGACCAGGCGCCGGCGTTGTTCGCGTTCCCCGCCAGGATCAGCAGCGGCGTACCGGCAGCAACACGCGCCAGCAAGGCTGCACGGCTGGCCGGCGCCGCCTGTTCGAACCACGCGGCGTCGACGATTTCCAGGTCCGCAGCAAATTCCTTGGTTGCCACGGCGCTGCGCGTGACGGCTTTGCCGAGCGTGACTTGCCAGTCGATGGCGGCGTGGCTGGCCACCAGTTGCGCTTCCAGCGCGCGCACATCGAACGACGGCGCATTGAAGCGGCCGCGCACCTGCAAGGGGACGTTGTCCTGCACGATGACCGGCACCGGGCCCTGGTCGATCAGCTTGCCCGCCTGGTCGAGCAGGCGCGCCTGCAGGACGAGTTTTTCCGCCACCGGCGGCAGCCATTGCACGGTCAGGTCGCCGCTGCCGGCGGTGTCAGCCAGAACCTGGCCATTCTCCGCCAGCAGTTGCAGGCGCGCCGGCGCCGGATTGCTGCGCTGGACAGTCAACGTGAACATGCGGCCCAGCGCCAGCGCACGCGGGAAGACCAGGCGCAGCGTATCGGTTGTCGGCGCGACCCACGCCATCGGACGCGCCGGCAAATCGTCCCACTGGCTGGCGCGCAGGCCATCGCCCGCGATCGTTTCGACCGTCTTCGGCGCCAGCGACGGCATGTGCACATCGGCCGCCAGGCCGGCCAGGGCGCCGGTTGCGACCAGCGCCAGCACAGCATCCAGCCAGCGCCGGCGCCACGCATACGCCAACATGCTGGCCGCGCCAATCAGGGCGATCAACAGGATCATGGCTGCGCTCCTTTTTGCCAGGCACGCGTAAAAGGCGTGGTGGCCGTCGGTGTGGCCTGCAGCAGCAGTGGCGGTTTGACGATGCCGCTGCGCAGCCAGGCACGTAACACCGGGCGACAAGCCACGCAGCCGTCCGCCACATCCTGGATCGCTCGCTGGGCCGCGAACTTGCTTTCATCGCCAGGCACGCGTTCAACTACCCAGTCGTACGCGCTGCGCGTCCACAGGGCCGGCAGTGGCTGTTCGCCATCGAGCGCCTGCAGCAGCGTGCGGATTGCCGCCGGCACGGTCTCCGGCGCGTCACCGGGCGCACGCCTGACACTGGCGGCGCCCGCCATGTCGCCGCTCATGCGGATTTCTTCCTTGATGGGCGGCGGCGTGAAGGCGGTCTTGTGCAGGTAAATGCGGTCAGCCTGCTGCAGCGCTTTGACTGCCTCCAGCGCTTTATGTTCGGGCGGCAGCGCAGCATTCGGTGCAATCGCGCGCAGCGATTTTTCGGCGTCCCACATCGCGGCCAGCGCGCGGCGCAGGATGGCTTTGGTGGCGTCGTCGAACAAAGTCGCACTTTCGGGCTGGTCGTGAACGTGGCCGAATTCGGCCACCATGTCATGTTTCTCGCCTTCCTTTTCGTGATGCTCGTCGCCGCCAAACAAACTCGACTCTTCGCCCAGGAACTGGCCGTAGCGACGGCGCAGTTGCGCCTGGTCGTCGGCGATTGATTCGCTGCGTTCGCGCACGGTAGCGGCATCCATTTTTTTCATGCGTTGATCCGCCACCAGCTGCTCCGTGTCGATGATGATCTGACGCTGGCTGCGCAGGTTTTCCGGTTTCACCAGCGTCGGCAGCGCGGACGTGACGTCGTCGCTCGCTTCCTGCACGGGACCGGGCAGGCGCAGCGTGTACGTGGCCGACTGGGTCGTATGCGGCTGGGGCGCGTTGTCCACCGCGCGCGCAAAGAAATACAGTTCGTCGCCAGGCGCCATGCCGAGTTCGGCCAGCGTCCACTGCTTCGTCCAGTTGCGGGTTTTCGGGTCGTTCGACGCCGGCAGCGGCAGTTCGCGGTCGGTAAACTTGATGCTCTCGCCGCTGCCGCGCGCCAGCGTCAGGTGCAGCGTCGCGCGCGCGACGCGGTAGTCGTCGCGCACTGCGACGGCAATGCTGGTGCCGCTCGCGCCAGGTTTGAGTTCCTGCACCATTTCCTTCGGCGCAGCGATCGAGATGTGCGGCGCTTCGTCCGCCAGTACGCGCAAATTGAAACGGCTGCCGCGCCAGCGCCAGGTCAGCGATTCGGTGGCGACCAGGCTGGCGCAGGCAGTAGCTACCTTGAGCCGGCGACCGTCACCCAATTCGATCGGCGGCGCGTCCGCGACAGGGGCGCGCAGGCACCAGCTGACTGTGCTCTGTTCCGGCACCTGCACCTCGCGACCCGGGCCGGTGGCGGGCGCGATGCCGGTATAGCGCGGGGGCGTGACCTGCATGATCAGTTCCGGCACCGCTGGCGGCGCGGTTTTTCCAGCAGCCGCAGGCAACAGTGCGGCGCCAGGCTGGGCGCTCCACTGCCACAGCACTGCCGCGCCAGCGGCGCTGAGCGCGCTCCAGCCCAGGCCCGTCGCCACGCGCCGCGCGACAATGCCGCGCAAGGTGGCGCCAGGGACGTCCAGCCGCGCCAGCAAACGCGCGCGCTGCAACTGCGCCAGTGGCGACACGGCGCCGGCGATCAAGCCGGCGCTGTCTTCCAGTGCCGGAATACCTTCGTTAAGCCAGGCGTTGGCTTCGCGCGCAACGCGTGCGCGCAGGCGCCAGACGTCCCACCCGACCCAGGCAAGCCACACCAGCGCACCGGGCCAGCACGACATCAGCAGCCACGGAACGGCGCCAAGCGACCATGCCGACAGGCGCTGCAGCAGCACGGTACGCCACAGGCGCTGGTTCAGATCAACGCTTGCGGACATGCGCCAGTCCCCTTTCCAGCGCAAACAGCGCGATCAGAGCGATGAGCAATTTGTCACGCAACGCGCCGCCCTGGCTCTTTACAGGCACGGACGGATCGGCCGCCAGCACCTGTGGCGGCGCCACATACGGCACCGGTGCGACATACTGGTGCTGCCACGTTTCGAGCAGCGCACGCGCAGCCGCAGCGTCAAGCGGCAGCGCCGTGCGAACCACGCGCCACGGCCCCGCTGGCGGCGCCACGTCGGTTTCGTCCCAGACGATCCATTCGGTCTGCGCGTCCGGCGCCGCATCGACGACGTAGCGCACCGGCCCATCCACGGCAGAGAGCAAGGCGCGCCAGGGCGCCGTTGTGGCGCTGAAGATGGCCACGTGGCGCTTGGCCAGCGCGACTGGCGGCGTGACGGTCTGCAGGGTGATCAGGTGGCGCAGGCGCGGCTGCGTGGCGGCCATGGTTTGCGGCCCGACGATGGTGATCTTTGCATCCGGCTTCCACTCTGCCTCGCGCGCACGGAACCAGCCGATGGCATCCTGTGTCGGCAGCGCGACCGCACGCGGGTCCTTGCTCACGCCACCCGGCAGCACCAGCACCGTGTCGGCGCGCCAGGCGACGACGGGATCGGCCAGCCAGGCAATCAGGGTTGCCAGCAGCAGGCAACGCAGCACCAACAGCATGAGATCGACCCAGCGCCAGGCACGCAGCTGGCGTGGCGCCGACTTCGGCAGGAAGCGCGCAGTGGCCAGCGGCGTCGCTTGTACCTGCCGGCGGCGCTGGCGATGCCACCAGACGGGCAGCAACAGGACGGGCAGCGCCCACCACCACAGGCTCGTCATCGGCGCCCCGCCTGCTTGAGCAGCGCGCGCAGCACTTCGCCGGGCAGTTGCTCGATGCGGGCCGCCAGCATCGGCACATCATGCTGGCGGCTGTGCGCTTTCACGGCGCCGAAGTGGGCGTCGCGCGCCGTGGCATACGCACCCTGCATCGATTTGTCGAAGCCGAACATGCCCTCGCCGGCTTCGGGGTCGCGATACGCGCCGTGCTTGAAATCGGCGTCCACCTCGGCCTGCGTCTGCAGCAGCAGCGCGCGCACGTCGTGGCGCATGTGGCGAAGGCGCAGCAGCGCTTCGGACAAGGGCGACGGCCAGTCAAGGAAATCGCTGGCAGCGACAATCAGGCTGGGTGAACGGGCAAAGTGCAGTGCCGATTTCAACGCTGCCGCATCGGGCAGCTGCCCCGCCGGCTCAGCCTTCTGCAGCTGTGCCAGGATGCGGTGTAACTGGCGCGGGCCGCGTGACGCCGGCGTAAATTGCGTCTTGCCGTCTTGTAGCACCACCAGTCCGAACGCATCGCCCTGGCGCTGCGCGATCGCCGCGATACAGGCCAGGATGGAACGGGCATACGCGATCTTGTCGAGGCCTTCGATGCTGCGGCTCGGTTCCGCCATCGATGCGGTGGCGTCGAGCACCAGCCACACCGCGACGTGGCTGTCGCGCTCCGCTTCGCGCACATAGTATCGGTCGGCGCGCGCCAGCAGTTTCCAGTCGACGCGGCGCCACTCGTCGCCCGGCACATAGGCCCGGTACTCGGAGAATTCAACCCCTGCGCCGCGCTCGACGCCCACGTGAATGCCGTGGCCAAGCCCCGCCAGCACGTGGCGGATGACCAGGTCGAGATTGGCGGACTGCGCCAGCAATGAGGACGACACCAATTAGTCGACCTTGATCTCGCTGCGCAATGACGCCAGGATGTCGGCAATGGCCACGCCATCGGCTTCCGCTTCAAAATTGCGCAGCACGCGGTGCGCCAGCACCGGCAGCAGCATGGCGCCGATGTCTTCGCGCGTGACCGCCAGCCGGCCCTGCATCAATGCGCGTGCCTTGGAGGCCAGCACCAGCGCCTGGCCCGCGCGCGGTCCGGCGCCCCAGCCAACATGCTTGCGGATCGCCGCCACAGTACTGTCGCCGGGCCGGGTCGCGCGCACCAGGCGCGTGGCGTAGCGCAGCAGGTGCTCGCCAATCTCGATGTCGCGCACCAGCAACTGCAAACGCAGCAGCGTGGCCAGGTCCATCGCCTGCGTCGCATCGCGCAGGCCGGCGTGGGTGGTGGCCGCCACCATCGCGACTTCTTCGTCTTCGGTCGGGTAGCCGACGTCGATGCGCAGCAGGAAGCGGTCGAGCTGCGCCTCCGGCAGCGGATAGGTGCCGGACTGCTCGATCGGGTTTTGTGTGGCCAGCACAAAGAACGGTTTCGGCAACTGGTAGGTGTGGCCGGCGAAGGTCACCGAGCGTTCCTGCATGGCTTCGAGCAGCGCCGACTGGGTTTTCGGGGGCGCGCGATTGATCTCGTCGGCCAGCAGCACCTGGGTAAACACGGGTCCCTGCTGGAAGCGGAACACGCGCTGGTGCGTGGCCGCGTCTTCTTCCAGGATTTCGGTGCCGACGATATCGGACGGCATCAAGTCGGGCGTGAACTGCACGCGCCGGAATTGCATGTCGGTGGCCTGCGCCAGCGATTTGACCAGCAGGGTTTTACCGAGGCCCGGCACGCCTTCGACCAGCGCGTGGCCGCCGGCCAGCAGGCAGATGATGAGGTGCTCGACAACTTGATCCTGGCCGATGATGACGCGGCCCATGCTCAGTTTCAGATCCTTGACCTTGGCGGTCAGGCTGGCGACTTCGGGTTCACTCCATTGTTCTGACACTGTTCAAGCTCCCAACGCATATTGAATGATATTCACGGCAAATCTCGTATTGTCGACGGCGAGGAAGCGTTTGTTACGGAAGTCGTAATCCCACTCGCAGCCGTAATCCTTGTTCGAATACAGCACCCGGATGCGGCCATTGAACACGATGGCTTTTAAATAATCGTGCACCAGGTCGTCGCCCCAGCCATTGAGTTCGGCGCCCGTGTTCGGCGGGCCGTCGAATTTAAAAAAGCTCGAGTAGATCGGATGGTTGTTCGGGATTTTGGCGAGCGCCTTCGGCCCGAAGATTTTCGCCATCTCGGCTTCGAACGATTTGGCGAACAGCCCGTCAATATCGTGGTTGCAGTCGTCGACCAGCACAAACCCGCCGCCGCGCACGTATTGTTCGAAGTTGCGCCGCTCGGCGGGTGTGAACTGCACCAGCTTGTGACCGGCCAGGTAGCAGAACGGCGCTTCCAGCATTTTTTTATCGGACAGCGCCACCATGCGCTCAACCGGGTCGATGCGCAGGGTGGTGTACTCCACGAGCGAGTTGAGCACATTGCTGGGCATGCGGATATCCACGTCCCAGTCGCCCGACTCGTAGGTCAGACGGGTGAAGTAAAAATCGCTGCGGGCCATTTAATCGGTACCTGCGAACACGTCATCCCCGCGCAGGCCGGGAGTCATTTCGGCCAATGGCCGGAATGACGGTCTTGGGGGCGAAGGGGAAAGCGGGCATCGCGACCTTTTTACACCGCGTCCGACAAGGACGTGAAATTAAAATCACGCACCTTCATCGGCGGAATCAGCATCGAGTACGGCACTTCATCGCCGGCGATGATCACCGGTTTCCCCAGCTCTTCGACGTTATTGAGCATCGACACCGGGCTTTCATTAAAGCGGAAGTTCTTGATCGGGTGCTTGATCTTGCCGTTTTCAACGTAGAAGGTGCCGTCGCGCGTGAGGCCAGTCAGCGCCAGCGACTGCGGATCGACCATGCGGATATACCAGGTGCGCGTGACGACCACACCCTTTTTGGTCGACGCGATCAGCTCTTCCAGCGACTTGGTGCCGCCCGCCATGATCATATTGCCGCTGCGGCCGCTGGCCACCTTGCCCTGCTTTTGCGCCCAGAAGCGCGAGTATTCCAGGTTGACCACGCGGCCATCCTTGATGATGTCGGTTCGCTGGCGCGCCAGCTGCGAGCGGCTGTCCCACGGGCTGACCGGCACGTCCGTGTTCCACGGGTCCGAATACACCTGGATCTGCTCGTCGACCAGTTTGTCGCCGAGGCGGTTGCCCCCGCCCTTCTTCGACATGAAGCTGCGGCCTTCGTCGGCATTCCTCGCACCCAGTGCGCCGAACATGCGGCCGATGACTTCCGACGTTGCCGCCGGCTCCAGGATCACCGTGTAGCGGCCCGGTTCCATGGCCTTGGCATCGACCGAGCGCAGCGCTTTTTCGATGGCGATAGCGGACGCTTCGCGCGCATCAAAACGGCGCGCATCGACGGCGGAACGCGCCACCCAGCCCGAACCGCGCCCGTCTTCGGTGCGCGCAGTACACGTGTAATCGAGATTGGTAAATTCACGGTGACCGAACAGGCCGTTCGAATTGGCGATGGTTTCAAAGCCGGTTACGTCGGTGAAAAAGCCGGCGGTGACGATCTTGTCCTTGCGGCCCGCTTCAATGGCGTACGCCGCCACCTGGGCGCGAAATTCCGGGTCGATGGCCGCGGTGGCCGCGACGAATTCGGCGCTCGGGCGGAATACCTGTTTGCCCGGCGCCGGCACGAATTCCGGGTTCTCCGGCGCCAGTCGCGCCACTTCCTCGGCGCGCGCGACGGCCGCCTGCAGCGCCTTGTCGTCGAACTGGTTGATCTGCACGGTGCCGACGCGCTTGCCGAAAGCGACCGTGATCGACAGGCTGATGTCTTCGTTCAGGCCCGCGGTCGACACGCTGTTGCGCGCGAAGCGGATATTGCCCTTGCGCGCGCCGTCGATAGAGACGCTGCATTCATCGGCTTTCGACAAACCGATCACGCGGTCGGTGAGGCGCTTCGCTTCTTCCTGATTGAGTAGTTTCACGACAGCTCCTTAGCCGACCTTGCGGGCGGTGTTGATCACATTGATACCGTTGAAACGGGTCGTCGATGAACCGTGCGACACCGCGCTGACCTGGCTCGGCTGGCCCTTGCCGTCGAAGAAGGAGCCGCCCATGCGCCAGTCGCGCTGGTCGCAAATGGCGCTGCAGGCATTCCAGAATTCCTGCGTGTTCGACTGATAGGCCACGTCTTCCAGCATCTGGCCGATCTTGCCATCCTTGATTTCAAAGTACAGCTGGCCGCCGAACTGGAAGTTGTAGCGCTGCTGGTCGATCGAGTACGAGCCGCGTCCGAGCACATAAATGCCCTTCTTGACGTCCTTCACCATGTCGTCGGGCGTGAGCGGGGTTTTGCCGGCGGCGAGCGACACGTTCGGCATGCGCTGAAACTGCACGCTGCTCCAGCTGTCGGCATACGAGCAGCCGTGCGATTCTTTTTCGCCGATGATGTGGGCCTGGTCGCGCGTGGCCTGGTAGTTGACCAGGATGCCGTCACGGATGATGTCCCAGCGTTTCGACGCCACGCCTTCATCGTCGTAGCCCACCGCGCCGAGCGAACCCGGCGTGGTCTTGTCGGCGATGATGTTCACGCGTTCGGAACCGAATTTGAATTTCTTCGACTCCCATTTATCGAGCGTGCAAAAGCTGGTCCCGGCGTAATTGGCTTCGTAGCCCAGCACGCGGTCGAGCTCAGTCGGGTGGCCGACCGACTCGTGGATCGTCAGGAACAGGTTTTCGGGCGAGAGCACCAGGTCATATTTACCCGGCTCGACCGATTTTGCCCCGATCTTTTCGCGCGCCTGGCGCCCGGCGATGCGGGCTTCTTCCACGATGTCGTAGGAACGCGTGTAGAGCGTCGCGACGCCACCGGCGGCTTTTACCTTGTCGGCGGCGCGGGCATCGAAATATTCATAGCCCATGCCGACCGGCGAAGCGAGGCCGGCGCGCGAGCGGAATTTGCCGCTGGCCTTGTCGACCGCGGTCGCATTGATCGGCGCCCACAGGCGGTGGATGTCCTGGTCGATGTAGGAACCATCGGTGGACGCAAAATACTTTTGCTGGTTCACCTGGAACAGGTTCGCCGTCATGAAGCTGGCGCCGGCGTCCAGGCCGGCCATATTGGCGGCTATGAGCATCTCCGCCTTGTCCTTGACCGGCACGGCTCTCCAGTCGCGCGTAAACGGCGTGGCCCAGCGCACTTCGCCCACGCCCTTCACCGGCGCCAGTTGCACCGGCTCCGTCTGCAGCCTGGCATTGGCGCGGGCAATTGCCACGGCCTGGCGCGCGGCAGTGGCCACCGCGTCCGGCGCCATGCTGTTGGTCGACGCGAAACCATAGGCGCCGCCGGCAATCACGCGCACGCCGATGCCGCTCGACTCGGTGTTGACGACGTTGTCGACGTTCAGGTCGCGCGTGGTGATGAACTGATTTAAGTAGCGCCCGATCCGCACGTCGCAGTAGCTGGCGCCGGCTTTGGTGGCCGCGTTCATGGCCACATCGGCCAGCGCCTTCTTCGCCGCCACGGCCATGGGGGCCATCAGGTCTTCGGCGGCAATCGCGTTGCCGAAGACCGGAACGAAAATAGGGCTGAGGTACGAACCAGCGGCGCCGCCGCCGATCTTCAGAAATGTACGACGTTCCATCTGTGTTCCTTACACCGCGTCGGACAGCGACGTGAAATTAAAGTCGCGCACTTTCATCGGCGGGATCAGCATCGCGTACTGCGATTCGTCGCCGGAGATGATGACCGGCTTGCCGATTTCCTCGATATTGTTGAGCATCGTGACCGGGCTTTCGTTGAAGCGGAAGTTCTTGATCGGGTGCTTGATCTTGCCGTTCTCGATGTAGAAGGTGCCATCGCGCGTCAGGCCCGTCAGCGCCACCGATTGCGGATCGACCATGCGGATGTACCAGGTACGCGTGACCAGCACACCTTTCTTGGTGTTGGCGATCAGTTCCGCGGTCGACTTGCTTGTCCCCGCCATGATGATGTTGCCGGCACTGGCGGTCGGGCGCACGCCCTTCTTGGCGGCCCAGAACAGCGAATAGTCGAGCGCATTCACGCGGCCATCCTTGATCAGCGCCGTGCGTTCGCGCGCCAGCATGTTCTGGTTATCCCACGGCAGCACAGGCACGTCTTTGTCCCACGGGTCGGCCCAGATATTGACCTGGCTGTCGAACAATTTGTCGCCCAGGCGGCTGGCGCCGCCCTTCTTGGACAGGAAGCTGCGGCCTTCGTCGGCCTGGCGTGCATCGAAGCCGCCCAGCATGTAGCCGAGCAGGTCCGAGGTGGCGGCCGGCTCCAGGATGACCGTGTAGCGGCCCGGTTCGATGGCCTTGGCTTCGACCGAGCGCAGGGCTTTTTCGATGGCCACGTCGACCGCTTCACGCGCGTCGAAGCGGCCGGCATCGCGCGCCGAACGCGTGACCCAGCCCGAGCCGCGGCCGTCGGCCGTGCGCACGGTGCACGTGAAGTCGAGGCCAGTCACGGCCTGGTGGCCGAACACGCCGTTCGAATTGGCGATGGTGGAAAACGACGTGCGGTCGGTAAAAAAGCCCGCTGCCACCAGGTTCTGCTTGCGGCAGGCCTCAAGGGCGTAGGCCGCGGCCTGGGCGCGAAACTCCGGGTCGATGGCGGCGGTGCGGGCGCTGAAGGTATCGGTCGACTTAAAAACCTGCTTGGCCACGGCTGGCATGAACTCCGGGTTTTCCGGCGCCAGGCGTGCCAGGTCTTCGGCGCGACGCACGACTTTTTCCAGCGACTTGTCATCGAACTCGTTGATGGTGGCAGTGCCCTGGCGTTTACCGAAGGCAACCTGCACGGCGATGCTGGTGTCGTCGGACAGGCCGGCGGTCGAGACGGTATTGCGGGCGAAGCGAATGTTGCCGGTACGCGCGCCGTTGACGGTGACGATGCATTCGTCCGCCTTGGAAAACTTCATCAGGCGCTCGGTCAGCGCTTTGGTTTGTTCTGCGGTCAGGATAGTCATGGATTAACCAATCTTGCGTGCGGTGTTGATCACATTGATGCCGTTGAAGCGCGTCGTCGAAGCGCCGTGCGAGACGATGCTGATCTGCGGCGGCTGGCCTTTGCCATCAAAAAACGAGCCGCCCATGCGCCAGTCGCGGTCGTCGCAGGTGGCGCTGCAGGCGTTCCAGAATTCCTGGGTGTTCGACTGGTAAGCCACGTCTTCGAGCATCGCGCCGATCTTGCCGTTGTTGATTTCGTAGTACAGCTGGCCGCCGAACTGGAAGTTGTAGCGCTGCTGGTCGATCGAGAACGAACCGTCACCGACGATATAAATGCCCTTTTTGATGTCCTTGACCATCTCGTCCGGCGTCAGCTTTTTCTTGCCCGCCTCCAGCGACACGTTGGGCATGCGCTGGAACTGCACGCTGCTCCAGCTGTCGGCGTATGAGCAGCCCTGCGATTCCTTCTCGCCAATGATGTGGGCCTGGTCGCGCGTGGCCTGGTAGTTGACCAGGATGCCGTCGCGGATGATGTCCCAGCGTTTGCCGCGCACGCCTTCGTCGTCGTAACCGATGCAGCCCAGGGAACCCGGCGTGGTTTTATCCGCGACGATGTTCACGTTCGGCGAACCGTACTTGAATTTTTTCGATTCCCATTTGTCGAGCGTGGCAAAGCTGGTGCCGGCGTAATTGGCTTCATAACCGAGCACGCGATCAAGTTCGGTGGGGTGCCCCACCGACTCGTGAATCGTCAGCCACAGGTGTTCTGGCGACAAAACCAGGTCGTATTTGCCCGGTGTGACCGATTTGGCGGTCAGCTTGGCTTTCGCATCGCGCCCGGCGGCGCGCGCGTCTTCGATCAGGTCATACGAATTCTTGTACAGGGTGGCGACGCCGCCGGCGGCACGGATCTTGTCCTGCGGGCGCGCGTCGAGGTATTCGTAACCCATGCCGACCGGCGCGGACAGACCCGAGCGCGAGCGGAATTTGCCGCTGGCTTTGTCGACGGCAGTCGCGAACACCGGGGCCCAGATGCGGTGCACGTCCTGATCGATGTAGGAGCCGTCGGTGGACGCGAAGTACTTTTGCTGGTTCACCTGAAACAGCACCGACTGCATGAAACTGGCGCCACCGTCCATGCCGGCCTTGTTCGCGGCGATCAGCAGTTCAGCCTTTTCCTTGATCGGCACCGCGCGCCAGTCCTTCTTGAACGGCGTAGCCCAGGCCACTTCGCCCACGCCTTTGACGGGGGCCAGTTGCACCGGCTCGGTTTGCAGGCGCGAATTGGCCTTGGCAATGGCGACCGCCTGGCGGGCGGCGTTGGCCACGGCGTCCGGCGACATGTCGCTGGTGGCGGCAAAGCCGTAGGCGCCGTTGCAGATGACGCGCACGCCGACGCCGGCCGATTCGGTATTGGCGACGTTCTCGACGTTCAGGTCGCGCGTGGTGATGAACTGGTTCAGGTAACGCCCGATGCGCACGTCGCAGTAGCTCGCGCCGGCCTGGGTTGCGGCGGTCAACGCAGTGTCGGCGAGGGTCTTCTTGAATTTCGTGGCCAGGGGTGTGAGCAGCTCTTCGGCTGCAATGACGTTCCCGGCGATTGGCAGCATCATCGTCCCGAGGGCCAGTCCGCTGATGTTGAGAAAAGTGCGACGTTCCATGCGATCTCCTGATATCACCCACAAGGACCGAACCCATATGCCACCGGGATCGGACGACAAATCGGATAAACGATAACAGCACTACAAGGTTTTGAATAGGCAATCTTTATACATATCTACCACGTGTTGGTTACCGGCGTATGTACAGCCAGCACGCCGATTGGGCACAATCTTGTTGACTCGCTCACACCCATCCCCGATGATCCCTTCGTGCGCGGCGCCGTCCGCGCGATGACCCGGAGACCGACAAAAAATGAAACGACTGATCATGGCCGCCCTGCTGGGCGCCAGCGCGATGAGCGCCGCCCACGCCGCCGACGATGCACTGAAAGCCGCCGTCGGCGCGACCACGCGCACGCCTGCCAACGTCGCCCGCGACGTGTATCGCCACCCTTACGAAACCTTGAGCTTTTTCGGCATCAAGCCGACCATGACGGTGGTGGAACTGGTGCCGAGCGGTGGCTGGTACGCGGAGATCCTGGCGCCTTACCTGCGCGAGAACGGCAAATACATCGGCGCGGGTTCCGTGCCCGATCCGGTCAAGCGTACCGGCATGGCGTTCCAGAAGAAGCTCGATTCGAATCCGGCCATCTACGACAAGGCCGTCGTCAGCGTGTTCAACCCACCGTCGAGCTACAACATCGCCCCGGCCGGCAGCGTCGACATGGTGCTCACCTTCCGCAACGTGCATAACTGGGTCGGGGGTGGCGACGCCGCCGTGGTCGATGTGTTCAAGCAGATGTACGCGGTGCTCAAACCAGGCGGCGTGCTGGGTGTGGTCGACCACCGCCTGCCGGCGAGCGCGACGCAGGATGCGACCGCGTCGACCGGCTACGTGAAGGAGTCGTATGTGATTGGCATCGCCGAGAAAGCCGGCTTCAAGCTGGTGGCGAAGTCGGAGATCAACGCCAACCCGAAGGACAACGCCGAACATAAAAACGGCGTGTGGGCGCTGCCGCCGACGTACGCGAACAAGGATGAAGACCGCGCCGCGCTCCAGGCGATTGGGGAGAGTGATCGGATGACGCTGAAGTTTGTGAAGCCGGCGAAGTAAACGCTATTGTGAAGCGGCCTGGTTCCCCGCCGCAACCGGCACAAAATTCAAATCCTGGAAGTCATAACTGAAATCCGTCTCGGTCGACACCGGCGCCATGCGCATGCGGTCGATCGAGCCGTCCGGGTTGAGCGCGAAGGTCACGTACGCGTCCGCATGTAAACTACGCTGCTTCCAGCGCACGATGAAGGTATCGTGCTGGAAGTGCTCCAGCTCTCCCGTCAGATCTGGCGTGCGCGTGAACGTCAGGATCTGCTTCTTGCCCACGTGGCCGATGGTCGCCTTGCCGTACCACGCATCCTGGTAATCGCCGTCGTAGTCGGCCAGCGCCAGCGACGGTTTTGATGCCGCCACGCGGCTCGTATCCGCCGCTTTTACGCGCGCCAGCTCTTTCGCATGTATCTTCTTTTCCTGGTCGGCGATGATGCCGATCCAGTCGGTCGGCGCAATGCCCATATACTGGTCCAGCAAGCGGTATTGCATCGCATCGAGCGCCTCGTCGCTCTCCGCATTGGTGAAAATCGCGATCCCCAGTTTCGATTCCGGCACGAGCACCAGGCGTGAATAGAATCCGATCAGTGCGCCGCCATGCATGGCGACCTTTTGGCCGTGATAGTCGCGCAGTCTGAAGCCCAGGCCGTACGCCGAAAAATTAGGCCTGGTTGCCGCCAACGCCGCCGGCGGCTCGCCGATCATGATCGGCGTCTGCGCCGTCCACAAATCCTTGGCCCGCGCGTCGCTGTACAGGCGCACCGGCTTGCCATTGGCATCCATCCCTTTGGCCGCAATCTTGCCGCCGTCGAGCAGCACCTGCATCCACCTGGCGATATCTTCGGCATTGGTGTTGATGCCGACCGCGCCGACGGCATTCGGTACCGGGAATGGCTTGACCAGCGTGATACGGTCGTTGACTTTGCTGTGCGGGCCGGACTGGTTGGCAATCGCCGCCCCTTCGGCCAGGCTGGTGGTCGTGCCCGTCATCCCGACCGGGTTCAGGATTTTTTCGCGCACCGTGTCGCCCCAGCTCTTGCCGGATTTGGCGGCGATGATTTTGCCGGCCACGATATACAGCAGGTTGTCGTAGGCGTACGCGCTGCGAAAGCTCGTCGCCGGCTTGATGTAGCGAAGCTTCTCGATGATTTCATCGGTGCTGAACGTCGTCTTCGGCCACCACAGCAAGTCGCCGGCGCCCAGGCCCAGGCCACTGCGGTGGGTCAGCAGATCACGCACCGTCATTTCGTGGGTCACATACGCGTCATACATCTGGAAGTCGGGCAGGTGTTTGGTGACCGGGTCGTCCCAGGCCAGCTTGCCCTCGTCGACCAGCATCGCCAGCGCGGCGGCCGTAAAGGCTTTCGAGTTCGAGGCGACTTCGAACAGCGTGTTTGCGTCGACCAGCGCCGGCTGGCCCAGCTTGCGCACGCCGAAGCCGCGCGTGGCGACGACTTTGCCGTCCTTGACGATGGCAATCGCGATGCCGGGCACGTCGAACGCTTTCATGACGCGGGTGACGTCGGCCTCGAGGTTATAGGCGGCGCTGGCGGCGACCGGCACCGTCGTTTGCGCGCTGGCGCCGACGGCGGAAAATGCGATGATGAATGCGGCGGCGATGCGGGTGAGAGCGTGCACAGTACGGTCCTTATTTCGTGTTCATGAGTTTGTCGACGCTCGCTTGCGTGACCGGGTGGTAGCGCGCTCGCGCGCGCTGGTAGACCTGTTCGGCCCAGGCCTTGTCGGCGGCGTCCTTGCGCAATGCCGTGTACAGCGGGATCACGAATTTCTGGCGTCCCACGCTGAGCAGGAAGGCTTCCAGTTGCGGGCGTATTGCGCGGTTGCCGGCGTGGATGGAGGCACGATAAAAACGGAAGGCGATTTCATTGTTGCGGCTACCGGTCAGATGGGCCGCGGCGTCCAGCTCGCGCAACTGGGCAAGGGTGGCATGTTCATCGATATCGTTGAGGAACTTCATCGACTCGAGCGCGCTCCAGCCTTTGCTGTCCAATTGTTCTGTGCGCAGATCGCCTTTCAGCCACTGCACCCGTTTCAGGTCGAGCGCGGCCAGGCGCGCCGAACTGGCGTGCACCGCACTGGCGGGAATGCCGGGGCCGTGCAGCCAGTCGTCGAGCTCCGCGTCGCTCATCACGCCAGGGTGTTTGCTCAGCAAAGCGCTGCGCAGGTAAGACTCGAACTGGTCGGTCGTCACGCTCTGGAAGGCGTGCTGGTCGAACCAGCCGCGCAGGAAAGGGTCGAACACGGCGCGGCCGGCACGCTGCTCGAGGGTGCGCAGGAACCAGGCGCCTTTCGGGTAAGCCAGCGAATCGTCGGTGTACTGTGCGGAGGAGGTATCCGCATCTTTGGTCAACAGTGCCTGCTTTGCGGGCGCGATGGTTTTAATCAGCTCGAGCGCTTCTTCCTGCTCCAGCTGCAGGTTCATCGTCGCCACTTCTTCACCGTAGAGTTTTTCCAGGATGCGGGTCGTAACGTAGGTGGTAAAACCCTCGTTGAGCCACCAGTGCTTCCACGAGGCGTTGGTGACCAGGTTGCCGGACCAGCTGTGTGCCAGTTCATGCGCGATCAGGTCGACCAGGCTGCGGTCGCCCGCGATCATGGTCGGCGTCAAAAACGTCAGGCGCGGGTTTTCCATGCCGCCGATGGGAAACGACGGCGGTAGCACCAGCATGTCGTAACGCCCCCACCGATACGGGCCATACAGCGACTCGGCGGCGGCGACCATTTTCTCGGTATCGGCCAGTTCATATGCGGCCGCCTTGATGCGCAGCGGCTCGGCATACACGCCGGTGCGTCCACCCAGCGAGCGCGCTTCCAGTTCACCGATGCCGATCGCCAGCAGGTAGGAAGGAATTGGCTGCGGCATGGTGAATTTCCAGCCGCCCTTGCCGGTCGCTTTTGCGTCGTTGTCGGCGCTCATCACCACGCGCAGGCCGGCCGGCGCGGCGATGCGCGCGGTGTAGGTAAAGCGCACGGCCGGGGTGTCCTGCAGCGGCACCCATGAGCGCGCGTTGATGGTCTCGGACTGGCTGAACATGAAGGGTCTCTTGCCCGACAGGGTCTGCGCGGGCGTGAGCCATTGCAGCGCCGCGGCATCGGGCGCCGTGCGGTAATCGATGCGCACCTTCGGCGGCTGGCTGGTCAGCGCGATGTGCAGTGCCTGGCCCTTTTCCGGGTCGAGCTTGCCGAGGGTGAACGGCGCCGGCGTCCACTTGCCCTGTGCGTCCTGCACCTGCACGCGCGCGATGGCCAGACCGCGCGTGTCGAGGTCGAGCGTGCGCGCGGCAGGGTCGAGCCAGTCGAGCGTCAGTTCAGCATAGCCGGACAGCGTTTTATGGGTGAAGTCGGCCGCGAGGTCGAGGTGGACGGCGCGGGTTTTGACCTGGTCATAGTGGGCGTAACTGAGGGGGTCCAGTGCGTATGCGCTGGTGCTGAGGGCGCCGAAAAGGCTGAACAGCAGGATCGATGGTTTCATGGTCTCTCGCGAAAACGGATGCGCCGCAGGATAGCACGGGGCCCCGTATTGACAGGCTCCGGGACGTCGCTGGCGCTGGCGCTGATGGTGGCGCCGATGTCGTCGACCAGGTAGTTTCCGAAGCTTTTCAATTTTAAAAACGACCACGATGACGCACCTGTTGTTTTCAGGAGATCACGTTGGATCATTGAGAATTCGCAAATTGCCCAGGCTCAACAGTTCAATACTCGAGTTTTGATTCCGCAGTGGTGGCCTGCTTCGCTTCGAAGTTTGCAACGACAGCGTTCTCGGTCCAGGACATTTGCGCTACCAGTTGCGCACAAGTTAGTTATTTACGGTGGAGTGTGAATGGAAAACGTCAACGACCTGATCGACCTGATGTTCTCGGGCCAGCAGTTTGACACCTTGCACCGGGCCTTGCGCCTGCGGATCGCCTTCCCGGACGGTATTGCCGATCACGTCTTGCTGCCTCAGCGCGTGCACGGCGCCGAGGCTAAGTGCGGCGGCATCGCCTACACGATCTTGTGCGTGTCGGCCTCGAGCGACCTGCCCCTGAAAAGTTTTATTGGACTGG